>JAWODM010000035.1:0-9106 GCA_046483305.1 Candidatus Krumholzibacteriales bacterium | reverse complement strand
TCTGTAACGGTGGATGGGAAAACCATGTTCATTGTATACACGCAGTTTGTCGTTTTCCCATTGGCTGACCAGGTATTGATAACGAAGAAGGTTACGCCCCCTGGCGCCTCTGATAACGACCGCCTGTGAGGATGATGCCAGCAGGGTTATGAGAAACAGTGTAATAAGTATTCGTTTCATCATTTTCATCTTTCCCTCCCGATGTCAAACAAAAGTAGTTGTATCTTCCACCCTGCAGGTTCTATTATACCATAAATTAACCTGTAATTACAAGTTTTCGCCTGAAATTGCGCAGGATTCCCAATAATGGAGCATACTTCCCCGAAAAATAATCTTCCCCCGGCGCTGGTCAAGCTGATGCTGGTATTTCTTTTCGTAATATGGTCTAACTCCTTTACCGCAATCCGCCATCTCAGAGAGCTTTTCTCTCCTCAGCGGCTGATACTCGCCAGATTCCTGCCCGCGGCGGTGATATCGGCCACCTACCTGCTGGCCGGCAGAACCAGAAGGGCTGAATGCGGTGAGATCATCAGGAAAAACAGTTGGCGGATTATCGCCATGAGCGTCTTCGGGGTGGCCGGGTACAACTTCTTTCTTTACCTGGGACAGACCGAGATCAAACCGGGAGCCGCCGCCCTGATAACCACCCTCTCTCCGATCTTCACTCTGATCCTGTCGGTGCTCTTTCTCAGGGTAAAACCCCCGCTGAAAAGAGTCCTGGGGGTCTTTATCGCCTTCGGGGGGCTGGTGGCGGTAATCAAATGGGGAAGAATCGGACTGAACCTGGAGCTTTCCGAGTTCAGATACGCGGCCCTGGCAACCATGGCCCCGGTCTCCTGGGCGGTCTACACGGTTATCGGCAAGAACCTCGCCGGAACATATAAGCCGGTTACAGTCAGTTACCTTTCCCTCTCCATCGGAACCGTACCGTTCCTGTTTCTGTTCGACGGAGAATTCATCGCCACCGCGGCCACCATGTCGGGAACCCACTGGCTGGCTCTGGGGCATCTGTCCCTGTTGTGCACGGTAGTGGGTTATCTGATCTGGAATACCGGACTGAAATACCTTCCCGCCACCTCGGTCGCTTCATTCATCTATCTGAACCCGCCGTTTGCGGCCGCTTTCGGATGGGCCTTCTGGGGAGAAGATATTTCGGTATTCTTCCTTTTCGGGAGCGCGGTAATACTGTTCGGTCTGTATCTGGCCCAGGGGAAAAAATAATTGCTACCGGCAGGTAAAATAAGTTAGAGTGTTACAAATCTGAATATTCAGAATCTGCAGACAGAATTCATGGAGGAAATTGATGAGCTTGAACAACGATAACAGCCGTGGATACTGGAACTCCCGGCTCGGTTTCATCCTGGCCGCCGCCGGTTCCGCAATAGGCCTGGGGAACATCTGGAGATTCCCTTACAAGGCGGGAGAAAACGGCGGGGCGGCCTTCCTTATTTTATACCTGGTGTGCGTTCTGCTGCTGGGTCTTCCCATAATGCTGTCGGAGCTCTCCCTGGGAAAATTCAGCCGGAAGAATCCGGTGGGGGCTTTTCAGGCGGTCAAACCGGGAAGCAACTGGAAAATAGTCGGATTCATGGGAGTAATCACCGGAGTCGGTATACTCTCCTACTACGCGGTGATGGCTGGATACTCTCTGGGTTATATAATCAAGATTATCTGCTGCGACACCGGTACCTTCGAGTCATTCGCGGCCAATCCGTCCTATTCCCTGCCCCTGTTCGCTGTTTTCACCCTGCTTACCGCCCTGGTGGTCAGGGGAGGGATAAGGAACGGCATAGAGAGGTGGGCCAAGATACTGATGCCGGTGCTGCTGGGCCTGCTGGTGATTCTGATAATTCGCTCGGTTACCCTGGAAGGGGCCGGCGAGGGGCTGGCCTTCTACTTCCGGCCCGATTTCAGCAAGGTTACCGGGAAGACCTTCCTGGATGCCCTGGGGCAGGCATTCTTCTCGCTGAGCCTGGGGATGGGAGCAATGATTACTTACGGAAGCTACCTTCCGGATGACGCCAACGTCTTTTCCAGCGGCTGCTCGGTGGCCCTGTTCGACACCCTGATAGCGATACTGGCCGGTTTGCTGATATTCCCGGCACTCTTCTCGGCGGGGCTTCAGCCGGACGAGGGACCCAGCCTGGTATTCAAGGTCCTTCCCAGGATCTTCTCGAGCATTCCGGCGGGGAACCTGGTGGGAGCGGCCTTTTTCATCCTTCTTTCCATAGCGGCGCTGACCTCCACCATATCGCTGCTGGAGGTTGCAACCGCATACCTGGTGGATGAAAAACACTGGCTGAGAGAGAAAGCTGTCTGGATTATTTCGGCGCTGGTATTCCTGCTGGGGCTTCCTTCGGCCCTCTCGCAGGGCATAGTCCCCTGGCTGGGCGACCTTCCGCTTATCCACAAGAGCTTTCTTGGACTGATGGACTGGATATTCGGCAATCTGATGCTGGAGATGGGGGCTCTGCTTCTGGCGATCTTCGTGGTGCATGTATGGAAAACCGATAATGTTATCAAGGTAATTACGGAAGGAAGGCCGGCGCTGAAGGCGATCGGGGTGCCGTACAGGTTCCTGATCTCTATCTTCTGCCCGGTGATAATCCTTATACTGCTCATTTTCTTTATCTTTTAGCAGGTAAGATCCGATGCAAGAAGGAGTCTGAAATATGGAGGCAGTTCAAAACTTTATAGACACAGTTTATAAATATATATGGGAATTCCCCTCGGCGCTTCCCTATTTTCTGGTGCTGCTCCTGGGCACCGGGATATTCATCACCTTCAGGTTGCGTTTCATTCAACTTCGCAGGGTAAAGCACGCGCTGAAGGTCATAGCCGGGAAATACGACCAGGAAGAGGACGCCGGTGAAATCAATCATTTTCAGGCGCTGTCGGCGGCCCTGTCCGCCACCATAGGGATAGGGAATATCGCCGGGGTGGCTACCGCCATTCATTACGGGGGGCCCGGCTCTCTCTTCTGGATGTGGGTTACCGCGATTCTGGGTACCGCCTCCAAGTTTGCCGAATGCACATTGAGCGTTAAATACAGAAAGGTCAGGGAAGATGGCGAAGTCTCCGGAGGGCCGATGTACTATATAGAGAAGGGAATGGGCTCGAAGTGGAAATTCCTGGCCGTTTTCTTCGCCGGATGCGCGGTGATATCCTCCTTAGGAAGCGGGAACAGCGTGCAGGCGTTCACGGTGGCAGACTCGTTCAGGAGCGATTTCGGGATACCGACCTGGATTACCGGCATGGTGATGGCCACCCTGATAGGGATGGTCATCATCGGCGGCATAAAGAGAATCGGAAAGGTGGCCAGCCGGCTGGTTCCCTTCATGGCCGCTATCTACTTCGTCAGCACCGTAACCATTCTTCTTCTCAACGCCAACCTGATACCACAGGCCTTTGCCACCATTTTCAGGGACGCCTTCAACGCCAAGGCCGGAGTGGGAGGCTTCTTCGGCTCGAGCTTCATGTTCATGCTGATCTGGGGAGTCAAGCGGGGAATATTCTCCAATGAGGCGGGGCAGGGCAGCGCCCCCATAGCTTACGCCGCGGCAAAGACCAGCGAGCCGGTCGGAGAAGGGCTGGTGGCGATGCTGGGGCCATATATTGACACCCTGACTATATGTACCCTTACCGGCCTTACCATCGTGACGCTGGGAGTGTGGAAGGACAAGAAACCGGCTGAGATTCACTTCACCGAGCAGGCGCAGGTGTCGATCATAAGGGCTGACGGGACCATATATGAGAACGGGGTAATCCGGGACGAGCACAGGATAGAGCGGGGAAAGCTGGAGGTGATTGACGGAGAGATTCCGGAGGCCGTTTTCGTAAAGAACCACAGCACCGTGGACAACGCTGTCCTCATAAGAGATGAAGAGAGATTCGAGGGTTACATTGAAATTGCCGGAGAGGGCAATTTTATATTCCTGGACAGCGAAGGGAGGGAGATCGATTCCGGAGAAATAGAACTCAACGGCGAGATACTGCTCAACGGCTCTCCTCTGACCGCCTGGGCCTTCCAGAGAGGGCTGGCCAGATTCTTCCAGGGAGGAAACTATATAATTTCAATAGCGGTATTTCTGTTCGCTCTTTCCACCGCCATATCGTGGTCCTATTACGGAGACCGGAGCATAGAATACCTGTTCGGCAGAAGAGCTATCATGCCCTACCGGATCACCTTCTGCATAGTGCATTTCCTGGGAGCGATCTTCTCTCTGGAGCTGGTGTGGGGATTCGGGGATACCGCGCTGGGTCTGATGGCGATACCGAACCTGATAGCCATACTGGCTCTGTCGGGGAAAGTCCGGAAGATTGCCAAAGATTACTTTTCCCGTTATTAACACAATGGCAATAACTTTGCTGACTTAATTCAGATATAACCATAATATTTCACTTATATATAAAGTGAACGATTGACAGAAGAACAAAAAATGCTTATAATTTAAATGAAGTCCCTGCTGAAATTGTGTCAGGATGGTTCTGGAAAGAATCGCGGGCTCAAAGTTATACGGAGTTTCAGATTAATCCTGATCCACGTTTTGCGCGGGGGCTTTTTCAGTTAATAAATCCCTTGGAATATATACTGCAGAATAAGCCGGCGGGCGATTACTCAGACCACTCGGTCACTTCTCCATCCACGAACACGATATAAGGTTTTTCCTTTACGTTGCGGGGATCGACATACTTCCACTGGATCTGCAGTGAACCCTGGACGTTGAACGAATCTCTCTCAGCCGGAGGCCCCCATGATTCCATGGCTGCTTCCTGGCTCAT
Organism: Candidatus Krumholzibacteriales bacterium; assembly: GCA_046483305.1. Lineage (GTDB taxonomy): Bacteria > Krumholzibacteriota > Krumholzibacteriia > Krumholzibacteriales > WJIX01 > WJIX01. The sequence goes on along the minus strand of JAWODM010000035.1, from coordinate 4,324 downwards.
CCCTTCTATCAGTTCATGGTTAAGGATCGCTTTGGAGACATCCTTGCCGTATTTCCAGAGGTTCTCCCGGTACCTCTTCTCCGGGCTCTCGAACCACAGAAGTTCGTGGATGGCCTCCTCATACTTCTCCCTGGTAAGGGGCCTCTCCAGGTTGAGAGCGTGCCGGTACTTGCGGCCGTCGGGGCCTCTGACTCCAAGGGCGCCCTGCCAGTGCAAATCCAGCTCCACTATCTTCAATTTCTTGTCCTGTTCGATAACGCCGTTCTGTCCAGTATCTACGATGTAACTCTTGGTCCAGGCGGTTCTTCCCTCGTACTTCTCCCTCAGCGCGTCCATATCCTCTATCGGCATATCCCTTGTTACCAGATGCCAGATATTACAGCCTGAAATTACCACAGCCGCCAACAGCAGCAGGACAATAAATTGCTTGGTTCTCACCCGTGTTCCTCCTTTTTATATACTTTCATGCTGACTTAGATAAAGATAGAAACGAGAACTTTTCAAATCAAGTCTTTTCTATGTAACTCCTTTTATATGATTCAGAATCATCTGTCCCTTTTCAGCGTCTATATCGATTGCCAACAGGTCTATTCTGATCCTCTCCGGTTTTCCGGAGCGGCAGTTCTCTGATATGTAACTGACAGCAGCCTCTCTGATATTCTCAATCTTTGCAGGAAGCAGGTTCTCCAGCGCGCTTCCGAATGCGCCGGTTCTTCTTGCCTTCACCTCCGCGAACACCAGGCAGTCCTGCCGCTCTGCCACCAAATCTATCTCCAGTCTTCCCGCCCTGTAATTTCTCTCGACTATACGGTATCCGGCCAGAAGCAGGTAGCGCTCTGCGATCTCTTCACCGATTCTGCCGGCATCAATATGTCTACCCTTCATCCCCGCACCTCCGTGCTATCAATAACACTTGAAACTTTTTCTATGAATCTCGCTCACTCCCAGGCGCCTGATTGCCATCCTGTGTTCAGGAGTTCCGTAACCTTTATTTCTCCTGAAGTTATATCCCCGGTACTTCGAGCAGAGCCCGCGCATTATCCTGTCCCGGTGTACCTTGGCCACTATGGAAGAGGCCGCGATAGAGAAGCTCCTTCGGTCGCCCCCGGTAAAGGGGCAGGCCGGGATATCCACCTCCGGAACCTGCCTGCCGTCCACTATCACCAGGCCCGCGGCCACCGGCAGGTTCTCCACCGCTATCTTCATCGCCTTCAGGGTGGCGTTCAGGATGTTGATTCTTTCGATCTCCCGCGGCCATACCGCGCCGGTGCTGTGAGCCGCTGATTTTTCAATGATTATCTCGTAAATTTCTTCGCGCCGCTTCTCTGTCAGAAGTTTGCTGTCCCGGACACCGGCCAGCTCTTCGCAGTAATCGCATATTACCGCCGCTGCCACTACCGGCCCTGCCAGGGCGCCTCTTCCTGCTTCGTCCACTCCGGCCAGCACCACATCTCTGCCTCTGAGTTTTCGGTCGAATTCCACCAACTCCGGCAGCCCGCCGGTAAAGGTGGAACGGGATTGAGCAACTATTTCTTCTTCTCCTTTACCCTGCCGCTCTTGCCCAGTCGGGAGCGCAGATAATAGAGCTTGGCTCGCCGTACTCTGCCCTCGCGGATGACTTCCAGCCCTTCGATATTGGGTGAATGAAGGGGGAATACTCTCTCTACTCCTATCCCCTGGCTGATCTTGCGGACAGTGAAAGTTCTTCCTGCTCCGTTTCCCCGGAACTGAATAACTGTCCCTTCGAATTTCTGCTTTCTTACATTGTCGCCTTCTCTGATTATCAATCTCAGCCTCACCGTATCGCCGATATTGAAATCAGGAAGGTCGTCCTTGATATGCCTTGCTGATATCCTGTTAATAATATCCATTCTGCCTCCTTATATTCTCCTCCTGGCGGCGGAGATTATCTATATGAAACTCCCGCCTGAAATAATTTAAACGCCAGCTCTTAATTTTTCAACCTGTTCCGGTAATATTCGGTCCTGGCGGCCGAAGATTCCTTCCTCCATTCATCTATCCGGGCGTGATCCCCGGAAATCAGCGCTTCCGGCACCTTCAGCCCCCGGTACTCCCGGGGCTTGGTATAATAGGCGCTGTCCAGTGTAAGCTCCCGGTCTTCTCCGGAGAAGGAATCGGTATCCCTGGATTCCTCGTTCCCCAGCACTCCGGGAAGGTAACGCACCACCGAATCGGCCACCATCAGAGCGGGAAGCTCCCCGCCGCTGAGGACAAAATCCCCGATTGATATCCGGTCTGTTACCACCAGGTCGTTTATACGCTCATCCACGCCCTTGTAGCGGCCGCAGATAAATATAATCTTTTCTTTCTCAGCCAGCTCCCCGGCCACCTGCTGGCTGAACTGCCTTCCGCAGGGAGACATCAGAACCACCGAGATATCCTCCCGGCCGGTATCCCCGTAGAGGCTCTCCACCGCCTCCACCACCGGCTGGGCCATCAGAATCATACCCGGCCCTCCGCCGTAAGGGTAATCGTCAACGCTCCCGTGCCTGTCCACCGCGAAATCGCGGAGGTTGACAACCCTGTAACCGGCCAGTCCCTTCCGGGCTGCAACTCCCAGCACCCCGGCACTCAACACCCCCTCAAACATGGAGGGGAATATAGTTACAAAATCCAGTTCGATATTTCTTTCAGCGTTACCAGACAAGGTCAAGAAGCCCTTCCGGGGGGTCGATCCTGATCGTACCCTCCATGTAGTCTATTTCCGGAACTATCTCCGGAACGAAGGGGATGATATATCTCCGATCCTCTCCGGAGACAATCAGACACTCCTGCATCGAGCTGGAGACCATATCTGTAACTTCCCCGATCAGGCTCCCGTCCAGGCCATAAACCTTCATCCCCACCAGCCTGCAACGAAGCCCCCTGTCGGGATAATCTGACTCTTCAAACCCCTTCAGGGACAGCTCCAGCCTCTGGCCCACTGCCGCCTCGGCATCCTCAATCGATTCCAGGCCGTCCAATTTGATCACGTAGGTACCGCCCTTCCTTCTGTACTTCTGGACTCTGACCGATCTTCTCCCGGTCTTTACCGAAACCAGGGAAAGCTGATCCTGGTCCAGCGCCTCCGTCCAGAAATCAGGGCCGGGAAGAAGCTTTATCTCCCCCTTCAGCCCCACGGTGTTTACAATATCTCCAAGCTGCGCGTATTCAAGCATTCTAACCGTTCTCCCTGCCGGGTTACTCCCTGATCTCCAGGAGTACCTTCTTTCCTTTTCTGGCCGAAGCTGCGTTTACCAGAGCCCTGAGGGCCTTGGCGGTCTGGCCGTTCTTTCCGATGATCTTTCCCACGTCGTCTTCGGCTACAGAGATAACCACGATTATCGCCCTGTCGCGCTGCTCTTCGGTGATCTCTATCTTGTCCGGCTCGTCCACCAGCATGGCGGCGAGTTCTCTTACCATATTTTTAATATCATCAACGCTCATATATTTTCCTATCCTCTATTCAGAACTTCTGCTTTTACTATTATGGTAGCGAGTCCGGTCCTGAAAGCTACTTTTTCTCTTCCTCTTCGCCGGCTTCCTCCTGCTTCTGTTCCTCCGCGGGGGCTTCCTCAGCCTTCTCCTCAGCGGGAGCAGATTTTTCTTCCCTTTTTTCCTCTTCAGCAGGCTTCTCTTCTACCGCTTCTTCCTTCTTCTCTTCTTCCTCCGGCTTTTCCTCTTTCGCCTCTTCCACCGGCTCTTCCTCCGCCTTCTTCTCTTCGGCAGCGCCTTCAGCTTCCTCAGCCCCCTTCTCCTCTTCCTGTTCCCCTGCGGGCTCTTCTACGGCTGCAGCTTCCTCTTCGGCCTCGGCTGCTTTCTCTTCCTCTTCCTCCTTCGCCATCTCCTCTGCCTCCTTCTGGGATTCCGGCTTGGCGGCGGGCTGCTTCTGCCTTCTCTCCTCTATGATGGCGTCCATCTCGATTACCTCTACGCCCTCCCTGTGAAGCTGCCACCTCTCCATGATACCCTCGTGCCGCAAGAGGTTCTCCACGTTCTCGGAAGGCTTTGCACCCTTGTCCATCCATGCCCAGACCTTGTCCTCATCAACATTTACCTGGTCCTGTTCCTTCATCGGGTCATAATACCCCAGAATTTCTATGAAACGTCCGTCGCGCGCTCTTCTGGAATCCGCGACCACGATCCGGTAGAAGGGATTCTTCTTCTTGCCCATTCTCTTTAATCTGATCTTTACTGACAAATTTTACCTCCATTAATTTAAAAACTAGTTCATTGGGAAACCTAATGATTTTCTGCCCGGTGTCAACTTCGAAAATTGTTTTACCATCTTCTTCATCTGCCTGAACTGCTTCAGGAGCCTGTT
>JAWODM010000083.1:0-5250 GCA_046483305.1 Candidatus Krumholzibacteriales bacterium | reverse complement strand
TCCCTGAGGGTTTCTATCACCGAGCGAAGAGCATCCAGGGCGGTGGTGTCAAGGTCGTTTATTGCGCTTCCGTCTATGATCACAGCCTCCACCTCTTCCTCCGAAGATAGTGACTTGCTGAGTATATAATCCTTGAAGAATTCGGCATTGGTAAAGGAGAAGGAAGCGTCTATCCTGAGGATCATTATTTTCTCTATCTTATCGGCCTCCGCGAATCTATTCAGGTCCTTGAAGGAACGGGTGCCCAGCAGGTGGCCCAGTTCAGCCACATTGGGATAGCTTTCGCGGTAGAGAAGAGCGAGCAGAGAAACCGCGATCCCTATCAGGATCCCCTCCTGAATACCTATCACCAGTGTGATGATGAAGGTGGACAGCGCTATCAGGCCGTCGCTTCTCTTGGTCCTCATCAGCCATTTGAGAGAATTTACATCTATCAGGTTTATGGCCGCGGTTATAACTATCGCCGCAAGCGCCGCGGTGGGAAGGTATTCAAAGGCGGGGGTCAGGAACAGCAATGTAATTAAAACGACTGACGCGGCGAAGATATTGGAGATCGGGGTCCTTGATCCAGCCTGTTCATTTACAGCTGTTCTGGAGAAACTGGCCGATACCGGCATCCCTCTGAGAAAGCTGTTGAAGATATTGGAAAGACTCAGGGCGAAAAGCTCCCGGTTTGAATCTATTGAATATCTATGCCTCGCCGCGTAGGTTTTTCCCAGGGACACCACGGTCATGAACTGTACCAGCGCCAGGGTTACCGCCGTGGAGAAAAGCTGCCTCAGGGCGGAGATGTTGACCGACGGCGGCCTGACCGGGGGGAGCCCGGGGGGTATCCGCCCGGCAGTTTCTACCCCATAAGAGGGAAACTCCAGCAGGAAAGAAAGAGCTGTGGCTATGATGATAACTGCCAGCGCTTTTGGGAACAGCGGCTTCCAGAACTTGAATATCAAAATAAGGATTATACTGCTCCCGCCTATTAGAAGAGAGAGCAGATTGGCCGAGCCCGCTTTTAAGAATAGCTCGCTTATACTGTTTGCCGGGTATGAGGAGCGCTGAATATCTATCCCCAGCAGATTTCCCGCCTGCCCGAATATTATTATAACCGCCGCGGCGCTGGTAAATCCTACAATGACCGGCCTGGAAAGATAGTTCACCAGGAATCCCAGCTTCGCCCATGACATTATTACCTGCACCAGCCCCACCAGAAGAGTCAGAACAATAACCAGAGATATATATTCCTGGCTACCCGGAACGGCTATCTTGCCCACCCCCGCCGCTATGATAATCATATCCAGAGCCACCACTCCAAGGGCAAGATGCCTCGAGGTACCGAAGAATGGATAGACCAGAAGAGGGATCAGGGAGGCATAAAGCCCATATACGGGGGGCAGCCCTGCGATCACGGCGTAAGCCATGCATTGCGGTATCAGCATTACGCCGACTGTAAGCCCTGCCTGAAGATCCTTTCTCAGGGTTTGGCCTGAATAAATTTCCAGCCATCTGTTGATGGTCAGGACTACTTTGAAGCGCCGCAAGTTCATATTTATCCCTGTCCTTTTACAGAGGCCATATAACCGGGATCAGAAGCGATCCCAGGATCCAGAACATTATACTCAGGGGCGCTCCGACTTTCGAGTAATCGGAGAACCTGTACTTGCCCGGGCTGTACACCAGCGCGTTGGTGGGGTAGCTTACCGGGGTCAGAAAGTTCAACGAGGCGGCGAATGTTACCGCAAAAATAAAAGTTCTGGGATTTACTCCCAGGTCGAGCGCCGTATAAATAGCGATCGGAGTGAAAAGAACCGCCGCCGCCTGATTGGAAATTATATTCGAACTCAGCATGGTAATAAGAAAAAAACCTGAAAGAACCGCCCTGGGGCCCAGAGAGCCCAGGAGTTTTAATACCGGCCCTGAAAGAACACCGGCCGCGCCCGTTTTCTCCATGGCTATACCGAGAGGAAGAATGCCTGCCAGCAGGAATATTACCTTCCAGTTAACCGCATTGTATGCCTCGGTGGTAGTGAGGCAGCCGGATACGACAAGTAATATGCTCCCGATAAGAGCGCTCAGGGCGATGGGGAAAATGTGAAGGGATGCGGTCAGTATCACCAGAGCAAGTATCCCGCCGGCGCAGATAATTCTGCCTGTTTTATATGCCGGAAGGTCCAATTTTGAAATGATTATAAAATCCGGATTCTTCTGAACCTGCCCCACCCTGCTCCTTTCCATGGAGATCAGAAGGGTATCTCCCCTGGAAAGCCGTATATTATTCATGTTTTCACTTATTAATTTTCCCCGGTGCCTCACTCCCAGAATGGTGGCGCCAAAGAGTTCCCGGAGGTCTATATTCTCCAGTTTCTTACCTATTACCGCCGAATCCGGATTTGCGGAGACTTCCAGAAGGATATCCCTTCCCTTCTCCAGGTCCGAGTCTCTTACTCCGGGGGGAGATTTTACTATAAGGTGTTCCCTGTCGCTTATTTTATCAATCTCGCTGGATTTCCCCCTCATTCTTATGACATCCCCCTCTTCCAGGTGAGACTGGGTCCTTCTCGCTCCCTGTGACTGCCTGGATTTTTTGAAAAGCCTCAGAATATCCAGGTCCAGCCCCCTGGTCATCTTGCACTCTTCCAGCGAACAGCCCAGCTTGCTATATAGGGGAGTTAATTCGATATCTGAGATGCTCTTTTCCATCTCATACTGTGAGGTGAGGTCCCGTTCCTGTTTGTAATCCGGGAGCATCCTTATCCCGTAAAGGATAAGGTAGAGGAATCCGCCCGCCAGAAAGATTATCCCCATGGGAAGGAATTCGAACATGCTCAGCGGCCGCAGGCCGCTGTCGGACGCTATCGAATTGACCAGAATGTTGGTGGAAGTCCCTATCAGGGTGCAGGCGCCGCCGCAGATCGAAATATAGGAAAGCGGTATCAGAAGCTTGGAGGGAGAGACCCCGAGGGCTGCTGAAACACTTATTATTACCGGTATGAATATAGCTACAGCGGCAGTATTATTCATGAAACCGGAGACTAAACCGGTCAGAAGGAGTATCGTGGCTACCGCAAGCCAGAAATTCTTTTTCCCCGCGCGGGTAAACAGCGACCCCACCGCTCTCAGAATGCCGGCTTTTCTCAAACCCTCGCTGATAATGAACATACACCCGATAGTCACTGTTGCCTGATTGCTGAGGCCTGATAAACCTTCGGAAATATCAAGGATACCGGTAACCATCAGGGAAGAAGTAATGATTAGAGCTGTAATTTCGAATGGAATATACTCGGTCATGAAGAGAATGACCGCGGCTATAATAAGAACAAATACAAAGATTACCTCAAATCCCATATTCCTCCGGTCATGCTGCTGTTTCAATTAATTATATTCGCCATTCCGCCCCGCGTCCAGCAAAAATCCAGAATTCATTATCCGTTAGTCTTAAATGAGTTACGATTTTCCTCCAGGCCGTCCCATGGAAAGAACGGAGAAGGATGTTCAGAGAGAAATAAGGGCCGGGAGAATAATAGAAATAGAGCCCGGGCATCTTATGGCGAACATGATATCTCTATCCGTATTTCCCTTTCCGGCGCGCTCGATGATAGAGCGGATCGCCTTTGCGGGAGAAGAAGACGGCTGCCGGGATTTCATTGAGGAGGGGAGAGGCCCGGTTGAGCGCAATTAAATTTTAAATCAATCTCCTTGCTGAGGGTGGGCATATGAGCTAAATTAATTATGAGTGGAATCAATGAATAACCAAAATTCAGTCAGTTTTTGCCCCGATGGGAGGGAAGTCATGAAATTGGCCGGGAGAACTCTCAATTTCGGTCTCGTGGTATTTGTCTTTCTACTGATCATGCCCGCAGGTCAGGACGCCGCTTTTTCGGCGGATAAGGAGTACACCGAAGTAGAGCTGGAAACCAGGATAGTGGAAGCAACCATATACAGAAGAGGGGAAGTAAGAGTTATCCGGAGCGGGAGCGCCGAGGCAGAGCCAGGCTTATATAGTTTCATCTGTGGAGGCCTTCCCTACCGGATAGATAATTCTTCGGTTCAGGTGGAGGGAAGCGGGAGCGCGGCGGCGGAAATTGCAGGGATAAATATACGCCAGCGGGATCAGGACCCGTCTGTCTCTCCGGAGTATAATAGATTGAAGATGGAAATGGAGAGACTTAAGTCCAGAATAGACAGTCTTCTGGTAACTCAGAGCGCTCTGCACCAGAGGCTGAAATTTGTTTCATCCCTTTCCGACTTCAAGGCAAAAAGCGCCAGGGAAGAGATGGCCGGGGAGTCTTTCACCGTGGGGGAATGGAGAGGGATTCTTGATTTCATAGAGGGGGAAAATACAGGGATAAAGAACAGGATGTCAACTCTGGAGAAAGAGATTGCCTCGGCAGAGGAGCGGAAGAAGGTTATTGAAAGAAAAATGAGGCAGATGAGGGTCAGCGAAGCGGGCAAGGAGGTACAGATAGAATGCAGTGTAAAATCGTCCGGCCGGCTCAGCTTCAGGGTTTCCTACCTGGTGGGGGAGGCTTCCTGGACCCCTGAATACGTAATCCGTTACAATCGCAGGAACACCAGTATAGGACTGGATTACAGGGGGTTTGTAGTTCAGAGGACCGGAGAGGATTGGGAAGATGTGTCTATATTCCTTTCCACGGCGCGTCCCTACCTGGGGGCGGGGCCACCGGTGCTGATTCCCGCATATCTTAAAAAGAGGATAAGGATTCCGCGGGCTTCCTCAAAAAGCCGGGAGGGGTACGATAATATTGAAGAGGCACTGGCTCTCAAATCGGGAATAGTAAAAACCGGGGATGAACTCCATGTAAAAGGGGGAGGGGTTGCGGAGCCTCAGGAGGTGTCCCATGCGGAGGCAGGGGCTGATGTATCTGGTTTCTCCGCCAACTTCGAGGTCAGGAGCCCGGTAACCCTCGCTTCCGGGGACAGCCGGAGAGTCCTGGTCAGGAGCGCCGAACTGCCGGTTGAATTATCATTGTACACCGCCCCCCGGATTTCCCCGCATGTATTTGCCACCGGGGAACTGACCAATACCATGGAGGTGCCGATTCTGAAGGGAAAAGCCGGGGTATATGTGGTTAGCGCCCCATCCGAAGGGTCTTCGCCGGTATCAACGTTCGTCGGAGAAAATCTGATTAACGAGGTCGCGCCCGGAGGAGAGGCGGAAATTCCCCTTGGAATAGATCAGGATGTCAGGGTCGAGCATGAGCTCACTAACAGGGAATACCTCTCCAGGGAGGGTGA
>JAWODM010000080.1:0-19552 GCA_046483305.1 Candidatus Krumholzibacteriales bacterium | reverse complement strand
AGGGAACGGAAGACACATCGTAACCCCCCTGCGGTAGATATTCAAGTTCTTTATTCATCAGATCACCGATGAAGACCGGAGGTATCATAGCTATCTCTTTGGATAACCCCGGCTGTTTCTCCCTGGCCAGCTGCCAGGGGGTTTTATACTCCTTGTAAGAGTTGGGCCTTTCGAGATTAAAGAAGAGCTGGTAGCTGTAAGCCTTGTCCAGGAACTCGGCTCTGTCTCTGAACTCTTCGATTTCAAAGAACTCCACCTCGACCAGGTTGTGAACGGTCTCAACATCACTCTGGAAGGTGTGAGCGCCAGGGGGGATGGTGCAGTGCTTCTGCCCCTCCACGCTTTCGACAGCGAGAGTATAAGCACTTGCTTCTTTTGCTGTTACATGACCGATGTATTCCGCGCCATTATCCGTCTGCCTGACAGTACGGGATAGATCCGCTCCGTACTGCTGAAGCTTTCTGTTGAGATAGCTGGCGAACAGGGCCGCGTTGGTAAGGCTTCTCTCCTGAGCAAAGCCCATGTAGAGAAGTCCGCTTGTTACATCACGAGCTGTGAACTGAACAGTGGGCAGCCTGTTTTTCTTCATGCTGAAATAGTACTCCGGGATATCGTTGAGATACTTGGTATCCTCGTCTATCTGCTTGAAGAGCCTCCACTTCTTCTTTACCTCTCTGAGGTTCTGTTTTGTTTTGTGTTTCTTCCTTCTTTTCCGTGAGGATACCCCTTCTTCCCGCCATATCTTCCGGATGGTCCTGGCGCTTATGCTGATCCCTTCCAGAACCCTTATTGCATCAGCACCGAGTCTCTTGTACTTCTTCTTCTTGAGATCCACCAGCATCTTCCTGTCAGCCGCAGAAATTGCCGCTGGAGAGTGGTGAGGACGCCTGCTGAGTCCCTCCATAGCCCTGTAACCGTCTCTTTTCCACCGTCTGTACCACTTACGTACAGTATTGCGGGAGCACTTAAAATACCGGGCAGTCTTCCTGATCCCGTGCTTGTCAGCGCAAATCACCATTTGATAACGTATCTGCATTGGGTCTTTACTTTTTCTCATAACTTCGTAATATGTATATGGGCACATGAGAATAACCTCCTTTCTAAATTAGGCTTTAGTTACAGAAGGTTATTATAGCGTTAAGCTCTCATGTGTCCATTACTTTACCTCCTTCCGATCAGTTTAATCAGTTTCTTCTGGTTCTCGATGCTGAGGTCTCCCCAGCGGGTTCTTTCATCCAGGATCTCGTCCCATCTCTGCTTCTCGTACCAGGGCTTTCGCCTGAAAAAGATTTCCTCGCCAGAAGCAATTTCAGCCTCAGTCTCTTCCCGGATCTCTATCTCTTTTATTAACTCTTCCTGTAGTTCTTCTTCTTTTTCTTCCCCGCCACCCCGCACAGACTCCACCGCCCCCCGAAGAGCCGCCCACTCCCCCTCCCCAAAACAAAGAAGCTTCCTTAGAGCAGGAAGTGGGTTATGATCTCTCTTCCTATTCCCGATTATTTTGAATTTCCCGGTTGGAATATGCGTCCGGTCTGATTATAATAACTAATGTTGCAGTTACGTCAGCAGCATTCAAAAATTTAACTTTTTCACCCTACCCCTTATGTTCAGTTCAAAGGAGGACCGATGAAAATCAAGAGGGCTATACCTGCAATAATAATTATTCTGTTTTTTACCGTATTCGGCTCAGCCGTCGCCCTGGAGGATTCCAAGGTCAGGGAGTTCACCCTGGAGAACGGCCTTCATGTAATTACCTATGAAATGCACACCGCCCCGGTTATCTATTCCCGGCTTACCTACAATGTTGGTTCCAAGTATGAGCCTTACGGACAGACCGGAATATCTCACATTGTGGAGCATATGATGTTCAAGGGTACCAGAAAGTTTCCCAAGGGTACCATCGCCGACCTGATTTCCGCAAACGGCGGAATATTCAATGCTTTTACTTCCAATGACATTACAGTCTACTACGAACTCCTGCCCAAAAACAAAATCGATCTTGCCTTTGACATAGAATCGGAAAGGATGCATAAGTGTGAGTTGGATCCCACCGAGTTCGCCAGCGAGATTCAGGTAATAGCTCAGGAAAGGCGGCAGAGGACCGAGAACAGCGCCAGAGGCAAAAGGAGGGAAGAAGTAAACACGCTGATATACAAGAATCATCCCTACCGTCATCCCGTAATAGGATGGATGGAAGATATCCTGTCGATAACCCGTAACCAGGCATACGATTACTACAGAAGATATTACACCCCGAATAACGCGACCCTGGTTTTGTGCGGAGATTTTGACACTGAAGAAATACTGGAGAAGGTGAAAACGTATTTCGGCCCGATCCCCAGAGGCCCGGAACTGGATACTCCCAGATTCTACAGGGTGATGCCGGAAGGGCAGAAGGTACTGAAATTCAAGCACCCTGATATCTTGAATGACGCGGTTAATATGTATTTTCACGCGCCCACCCGCTTCCAGGATAACGGCCCCGCTCTTTATGTCGCGGGCAAAATACTATGCGGGAGAAGCGCCACTTCCAGGCTGTATAAACGGCTGGTCCGTCAGGAGGAACTCTGTTCCACCGTGGGTGGAGGATTGTCATTCAGCAAGGACCCCCGCACCTTCAATGTCGGTATCCGCCTGCTCCCCGGTTCTTCCGTCGATGATGTGGAGGCCGCGCTCTGGGAAGAGATCGATTCTCTTAAGAACTATCCGGTGGATGAATACGACCTCCAGAAGATCAAGAATAATATAAAGTTCGACGAGATTACCGGAGACCAGTATACCAGCAAGATAGGTAACCGCCTGGGTATTTACGAGAATTACATAGGATGGGAATATATCAACAGATGGAACCGGATGGTTGAGCAGGTAAGCAGGGATGATATACAGAAAGTTGCGGCGAAATATCTGAACCCCGACAATCTGGTTCTGTGCTATTCATTCCCTGATTCTACAGGAGAAGATGGCGGTTCCGGGACCGAAGAGGATGTCGAAGATGTTCATGAAACAGAGGAGGCAACCAGCGCTCATACCACAGACCAGGGCGCATCTCAGCTCGTCCGTGATATTTACACACCGAGCCTGGATGAGATAATAGCTCCGAACCCGATAGCACCCCTGGTCGATTCCCTGGTTCTTGATAACGGCACAACTGTATATTTTATCGAGAATCATGATTTTCCAACCGTTATGATTATGGGTTTCATAAAAACCGGCCGCATACCTGAAAATATGGAAAGACCCGGAATTCGATCAATGACCGAGTCGATGCTGATGCGGGGAACGGATAAACGCGATTACGACGAAATGCTGGAGGAACGCTCTTTCATTCCCTACTCCGTAGCTATAGACCAGAGCTGGAACAATATCGCTTTCCATGGCTATTCGCTCAGGGAAGATGCCGGGTTGATGCTGGAAGGGCTTACCGGCTGCCTCACCGGGCCATCATTCCCGGAAAAGCAGATCGAAAAGATAAGGCCCAGGGCGATTTCCAGCGCCGAGGATTTTAAGAAAACCGATAGGATGAAGGCTTTCTACGGCATGTTCGAAGATGTGTTCGAGGGGCATCAGTACTCTGTTTCCCACGGCGGCGACCCGGACGTATTCAGAAATCTGACCAGGGAGGACCTGGTCGGGTTTTATAACAAGTATTACAGTCCAGAGAGAATGAAAATAGTTGCTGTCGGGGATTTCGACAGAGAATGGCTGGCAGAGAAGCTGAACAGAACTCTGGGAAGCTGGAATAAGGAATCGAATGACCCGATGCTCCCCTTTGGAAGAATCGAAAGGATTGAGGGCAAGAAAGTCATAGTATTTTCAAACCCCGAATATAAACAGTGCAGAGTGGACATTGCCTTCAATCCGGTACCCGGAGGTATTATGGAATCAAATCCGGATATGGAAGCTATAAAGCTCCTCGAGCACATCCTCTGCGGAAGCTCTCTTACCTCCCGGATGGGTGTAGAGCTGAGAGATAAACAGGGATTGAGTTACGGGATAAGAAGTAATCTATGGGTCCGCGAAGAAGGCGGATACTGGAACATCCGTACCAACACCGACAGGACCAAGGTGGCAAGGATGATTAAAGGTATGTTCGAGGAGATACGCAAGGTTCAGGAGAACGGAGTTACAGCCGAAGAGCTGGAAAAAGCCAAGGCGAGAAAGATATCGCTTCTGAGCATGTACGTAAGAACGCCCGACGACATCGGGTCGATAATCTATGACCAGCTTAAAACAGGCAAACCGCTCGATCACTTTGACAGGAAAAGGGAAAGGATCATGGCGGTAACGCTCCAGGATATCAAGGAAGCCGCCAACCGGTACCTGGACACGGAAAATTATATTATAGCAGTATCCGGCGACCTGGACGAACATGCACTTGACGAATTCAAATAGAGGTTGAAACATGCGGAAACTACGGCCCCGGATCACCCCGGGGCCGTAACACCTTTAACGGATTATTACGGCTTTGCGTGAATTATCCACTCCAGACGCCACAAACCTTACTATGTAGATCCCCGAGGCAACCTTAATACCGTTCCGGTTCCTCCCGTTCCAGTGGAGGGTATACTCGCCAGGTGCGAGGGACGGCCCTTTCCATTTTCTGATAACCCTGCCGGCGGTATCAAAAATTGATATTTCAGGCGCTTCTCTCACACTGAGCTGATATTCTATCTCAACAGTCTCCCTGGAAGGGTTGGGGTATATATTAACCAGTCCTGTGTATTCAGGAAACCCCTGGTCTTCAGAAACCCACTCCAGCTGGTACGGCCCGGCCGTGTTGTTGTCCTCCCCGGACTCATTGACCAGATCTTCAGGGTCCAGTACCAGATAAATATCTTCAACACCCGGTTCAGTTCTGAATATTTCCAGTTCAAGTCTTACTGAATCACCGGCTGCGAGTGATGATGATTCCAGACTGCGTGGTTCTGTATCGCCGTAAGGCCGGTTTTCCGGATTCTGATAAATATAGACTGTTACCGTATCGGCAGCTGCCGTACCGGTGTTTCTTGCCATTAAAGACAACCTGCATGAACTGCCGGCAACCGGGATGCCCGGATCGAACACGGGCGCTGATACTGTCAGGTCCGGCAGGTCGCCGCAACCGGCGCCGTAAGCTCCCATCAGTATTCCGCATCCGTTGCCGCCCGGCATACAGGGAGAAGCGGTAGATATCCTCCAGTCACCTGAAAGGGTATCGCAGAATTGTGGATCAGCCGATATATTTCCATTCATCCCGGTCTGGTCGGAGCCCCCTCCCCCGTAATTCCCTTCGGGGTTGCCGAAGAGATCGCTGCAGGAAATATCAGCATCTCCGATGATTGAATATAACCCTTCAGAGCCTTCATTGAATGCGATTACCGACCTGTAGATAGCGGCGGACGGCCCGCTCACGCACTCGATTCCGGATCCGTACAGAGGGGCATAGTTGGATGTGATAGTGCAGCCGGTAATTATAATGCCGCTTCCCGCATAGATACCTCCCGCCATACCGGTCGATCTGTTACCGCTCACCAGTGAGTTCTCAATCTCCATAGTTGAATTTGTTCCGTTGAAGATCCCGCCGCCGCTCTCTGTGGTTCTGTTCCCGGTTATACGGCAACCGGAAATAACCGCATCGGACATTACCGTATTCAATCCCCCGCCGAATCCGGTCTCGGAAATATTGTCAGATATTTCAGAGCCGGTTATTACCAGCGACGAGCCGCTCTTAAGGTCTATACCGCCCCCGTTCTCGCAGGCTGTATTACCGTTTATAATACAATTTTCGACAACCGGCTCACTGCCCGTGCAAAATATTCCGCCGCCCGTGGAACCGGTCAGGTTCCCGGTAATGTAACATCCTGATATCTTCGGAGATGAATTCTCAAGGTACACACCCCCTCCCCTGTAACCCACAGAAGGGATATTATCTGAAATTACGCAGTCCAGTATGGAAGGGTT
The DNA here is from genome assembly GCA_046483305.1 of Candidatus Krumholzibacteriales bacterium. Classification (GTDB taxonomy): domain Bacteria; phylum Krumholzibacteriota; class Krumholzibacteriia; order Krumholzibacteriales; family WJIX01; genus WJIX01. The sequence goes on along the minus strand of JAWODM010000080.1, from coordinate 13,612 downwards.
GGAACCATCACACCAGATTCCCCCGGCTCCCGCTCCTGTTATCTTCACCCCCTTTATGACTGTTGAACTGTCTTCTCCTCCGGTAAAAAAGAATCCGCTGTATCCGCCCTGGCTTGTTGAACAGTCGATTATTGTTTCCCGGGGACCGTTAACTGATATCACCACAACTGATTTGCCCCGGGTTGATATATCCCTGTTCCCATCTCCGGAAAAAGTGCCCGGAGCGAGATAGATTGTGTCCCCGTCAACTGCCGCGTCCAGAGCCTCCTGAATCGTTTCTGTGTCTCCGGAGCCGTCCGGTTTTACCAGAGTAACCGATCTGGTATGACACCCAACCTCCTCCGAACCGATTATTTCTCCGCACAGGCTGCTGTTTTCAGTGCATGGGGAGCTGTCGCCGATAGTGTAAATCCCGTCTTCCCTGCCGCAGAAAACGGGATCCTCGGAGATATTGCCCCCGGTGTGAAACAGGTCCTCCAGTCCGTCCCCCATAAATTCAGTCGTGTTGCCGTAAATATTACAGCAGTTTATAATCAGGTATCCACCATACGATTCGCTGCATATTCCCGCTGCTTCGTTGAATGCGATGATATTGTTCTTCATCTCCACCCTTGAACTGCGGTTCAGATAAATTCCTCCCGCCCTGCCTCCAGACAGGTTGTCGGCTATGGTGCAGTTCTCAAGTCCTGGAAAAGAATTATCAATGTAAACGCCCCCGGCTTCAACAGAAGCCATATTGCCCGTTATCCTGCATTCCTGTACATCGGCGTCGCCGCCGGCGATATATATCGCTCCGCCCGCAGAAGCCTCGCAACCGCTGATTACGCATTCGCGCAGCGAAGGACTTTTCCCGGAAATGTATATTCCTCCACCGAGTTCGCCGTAACATGAGGTTATCCTGCAGTCTCTTACCGAAACGCTGTCGGCTCCGATCAGTAATCCTCCTCCATTGCCGGAGTCCCGCCTCTTTCCACCGGCCAGGGCGAATCCCTCGATGACCGATCCCTCAGCTTCAGGAGACACTTTGAGACATCTCTTTCCGTCATGCGCAGTAATGGCGGTGTTATCCGGTCCTCCCACCCCCTTGAGAAGTATTCTTTTATCAAGAACCAGTCCGCTCTCATAGTAATTCCCCGGATAAACCAGAATCTGGTTCCCATCCCGGGCCATTTCCAGAGCCGAGCCGATATCCGGCGCGTCGCCGCTTCCGTCTTCAAGAACTCTTATTATACGGCTCTGGCCAATCCCGGAGGCTATAAGAGAAAACTCCTGCTTGCCATCCTTCAATGACCCCTTGTGCCGTATCCTGACCGTATAGACATCGCTTCCCGGATTTTCCACCACCACCTGTTCAACATTATCCACTGCGTTGTCATCCCTTACTGCCGGCAGAGAAGGGTTGTCAGGGTCCAGCACCCATGGGTGGTAAGTATTGCCCGCTCCCTCCACTCGGAGGTCAAGATCGTTGACCAGAACGGAAACACGGCTGTTGAGGGCCGCAGCGGGAACTTCTCCGGCCGGATCGTTCCAGCATATGGTAATTCTGATATCTTCGCCGCTTTCACGTCCTGTCACCTGGAATTCAAGGGGAGAACCTTCCAGGAGCGTCAATTCGACTATCAGGCCGCTGCCGCTGGAAGCATCTTCCTCAATCACCCTGCCCGCCTCCACGGCATCCAGAAGGCCCCACCCGAACCTGTAATCTGGGCCCTTCGCTTCTCCGGCCTCCCTGGCAGTGTGTATGGCAAGCGCCTTGACTGTCGACCCCAGGAGTTTTCTCCCATCATGTATATCGGAGTAATAATCGTGCAGGAGCCCCAGTGTTCCGCTGACATTGGGAGACGCCATGGAGGTTCCGCTGTAAATAATATAATCGGAATCTGATTCGTCGCTGCAGGAGTAAAGCCTCCACCCGTTACCGCAGATATCCGGTTTTATTCTTCCGTCGTCGGTAGGCCCCCATCCTGAAAAGTAGGTCATTTCCACTGCAGAGGTGTCCGGAACGGGAACGAAATCCTCAACCGCTCCCACTACCAGCAGATTTTTCGCCACCGAGTTGCCGTCCGGAAGACAGTCGTATCCGTCATCTCCTCCGTCCAGCTCTCTTACCCTGGTGCTTCTTGCCCAACCGTTAGTGCCGCTGTCCCAGTAGAGGTGATCGGTCCCCGGTTCAGGACCGTCTCCTCTGTCGTTCCCAGCGGATACTACTATCAGGCAATTTGGAGAGGCGTTTGCCACTTCATCCCACACCCTGCTCCTGTTACTGTAGAATCCAAAAAGATAGTCCTCATTCTGATCAATATTCACGTCACCGTACCAGTACCATGAACCGTATTTCAACCATCCCCTCACGAAACCGTAAGAGTGATTTGAAATGAGAAGTCCGTTGGCGGCGGCCTCGGCCACCTCGCTTTCGTCATTATTCCACTCATAAGATATCAGTTCCGCAGCCGGAGCCATACCCCGGGCCAGGGAGTCCAGCCCAGCAGCTATCATGGTTCCCCCCACATGAGTGGAATGAGTCGAGGTGCTGTAATTCGCGTCTCCCGAGAGAATCACCCGTCCCTGGAATTCACGGTGAGTGGTTCTTACATGCCCGCCGTCCCATATCCCCAGGCGGAATCCTTCACCCCCGGAAGAAAATGACAGGACTGAATCTGTCCTGGTGGTAATCGATGCATTACGATTGAAGGTTATGTAATAGAGGGGAGGGCCTTCGGTAAGCCCCATTATTTCAAATTCCCTGTTTCCGGCTGCTTTCCCCCTTACCGGTATGCCCCGCTCTTCAGCAAACTCAACAGCTTCCCTTTTGCTCTCTTTATCCCGGTTTCTCAGCTTTTCATACAAACGTTCCGGTTTTGTCGAATCGGCGGTCCTTGCGGCCGAAAAAAAGAGCAGGGGAATAATTACCAGAAATAAAGAAGCTGTTACTCTTTTCAAGGGAACTCCTTGCCGGAATCAGTCATATCCCGGAAATCACTGATTGGATTCCGCGGAACCCGGGGCATGAGGTCAGCCCCGGCTCCCATTCCTGATTAACGCTGACAGTTGCCAGGTCCTTATTCAAGAATCTCGCATTCATCCAGCCGTTCGTCTTCAGGCGCGGCTTTCCTGGCTTTTTCATAAAGATTTCTGAAAAGCTCTGTTTCCTGCTTACCGTTCTTCTTCAGAAGATCCATGTACAGGAAATAAACATCCACAGAGCTTACTTCTTCCTCGGGGTCCTCAATATCCTTTCCGTAGTATCCGAGCCCTTTTTCAAGGGTCTCCAGCGCTTTTTTGTATTCTTCCCTGTCCCGGAGAACCTCGGCCAGCATGACGTATGCATCGTAATGAGTTTCCCTGGTCTCTATCGCCATCTCCAGTGCTTCTACGGCTGCTTCCAGGTCGCCGCTCTTCCAGTATGCTTCGCCCTTGTGCCTCCAGGGGCAGGACCACTTCGGCGCATTCTTATTCAAATCTTCATAAAGTGAGATCGCCCCTTCGTATCTGCCCAGCTCCAGAAGGGCGTTTGCATATAAGAATTTTGTCCGGTTCTTCAACTCTGACCGGTTCTCTTCCAGCATCCCCAGATTTCTCTCCATCTCGTGCATGACGAGGTAAACAACCATAGCCGTTGAATTATAATCCAGCGAGTCCTCGCTCAACTCAACGTAGTGGCGGTATGCCTTTACAAAATTATCCGGGTTCTTGTCGCTGGTATAAACACTGTAAGGCGAAGGCTTCTCATCGGCCGCGAATGCGGTGGCGGCGAAAAAAAGAATCAACGCCACTGTGATAAAATTCCTCATCCTTTACTCCTTTCAGAACAGCCGGGGAGGAAATTCCTCCCCGGCTTACTCTATTCACACTTTCTCCGGTTTCAATTATCCGGGTTACCTTTCTTCGATCTGAACTTCATAATCGAGGTCCCGGGGCTGCTTTTCAACCTTCTCCATCAGGAATTCAATCGCTTTATCAAGCTGTTTATCCTTGCCCCTCATCTCCTCGCCCGGCGTATTCTCAACATAGATGTCGGGCTGTGCCCCTCGGCTTTCCAGCATCTTGCCGGTGCTCTTCTCCCAGATACCGATGAAGGTCTTCCGTATGTACCCTCTGTCTATCAGGTAATGGGGAGTGACAGCTATAACGAATCCAAGAGTGGGAACTCCGATGACGGTTCCAAGCCCTCGTTCCCTGACGGCGCTGGGGAAGACCTCAGCGTCCGAGAAGGAGTATTCGTTAATCAATACCACTACTTCTCCGTCAAAGACGTCGTGGGGGCGCTCTATCGGAGATTCTCCCCTGGACCTCTGTATATGGTAGGGGCGCCTCTCCAGGTAATCTATCACCCTGGTATCTATGCTTCCGCCGCCGTTATACCTGACATCAATAATCATTCCGTCCTTATAGCGGTACCTTTCGAACTTTTCCCTGAATTCTATCCAGCCGGAACCTGACATGTCCTTGAGGTGCATGTAACCGATCCTTCCGTCGCTGGCTTCATCCACCGCCTCCGTATTGCTGTTTACCCAGTCCTTGTACTGCAGGGTAATGTCATGATAGAGAGGATCGAACCGGGTCTCTATGGAACCCTTCATCTCAGGCCTGTTATTGGTGGTGATGGTTATCTTGTTCTTGGTCCTGTTCACCAGGTACTTAAAGAAATTTTCTCCCGGCTCCAGCTCTTTGCCGTCTATAGCCAGCAGATAGTCTCCCTCTTTAACCTTTACATATGGAGCATCCAGAGGCGAGCGCCCTCTGGAGAGAGAGAGATAATTCGATTTATATATCTTCTTGAACCTGGGGTATCCGCTTTTTTCATCCAGAACCATCTTCGCACCCATGAAACCCATTGACGTCCTGGGCACCTCAATTGGTGAATCTCCCCTGCCGACTCCCTGGTGGGAAGCATTAAGCTCTCCTACCATTTCGGACATCAGGGTATTCAGCTCCCTTCTGGTCCTTACGTAAGGCAGAAGACCGGAATAATAATTACGGATGTTGTCCCAATCCACTCCGTGAAGGTTAGGATCATAGAAATGGTATTTGACCACTCGCCAGCCCTCGTTGAAAATCTGTTTCCATTCTTCCCGCCTGTCCAGGGTCATCCTGGTATTACTTATATCCACCAGGGTCTTGTCGTCATCATCCTTCTTCTTTCCAGCCTTGCTGCCAACCTTTATGATATGGAACTTGCCGTCATAATAACCTATCTTCTTTTTATCCCTGGTCATGGCATAGACTGAGATAGAGGAAGCGATCTTCTTGCTCTTTATCTCTTTCTTGTCGAAAGCGTACAGATCGTATGAAGGCCTGAACAGAAACACTCTGCTGCCCCTAATCATATAGTAATAGTATCTGTCGGTGGCCTGAACATTGTGAAGGCTTCGACCGCCGGTCTTGGGCACCCTGCGCATCCGGTCCTCTATACCTTCAAACTGTATCTTGACCTCTACATCCTTATCTTTCTTCTTCTTGTCTTTTTTGTCCTTATCCTCGTCTTCATCCTCCGTGATACCGGTCTCCTCGTCTTCCTCCTTCTCGAAGGGCTTTTCTTCCTCGGGCAGGAGGCTTATTCTCGCAAGGGTATTTATGCCCCGGTACTTTTCCGTTATCAGGAGCAGGTACTTGCCGTCCGGGGTGAAATATGGCTCGGTATCGTCGGCAAGGTTATCAGTTACCTTATGGGTCCGGTCCTTCCCGGTGTCGTAGATGTATACATCCCGGTTCCTGTTTCTGCGGGCGAAGTCGTACGCTACCCATCTGCTGTCCGGAGACCAGTGATATGAAGTTATATCACGGTGTTCATTCCTGCAGATCAGCTCCGGCTCGGGATCATCTATCTCCAGCATATAAAGCTCATTCGCTTCGTTGGAGTATAAGAGTTTCTCGCTGTCAGGCGACCACATTACATCCTGTTTGAAATGGCCGTCCGAGGTGAGCTTCTTTTCCTCTTCCCTGCCCATCTGATCGATCAGGTATACTTCATCGTCTCCGCTCTTGTCCGAGACATAGGCTATCCATTTTCCGTCCGGAGACCAGGTCGGGTACCTGTCCCTGGCGCCTGACGACTCAGTGAGGTTTCTGACATCGCCATACTCCGCCGGGGCGGTATATATATCTCCCCTGGCCTGATATACCAGCCTCTTGCCGGTGGAAGAGATATCAAAACTGCGAATGTAATCCGTGGGATCTATATAGCTGATCATATTGATCCGGTTGTCTGTGGGGGCATATACCACCACTTCAGAGACATCCTCGGTTTCGGTATGGAGAATGAACAGGCGGTGATCCTTCTCAAATACTATCTTTTTCCCGTCTCCGGACATGGAAGGCCAGGTTACTCCGTAATCCGTAAAATCGGTAACCTGGACTATATCTTCCGTAGACAGGTCATAATAGTATATGTTCCTCACATCCCCGTTTCTGTCGGAGACGAAATAGATCCTCTCTCCTGTCCACATGGGCCAGGAATCATTTCCGTCGTAATCGGTCAGCTGCTCGAAGGTTTCCTCTTCGAAGTCAAAAACCCACAGGTCATGATTCATGCTACCCTTGTACCTTTTCCACCACCAGTACCTCGATATATGCCGGTTGAAAGCCATTTTCTTGCCGTCGGGCGAGAATGAGGCAAAGCTCCCTTTGCCTATTTTCATTTCTACCGGCATCCCGCCGCTGGCTGGAATCCTGAAGAACTCATCGAACAGTGTCACATAAGATTCCCTGTGGGATGTGAATATCACACTTTTGCTGTCTGGAGTCCAGCAGGCGGGCATGGATCCCATCTGATGATAGGTAAGCAGCTGTGGCTCACCTCCCCCTGCCGGCATCATGCAGAGAGCGCCTTTTCTTTCATTGTAATCTCCCCGGAAAGCTATCCACTTTCCGTCTGGAGAAAAAATGGGGAAATCTTCTCTTCCAGGATGAACAGTCAGCCTCCTCGCTACACCCCCCTCAGTGGAAACTTCCCACAGGTCATCCTGATATTGGAATACTACATTTCCGTTACTGATGGTAGGCCTTCTCATAAGCCTCAGCGGTTTATTATCCGCTGTGGCTTCTGCCTGCGACCATTCAGAGCCGCTGATAATAATCAATACGGCAAGCGTTATAATAATCGATTTTTTCATTGCCTGACCTCTCTCCTTCCAGCATAATTCCAGAATTCCCACTAATTCCTAATACTTTTATAATGCACGCTGGAAGCAACTAACACAAGTATAAACATAACTGTCTGCGATTGGAGTAAATCAATGAATGTTTCCAGCTCTCAGTGGTTGGCGGGGCGGCTTCAGTTGCCGCCCCGCCGAAATAGTCAGATGATCCCTGCTTATCTTAGCAGAATCATCTTACGGCTCAGGGTTTCGGAACCCATCTTAAGCCTGTAGAAATACACACCGGAAGCAAGGTTGTCCGCCTTGAATCCGACTGTGTATTCACCCTTTTCCATGTTCTTGTTAAGAACTTCAGCTACCAGCTTGCCGGTAACGTCATAGACGTTCAGGCTGACGAATGAATCTTCCGGCAGCGAGAACTTGATCCTGGTCGAGGGGTTGAAGGGGTTGGGATAGTTCTGCTTAAGGGTGAACGGAAGCGACTCCGGAGTTTCCGTGTCTGTCGGAGTAAGATCCGACCTCTTAACGATATAACCGTTGTCGGTTCCAGCCCAGAGAACTCCCTTCGACCAGTCGTAGTAAACGGCGTTGACATCTTCTTCGTATGCCATGCCGATATCTATGCTGGTCCAGGTTGCACCGCCGTCATCAGTCCACCACACGTCGTTATCGTCGCCTGATATCCAGCCGACCGTGGGAGAACTGAAATAAACGTCGATGAGGTCCTCGATAGTAAACGACGGCTGTACGGTCCAGGTTGCTCCTCCGTCAGTCGAAGTAGCATACAAGCCATCATCACCAACAAGGAATCCATTGGTAGGAGTAGCCAGGTAGACTTCCTCCAGATCTTTGTTGTTGGCGGCGTTGGTGAATGAACCTACATTCCAGGACGCACCTCCGTCGGTGGTGTATACCACTACCGAGTCATCTCCGACCGCCACGCCTATCTGCTCATTATCACGGGCGAACGATACGCCGTTGAGCTGGGCGTGAACTGAATCGGCCAGGACGGTATTGAGGGTCTGCCCTCCGTCGCTGGTGGTGTAAATAACGTCATCTCTGCCGAATTCTCCAACCAGCACGCCGTTGTCGTCGTCGAACCAGTACATGCCGTACAGGCCTTCGAAGAAGGAATTGCTGTGGAGAAGCTGTGTCCAGGTCTCTCCGCCGTCGGTTGACTTGCAGAGGTAGTTATTCGAACCGCTGGCATACCATACATTGGAAGGCCTGGTTGCCACAGCGTAGATATCCGGAGCGAAGAATTCGGGAGCTATAACGCCCATCTCGAAGTTCCCGGTGGACATTATACTTCCGTTATCGCCGACGAACACACACTCTGTCGCGTCAAGCCATCCGCCGAATCCGTTCCCCGGATCCTGAAGGAAAGTCCAGTCGTAGCCACGGTTTTTCGACATGGCCAGGCACCCTTCGTCTCCTCCGGCAATAACCCGGTCAGTTCCGGGCACTGCGGCGCAGAATCTGAAATCTTCACCGTAAAAGGCTTCGGACGGCGCCCAGTTATCACCCAGATCGGTGCTGTGAAGCTGAATCCCCGAAGAACCTGAGCCTCCGCCCATGATTATCAGCTCACCGTCGTCAAAAGTATCTATATCGTGTCCGTACGTGTAAGTCGCATACGAATAGGTGGCATCCGCCGGGCCCCAGGTCTGGCCGCCATCTGTGGTAATCAGAATGATGGTCGGCTGAGGGCCTATCAGAGAGCCCCATCCGCTTGCCACACCAATGGTGTCGTTCACTACATGTATACACTCGATATCGGTTCTGGTATAGGGGTATGGGCCCAGATTTGCGGCCGCCTGAGTCCAGGTTACGCCTCCATCGGTTGTGTATATGATTCCGTCGCCGTCTGCGGCGGCGTACCCGTTGCTGGCATCGATGAATTTGATGTCATTTATATCATCGGTACCGGGAATGGTTGCCATGGACCAGGTAACACCGTCATCGGTTGAATACCATATTCCGTCGTCACCGCAAATCCATCCGTTGGTCCCGATAAAATAAACACCGTTAAGGTCGTCCGAACTCATAACATCGCTCGAATCATGCTTGGTCCAGGTATTTCCGTCGGTGGTGTACATTATCAGGCCCATATCACCGACAGCCCATCCGGTATTTGCATCCTTGAAGAAGATATCGAAAATCTCCTCGGTGCTCGGATAGGACATCTCAGTCCAGGTATCTCCGGCATCGGTGGTCTTGTACAGAAAGTCGCCACCGATATACCCCACCGTAGAAGTGGGGAAATGGCCCGCACGAAAAGTTTCGTCCTTTTCCATCTGGTATTCGGTCGTCCATTGGGCAAACGCTGTTCCGAAGGCCAGTAGCAGGACCACGACTAAGCAGCATGTAATCCTGTATTTCATTATATTTGCACCTCCTATGCTGCTGCATCGCACATTAAACTACAGGGGATTTAGGCAAAGTTCATTGGATGCAGATAGATCACCTCCTTCAGAGAGTACTGCTTTCATCTTAAGAGAGTAAACCACATTATCGCGCTCAAGCCCTGTCTCGTCTCGTCGATTTCATCCTTGGTGCTGTCACTGTACATCAGCTGCATTTCCACGTTCCAGAATCCGAACTGGTAGCCGAAACCGCCGGTGTATCTGTAGGTATCCATATTGGCCGGCATCTTCAGCCAGCGGTCTATCGGGTAATCAATCACTTCGAAGCCGAGCCTTACCGAATGCAATCCGTAAAGGCTGTACTCCAGCCCTACCCTGCCGATATTCTGAATGATGTCGGCCTCCCTGAACAGGCTGGCTCCGTAATCCCTGGCCTCTATCTGGTATGAATTCATGATATAATCGGCGGTCGCCGTCAGATTAAGTTCTTCGATCAGATAACTGATGCCGCCGCCAACGGAGGACATGCTGAAAGGATTGTCGTAGAGAAGAACCCTCTCGTATTCCGGCCTCTTGGCCCATCCGTCATTGCTCATAATCCTGCCCGAAAGTCCCAGGGTCAGCGGCAACCCTTCCGGGGTATAACGCCCCAGGAAACTGAAATCGAACCTTTCTGTTTCCCAGAAGCTCATCAGATCCCTCTCGAATGCGTCGTACCGGCTTTCTGTCCGGTGAAGCGCATAGGTCAGCAGAGTGCCGAGTTTGAGGCTTCTCCCCATGTAAAAATTTTGTACGGTTACCTCCCCTCCCCATTCAACATCGCTTATCTGCTTGCTGGAGAAGGACCTTACCTCGTATATCCCATCACCGGAATACCTGTTGATAATATTATCGTACCCCTCATCGGTCTTCGCAAAATTGGTCCGGTTCCGGTTCCTGATAGGGCTAACCGTCAATCCAAACATGTAACCGCTGGGATGTTCGTAGACAAGCCCCAGGGTTGCTTTTATATAGTTGTGCACTATCTCCGGGCGGGTATATTCCTGCTTAAGCCCTGTATATATGTCGTACTGCAGTCCGGCTCCTATATGAAGGTTATCCTTTACCCTGAGAGCGTAATTCGCCGCCAGGCTGGGTCCGTAATACTCGAAATCGCCGGTGGTAGGATCAGTGAGATAAAAAGGGTCGTTGTACGGATCGATCTCAATGGCCCGGTAAATCTCCCTTTGATTAAGCCGCATGTAACTGACCTTGCCGCTGGTTACGTGATAGTCGGCAAGCTTCTTTATCCCGGCGAATCCGGCATAAAGGTTGTTGGTAAGATGCGGGTCGTACTCCCTTCTGAGATCTCCCGACACCTCCTCTATCCCGGCGGTGAAACGTATCCACTCCCTGTCGTAATCCCTGAGAAGATAGGCAGGGTTATAACCGTAATCGAAGGGATTGAGCTGGTTATCCTGGTCATACAGAGCGATACCGCAGTTTCCCATCGTGGACAATCTCAATTCATTCCCCCGCGCAGGGGAGAAAATAAATATCAATACCAGAACCGCCGCCGCTGCAATAAAACCTCTCTTTATTCTTCCGCTCAAAACCATGCTCCTCTCTTATTTCATTACCATCCTCAATGGTGATACCCCGGTGTGGGGGTATCCGTGACTATAAAATCAAATGCGCTGTTGTTCGAATCGAGCCCCGGGAACCTCCGCTCAATCGATCTGGCCCCGTATTTGGGAGCTCCCGGCGCAAGCGTGGCGTCCAGGCGCCTGGTCATATACCTCGGTGCTTCAGGGTTACTGGCGTATTCAACCCCGTCCAGGATAGTCTCCAGCGGCACATGCCCGTAAACCTGAGTTCCGTTGTCATTAATATGCTCGTGAAAGCTGTAATCCTCTCCGGTGGCGATGAACACCGACTCGTGCCCCAGATTCATGGTGAAATCCTTGCCCTCTTCGGTGACCGGCTCCAGGTGAACTTTTTCCGGGTTGCAGTAATCGAATGCCAGCGGGTTGCAGAACTCATAATCCGCCCCGGACATATCCACGCATGCATCGTCCTGGACCATGGCCGAGTGATCTATCGCGTCACACGCGATTACCAGGAATTCGCCCGGCTCGATAGGATAATCCCTGGTTATTCCTCTCTGTCCGGGGAATTCATAGATATAATAAGCGATGGCGTAATCCACGCTCTCCCAGTCCAGAAGGTCATCAAAATGGGTTCCCCTCCCTATTATATAACCATCCAGATAGATGGTCTCGTCCGAAGAATTATAAAGCTCGATGAACTGATCGTAGTAATAGAAGGCTGACGCCTTGCAGCCGGCATAATATAATTCGTTCATAACCAGCGGGGTAGTAGGCACAAAACCCATTTTGATGGTATCCATAATGGCAGGTTCTGCGAGAAGGCTCTTCTGTTTCTGGCCGAATATCAGCAGATCGCTGAATTTCCGCTCCGCGGTCAGTATGTATTTCCCGGCCGGGATATTGTTTATTTCCGCCCATCCTTCTTCGCCGGTAACCAGGGTCTTCTGGAAGAAGAATCCCACGGCGCTGATTCTTATGGTAACGCCGGCCACCGGTGCTCCTACTCCACCGCCCAGTACGTTGGCCGTATCTACCGCGCATATTGTTATGGAGTTATTACCATCCACCAGCCGCGGCCTCTCTTCTCCGCAACCGGCTATTAAAACCGCTGCCGATAAGAACCCTGCGGCGGAAAAAACGTATTTGTTCAGTCTCTTCATTACCTCTTCTCTATCAGTTCGCATGCGACCAACCCGGTGTCGGCCTGTCTATTTTAATAAAATCGAATGTCGAGTCGTTGGTGTCCAGGCCCAGTTGCCTTCTCTCGGTGGACTGTGCGCTGTACTTGCTGATTCCCAGTCCGGCGAACCCGGCATCCACTCTCCTGGTCAGCTCCTTGGTTACCTCGGGATGGGAGGCGTACTCCACTCCGTCTATTACGTCATCCAGCGGTATCACTACCTGAACGATGGGAGTACCGGAGGACTGCATGTATTCCTCCAGGTACCAGTTCTCCCCGGTGGCCAGGACTATGGCGTCATGCGATAGGTTTATCATCCAGTCGGGTCCCCGGTCCGGATTAACCGCGTCGAGATTCGGCACATCCGGATTGTCCCAGTCGTATTTCTGGGCGTTGAAAGTCTCCCAGTCCGCATCAGACAGATCCACGCTGTTCTCCGCCCACATGGAGTGATCCATGGCATCCGCGGCTATCACAATCAGCTCTCCCGGTGCGATCGGATACTCTTTTCCAGTTACCGGGGTCCCCGGGAACTGATATGCGTAAACGGCCCTGACATAGTCAAGCGGCGGATCCTCGACATCAGCCTCTACAGGCCACTGTCTGGTTATCAGCATTCCGTCAAGGTACATGGTATCTGAGGAGGCGTTGTACAGTTCGCAGAACTGCCCGTAGAAATACCAGGATGAATTGTCGGACCCGCAGTAGAATATTTCATTTATCATAAGATCGCTCGATTTTATAAGCGACAGGAGAACCGTATCCCTGACCGATTCATCGCCCAGCACACGGTATTCCCCTCCTCCGGTAAAGACCTTGTCGCTCTCGCCCAGAACGGGGGTGATTGTGGTGGTCGTAAAAATTGCGTAATCACCGGTGGGAAGGTTCGAGAACGATACTCTTCCGTCGATGTCGGTGAAAGAAATCAGATTGTATTCATGCCCCCTGGCGGAAAGGTGAACTTCCGCATCGAAGACAGAATAAAGTTCATCTCCGCCCCCACCTATGAAACCAGAGGTATCAGCTACCATAACTTCCAGATGGCCTTCGCCGTCCGGAATATTCGTCATATCCTCTCCGCAGCCGGCTATTAAAACCGCTGCCGATAAGAGACCTGCGGCGGAAAAAACGTATTTGTTCAGTCTCTTCATTACCTCTTCTCTATCACTCCGCATGCGACCAACCCGGTGTCGGCCTGTCTATTTTAATAAAATCGAATGTCGAGTCGTTGGTGTCCAGGCCCAGTTGCCTTCTCTCGGTGGACTGTGCGCTGTACTTGCTGATTCCCAGTCCGGCGAACCCGGCATCCACTCTCACGTTGTCGCGACCGGACGACTTGCAGTTCGACAATCGGTTCGGAGGATTCAGCGCAGACGGACG
>JAWODM010000037.1:0-4345 GCA_046483305.1 Candidatus Krumholzibacteriales bacterium | reverse complement strand
GAAAAAGATTTCCTCGCCAGAAGCAATTTCAGCCTCAGTCTCTTCCCGGATCTCTATCTCTTTTATTAACTCTTCCTGTAGTTCTTCTTCTTTTTCTTCCCCGCCACCCCGCACAGACTCCACCGCCCCCCGAAGAGCCGCCCACTCCCCCTCCCCAAAACAAAGAAGCTTCCTTAGAGCAGGAGGTGGGTTATGATCTCTCTTCCTATTCCCGGGTTAACAATAATTATTAATTGACAGGGGGCTGGAAATTTTGTTATAATCGAATCGAATGTATAACATAAGGTTCTACATGCTGGAGGATAAGTTTTACATCCAACCTGAAGATGCCCCATCTCCCGCCGCTTCCAGCTATAGAATTTCCAGATCAACCCCACTTATTGTGAAGAAGGGTAAAACAAGATGATTCTATTTAATGAGGTTTTTCGTAAGAGAACTTATCTCTTGGCGTTATTCATCCTGTTTGTCTTATCACCTGCAGTTTTGTTAGCGGAAGAAATGGGTGTATTAGCGGGAAAAGTAATTAATGTAAAGAACAATAAGCCGGTGTTTGAGGCTCTGGTAAAAGTTCAGGGCACCGATATTACCACCCTGACCGACCGGAGCGGGATGTTCCGTATAAAGCTTCCGGAGGGCGAACACAGTATTTCGGTTCATAAGAACGAGTTTTTCACAACCTGCCTGCAGGATATAATAGTGGAAGGCGGTAAGATAACCACCTATCAGTGCGAGATGGCAGCCGGCGATCCGGAGCTGAATCTCTTCTTTATGATTGGCGGCATTACAGTGCTGGGGGAGAGGGAACTGATTCCGGAGGAAATTGAAACCATTCACGAGATATCAAGCGACGAGATCGAGCATCAGCTATCCACCAATCTGGGAGACATACTGGACCTGATTCCGGGAGTGGAGAGAACCAGCTCTCCGGGGCTTTCGGAGCTTTCACAGGTCGAGCTTCGCGGATCGGGCATGGCCGTCGACAGATCGGAGGCGCTGTTCGGAACCAAGGTTATAGTGGACGATGTCCCAATTTCTAATAATGCAAACCTTCAGTCCGGGACAGGAACTTCCATGAGCGGTTCCAGGAGCTTCGCGGGCAGCGGCATAGACCTGCGAACAATACCCGCGGACAATATCGAAAATGTGGAAGTGACTACCGGGGTTCCATCGGTAGAATACGGAGACCTCACTTCCGGACTGGTTAGAGTAACGACCAAATCGGGAGCTCAGCCACACCGAATAAAGATAAAATCAAATCCTGACACCAAGGAAGGTAGCATCAGCGGCGGCTGGGGGTTCGATTATAAGAATACCAGCCTGTCCTATAATCTTAACGGAGCTTTCAGCGAGAGGAATATCCGGAGGGACGGAGACGAGTATTACAGGTACACCGGCCAGCTTACCATAAAGAATGAGCTCATGGACGGAGACCTTAAGCTTATGAACAAGCTGTACTACCATGGAGTTGACGATAACCAGGATTTCAGGGAGGACGACCCTCTCTCCGTGGAACAGTACAATAACGACAAAACATATGTATACGGCCACCGGGCGGATTACCGGATCAACGATTCCTCCAAGCTGGAGTGGAATTCCAATATCAAATATACCAACAGGGATTCATACAGGCAGTCGCTGACCGGGGCGGACACCAGGGTGCTCACCGACGCTCTTACCGATGGCACCAGGTTCGGTTACGTCGACGCCGGGGCTTACCTCTACAAGATATGGACCAGGGGAGAGGAATGGAGCATTAACGCCAAGCTCAATTTCAGGCATGATTTCGAGATATTTGACCTGGGCAATTACCTCCTGCTGGGAGCCGAATACTCTTTCGATGCCAACAAGGGCGAGGGGAAGGTGTTCGATCCTCTGAAACCTCCCTACGGCGCTCCGGGGAGAAGGCCTCTTCCGTTCGAAGCGTCGCCGGACCTTCATGTGGCAAATATATACCTGGAAAATAAGATAAACGGGTTCCTGAAGATGCGGCCCTACCAGTTGAACCTGGGGCTGCGCTATGAGATGTACAGCCCGTTCAAGTTCCACCCGGGCGGTATTTTCGGCGACGAGGGTGTGATAGAATCGAAGAACGGCACCTACCTGAATCCCAGGATAAGGGCCAAGTACGAAATCAGGGACGGTACCCAGATAAGGGCGGGATGGGGCAAATCATCAAAGATGCCCTCCATGACCAAGATATTCCAGGGGCCTGAATACGTGGATATAGTTGAAGAAACGCCGGTCGATTCGGTGCCCCTTATTTCCACCTATGTTTACAACTTCAATACCAGGGATGTGAAGGGTTACCAGAATCAGAAGGGCGAGCTCTCGCTCGACCAGAAGTTCGGGCCGGTCGGGCTGATATTCACCGGCTTTTTTACCAATTCTTCGGATATTCCCAGGGGAGTTTCCTCTCCCCAGATTCTCTACCGTTACAGCTACGACGAAGAATCATACCCGGACGGAGAACCTGCGGTAATTGACACCTTCTACAACACCTCGGACAGCGACAGATACCAGAGCGCGGGGTGGTACAGGAACTACGGATTTGAATTCCAGCTTCGAACCAAGAGAATAGAGAAGCTGAATACCAAGTTCAATATATCCGCTTCATTCACTAAATCAAGATCTGGAGGAGACGGGACATATATGTCCTCCGCCAGGGAGAACGATCTGCTGGACAGAACCATTTTCCCCTATTACCCCTATACTGAGAGCTGGCGGCAGAGGATGGTGGTAAATTACCGCGCGGACTGGATGATTGAGAGACTGGGGATGTGGGTGACATTCCACCTCCAGCAGACACTTTTCGATTCCAACAGGAACGCCCTCGAAGGGCAGACTTATTCCACGGGGTACTATGATCCTTCGACCGGCCAGTTTGAAGCTATCTCGCCATCAGAGTCTAATCAACTGGGACTGACCCGCACCCTGGACCCTCTGGACCTGCTGGTGCGTGAACGCCCCAATGACCGCCTGCTGTTCAATATCAATGTATCCAAATCGATAGGCCGCGATGCCGAGATATCCATGTTCGTACATAACGTGTTCGATGACGAGGCATGGTACCGAAATTACCTGGGGCGCTGGCGTTCCAGGAATCCCGAAATATTCTACGGCGTTGAATTCAGCATGGTGCTGGATGCCCTCTGGAGAGATTCGGAAAAAGAGGAGGGGATGAAATGATGAGCGAGAGAAAGAACGGAATTATAAGAATAAACAGGCAATCCTCCTGTAACAGCAGCTTCAAAGCGGTTTCATATCTTATTCTGGGAGTATGCTTTTCCTTGCTTGCCGTAATTTCTGCCGGCTGCGGAGAGGATATGCCGAATATTCCGGACGGTGAAGGCCATCTGGAAGTTATGGTAGCTGACACCTCCGGTTTCATAGGTGGGGGTGGAGATGAACTTTATTCTGTCTTCGATGCGGAGGTTCACCTTTCCGCCAGGGGGCATGAATACAACCTGATTTCTTTCACCGGCATCGACGGAAGAGTATCGTTCTCGAACCTTCCCACCGGTGATTACGCAATTTTTGCGACCACCACAATCACCCCTGATCTGGGCGAGAGTGACAAGGTCTTTACAGGAGGAGGGGAATACCGGGTGCTGGGCGATGAATCGGTCAGGGATACGGTTCTCCTGTCGCTTATAAAATCGAGCGATCTTATGATAAATGAAATATTCTACTGCGGGTCCGACAATTCATCCTTCTATTTCTACGGGCAGTTCTGCGAACTGTACAACGCCTCCTCAGATACCATGTACCTTGATGGAATGCTGATAACCAGGCAGAGGCCTGTAGAGGCTGATGTCGAGGATCCGCCGCTTGACTATGTCAGGGCCATTTACGCCTACCAGTTCCCGGGGACCCCGGTAACTGGAAAAGAGTATCCGATCGCACCGGGAGAGCTGATTGTGATAGCCGCCGATGCCATGGATCACTCCATGTGGGCGGAGAACAGCGTGGATCTGTCTGATGCGGACTGGGAGACTTTCAACGCCCAGAAATACGACTGGGACAATCCGGATGTGCCGAATCTCGACGCAGTCAATCCGGACCGGGGCCCCGACTGGATGATAAACCTATCGCATGACTCGATAGTCCTGGCCACCGGGGAGAACTGGTACCTGGAGGAATACGTGCAGTCCTCCGGTTATCCCAGCGTTCAGATAGTGATACCGCTGGATGACGTAATAGACGGAGTGGAGTACGCCTCCCATCCCGAGGTAACCAAGGAGCTGACCAGGAGAGTGGATGCCGGGTTCGCCGGACTGGGAATCAGCAAGTACAGCGCACAGTCCACCGAGAGAAGGCAACTGGGCCTGGACACCAACGACTCGAC
>JAWODM010000065.1:0-55903 GCA_046483305.1 Candidatus Krumholzibacteriales bacterium | reverse complement strand
AGTTCACGGGGCAAGATCAGTTCTATGGCCTTCCAAAAAAAG
Source organism: Candidatus Krumholzibacteriales bacterium (assembly GCA_046483305.1). Taxonomy (GTDB): domain Bacteria; phylum Krumholzibacteriota; class Krumholzibacteriia; order Krumholzibacteriales; family WJIX01; genus WJIX01. The sequence continues at coordinate 55,861 of JAWODM010000065.1, read as the reverse complement.
AAAACCTAGACAGACTTACAATCTGGACTCTTGAAATAGATAGAAGACGAAGCCACAATAAAACTGCCGTGGCTCTGGCAAATAAATTTGCGCGCATTGTTTTGGCTATCTGGACAAAAAACTGTTACTATGAATCAAAAAAGGAGGTTAATTAATATCAGCTCTTACCATAGATTGCTATGATAAATAGCTTTGATGACTGACCGGTCTGTACCGGCGCAGGGTTAAGCCGATAACTCTCGTGACTAATTTAAAATTCGTGCATAGCGATTGGCTCCCTGCGCGCATTCTTCATCCTGGCCCGGAAACAAAAATTGAATCTCCACTTTATGAGGCCGAAGATACGTTTGCAGTCAGATCCTTTCAGCTCATTAAATTAAACAAATTATTGAAAGAGGAGTCCAGATACGAGGGTTAGGCATTCTTCTTATTCTACTCAAGACTTTCCACATATTTCTCTAAGGTACACTTGAAACGTATAACGTCTAGCTTAGGTACAGATAATAGACGTTCACCAGGTTCAGATACTTTCGATGGACATACTAGTTTTAATTTCAAAGGTTCAGTGCGTTGTTTTATGGATTCTAGTAGCAATTGATTAAAATGGCGATCACGAAAAGAGAATCCAACGGCAATCACTTCCGAAGCTTCTTTAATAATCTGTTTCATCTGCTTCCACACAGTAGCTAATTGTCCAAAAGTTAACTCAATGAAATCTTTCTTAGAAGTTGGAAGTACTGCTAATGGTAGACAATAACTTGGTTCGATAGCAGCAGCTTCAGCGAAACCTATAGCATGATCATCTCTATCTAATGCAGCCCCGATTTTAGGTATAACTCCAATAATTGTTCTATCACAATCGTCTGAGTTTCTAGCCCCACGCAAGGCATCTTCAAGCCACGCGATTTCAATTCTATTAGATCCATCACTACTGTTTTTAAACCAGTTAAGTGATCCATGTGGTTTAAGCAAGCGCACAAAACACTGATTGCCAAAATACCCCGAGGATTCACTCCATAATCCGAGCTTTTTCAACGCTACATCTGCAATTAAGTCATAATTAAAGCTAATTACGGCATCATTGGGAGACAGCATTTTTTTAAAAAGTTCTTCATGAAAAGGACAACTAGCATTCGAAAGCCATTTAGTGGATAACCATACATGATCAACAATATATCCACGAAGCATCATTTTTGGGCCACCAGCACAAAATGAAATACCGAATTGAGCCTCTATCTCCTGCCGATCATAGACACTTAACTCCCAAGATCCTTGAACTGTCTCTGCTAGCTCTTCAATATCAATTTCAGAGAGATCCTCTAAATATAAGGTGCTGGACAAATAGCCGAAAAAGTCTGAATAATCCGTTAATATTTCCTTTGCAATTGGTCCTTCGAAAAATCCTGTACCCAATGGCGGTTGTGATGCTCCTTTCACACCATGCCCATATGACGCACCCGCACCTATTATTATTACTCGCGAACTCATCTTTCCTTAACTCCAATAATACCTAAAACGTCGCAAATTAGCCGCGCGGTTTTTTGCGTCGGGTGAATTTGCCTTGTAAGGTGTCTTCTTGATCATGAGTGTAATTTGCCAGAACCATTGACCTATTACCAGCGATTGATTGTTGAATTTGCTCTGAAATAAGGTCTGTGTTCGGCATTTGGCTCCCAATCCAGCCATTTTGCATAAGCTCTGTAAACATAGTGTTATACTACGGCCCATACTCGAACGCCTCCGGCAGGCGCAGGGTGTTGGAAAGTGAAGAAGAACTGACACCGCCGGCAACCGGCTTCTCGAGATCAGGTGAGAGCGAATACAGCAGGTCAAAACGGATACGCTGGGCTAAGCTGATAGCTAAAGTCTGGAAAGAGGACCCCCTTCTCTGCAGCAAATGCGGGGGGAAAATGAGGATTATTTCCTTTATCACCGATACGGTGGTAATTGATAAGATCCTGCGGCACATAGGCTGGAATTACTGCGATCAACCTCCTCCTCGATATCATCCTCCACCCCATCTCTGCACATCACCGCTCTGCTGAAACCGTGCAGTTCAGTGTAAAACGTGTTACCTCCTGAGAGGAATTAGGCGAAATATATTCTGATTCGGCCTTATCCCCCCAAACTACAGCAAATTCTACTTTAAGAACCCGGAGTACTGCCAAAGTAAACCTCTTCATGCCTGAAATCAGGATAATGGCGACAAAGCAAAGCATAAATGGGTCGCAAAACCCCATTGTCAGCGATTCCCCGCTTACAGAAAAAATCGAATTTCTTATAATTGGGCGGGGAGAATGTCCCGTAGCCATCCACCATTATTCTGATCTCTCCGTCCTCGTTTTCCAGAAGTTCCGGATCATCGATTACTATATCAAAAGTTATAATTCTTTGATCTGAGCATGGGGGAGCTAAAGAAGCATGGCGGTTATCTGACTTTCCTATCCTACGAACCTTCAGAGCAGGATAATGTAGTCCCTTGTGCCCTTGACATTGAGAAAAGCACGGTTCACGGAGCCCTGCTGGTCGAAAAAGTCGAGGATAATGACCCGGAATTGGTTGATTACAGGATGAAGATTCTCAGAGCGAGGATAACGGACAGCTACAGGCCGGGGAAGTTGAATCAGATAGTCAAATCGGAATGAAGCCTGAATACTCCGGCTAAACAATGCTGGAGATTAAAGTATCCAGGTTATGCTTAAGGCTGCTCAGTGAGAGCGGCCTTTTTATGCCGACAAAAACACCATCCGAAACTGTTACCAGGAAAATGATCCTTCTGAGATGAGAACTACCCGCAGAAAGTTCTGCCGAGCCGGCGCGGTTTTCCGGATACTTCATCAGGGATTAATTGATTTCACTGTCCCGCCGGATTCACAACCCTGTCCGAAAACCTGCCGGAACCATAGGCATGGTAAGCAATCGAAGGCATCAGCAGCGTGAACCAGAAAACATAATTGTAGGCGACCGGGAGAGTCATTGACCCGAAAAGGACAGTCAGCTGCTGTACGAACAGGAAGCGTCCCAGCCTGGACCTTTCCGTATCAGACCGGTCCCGGGCCAGCCTTGCAACCAGAGTGAAATTATAGATGATAATGGCCAGAACCACTATAATGCCGGAGAATCCCATCTCCGAAAATATCTGAAGAAGCGAATTATGTACCACGTATCCGTAACTGGTATACCTGGCGGCATGGTAGAGAAAATTTTCCAGGCCTACCCCGAATACCGGGTTCTTCAGGCCCAGAATCAGTGCCACCTTCATGGTGGTAATCCTGCTCATTATGGCATAATCCTCGGTGATGTAAGACGATGCCTGGAAAATGGAGGAGATCCTGTCCCAATAGGCAACCGGCGCTATGAAAGCTCCGGCAATTATCACAGCCAGCCCGCTGTACAGAATCAGCTTGTTTCTTCTCTCGACAATAAGAAGAAGCAGGAGCATGAACAGAAAGGTTAGAAAGGCGCCTCTGGAAAAAGTAATTATTATGATAGCTACGCTTCCAAAAAAGAGCAGGACAGCAGCGGCCTTGAGAAATTTTCCGGTTCTTCTTATCGAGACCAGGAATAAAAGCAGGGGCATCAGGAAGAACTGATAGAAACCAAAGGTGTTGGGGGCCTTAATATAACCGGCGTACCTGAATACAGCCTGCTCCACCAGTATTGAATCCGATCTGCCGGTGCTGGAAGTGTAAGGAAAAATAACCGGGAGATAGTTCATTACTGTGAACCCCAGAATGATCACCATTATAAATCCCCTGAATTCACTCCGGTTCCTGACAAACTGGGTGGCAATCAGAACTACCAGCATATTCTTTATGAATTTATCCAGTCTGTACATATAGCTGGCGGTATCCCTGGCCGTAATCAGGGACTGGAAAACAATCAGGATGAAAAGAAATACCAGGAAGATAACAAACCTGTCATGAATAAAAGGCTGCCACTTTCTGAATATCATAACCATCATGGAGGTGGCGGTGAGGATTACCATGAGCCTCATCAGGGGTATAGAGGTAATCAGAAAAACAGAGGAGAAGAGAGCAAACAGCATGATGTAGAAAGAGCATTTTGGCTGTTCCAGTAATATCAGTGCCACCGGAATCAGAAACAGCCCGGAGACTGCCAGTTTTACCGCCTTGAACGGCAGTAAGAGGAAAACGGCTACCGCTGCGGATAGCGCCAGGAATATATAGATAAGCAACCTCTTTCTATTCAGCTGCTTACGTACGGTGTCGTTTTCCATCGTCACTCTCCGGCTTTAATCCACTTCCCGCTTCCGGCCCGGCCTGCGCCCGGTGCGAGGCTCTCCCCTGACCATACTCGCAAGCTCCTCTCTCCTGTCCGCCAGTATCAGAATTATACAGCACCATATTACCCCGATAATGGTGGAGACAAGAACGATCCGGGTCCTCTTGGGCCAGACCCTCCTGTCGGGCGTATAGGGCGGGTCCAGCACTCTTATGACACTGATCTCTTTTCTGGAGGAGAGTCTTGCCTGCTCCAGTTTCATTTTTACAAAACCGAGCGCGAACTCCCTTATCTTCTTTTCAGCCGCCATTCTCAGATATTCCATGGTCAATTCCGGTATTTCCTCCATATCGGGCAATACCGAAAAACCCTCCCCATGCTCGCCCTTGATAATATCCTCTATGGCCTTATCGAGTATCTGCAGCTCTTTCCTGGTTCTCTGAAGGTAAGGATTGCCGTCCCTGAGATCGGTTCTCATAAGTTCTTTCTCCATCTCGAGCATCTGCTTTCTTGAACCAAGCTGAGCAAGCACCTGGTAGGAGGCCCTCAGCTGCTCCTCTATATCTATTATCCCGTACCTGCTCATGAATCCGGACATCATGGAATCGAGTTCAGCAATCTTTCCCTCCCTCAGCTCCGCCTCTTCCTCCAGGAAAGCGATTCTGAACTGCGCCGACTCCTGCTCTATCTCTATCATCAGGCTGTCCAGTATCTCCAGGTAGGCGGAAACCATATCCCTGGCCTGTCCGGAACTTCCGTCCTCGACAGAGATAATTATAACCCCCTCATCCCGCAGCACCACGCCGGTATTTTCTCTCAGTTCCTCCCTAACCTCTTCGTCCCTGCTAACCCCGTACTGCTCCCTGAGATCGAAACGCCGGTCCATCAGGGCAGCCATCTTTCTGCTTCTTATTACAAATTCCATTACCCGGTTTCTGTTGACACGCATGATACTGGAGTACATCCTGCCGAAATCACCGAACTGGGACAGGATTCCGCCTCCCCCGCTGAGGTCCCTCTCAATAAAATCAGGAACTACCGACGCCGACGAGACGTAACGTTTCGGCAGAATCAGGCTCACTGCCGCCGAGATGACAAATGCCAGCAGGGCCACTGCAATAACTATCTTCTTGTGCTTCAGAATTATTGATAACAGATCTAACATATCAGCAGGTTTCCATACCCTTCCTGATGCTTCTACGGCAGATTTTATTACTCCCGGGCCGGCAAAGAGAAAATTACAACTGGAGATTAATCATAACAAGCCAAAACTTCCGGCTCACGGAGTTTCCAGCCTGTTCAGGATCTCCTCCAATTCCCGGTTACCCGGCACCAGTTCCAGGGCTCTCCTTATCCAGGAGGCCGCCTGGTCACGGTCCCCCTCCGCGAAGGCGATTCGGCTGAGATAACGGCAGGCCATTACCTTTTCGGCGGTTGGCCGGTTCCGGTAAGCCCACCTGAACAGCTGCTGCGCCCTTTCAACACGGCCGGTCTCCAGCAGCGCCGCTCCGTATTCAATAGCCAGACGGGGAAAATCGGGGAAGGAGCTGAATACCGAACCGTAAAGTTCGGCAGCCGCCGCGGGATCTCCCCTGCGTACCAGAACCCTGGCATAGTTTATCCTGGTTTCCGCGCTTCCGGGATCCATACGGTAAGCCCTCTCGAACATTTCCCGGCCCTTCTCCTCCATTCCCCGCTCCATATATTCATTCCCCATGAATGTATACATCGCGCTCCGGTTGACCTCGATCATGTTCCTGTTGACAAAGCCGAAGAAAATGACCGGAAGGGCGCAAAGAGTGATGATCCCCTCCTTCCACCTCTTTCTTTCCATTCTGTCAGTCACCATGTCGATGAATACCGCTCCCGAGAGTATCATCACCGGCACGGAAGGTATCCGGTACCTTGAATTCACGAAGAATATAATAACCGAAACAACCGCGGCTCCGATATACAGGGTAAATACCCCCCGGTTCCTGCCGGTAATATATACCGCAATCAGGCCAGCCAGGGCCAGGGCTGATATAAGCGAAAACGGGATGAACAGTATTTTCATTACCGGGCATTCTTCCCTGTATAAGGATATATCTATTACATCCGGGATCTCCGCCCGGTTCCAGAAAAGAGCAAATTTTCTCAAGAGGAGCTTCGCCGCCCCCCCCGGTCTTTCAGAGATATTGTCCAGGGCCCTGGAGATCCAGTAGCCGGAGGCCTCCTGGTCGGTCATCTCTCTTCCGGTGAGTTCTGAAGCCCGGTTCCTGGCATCCTCCACCAGTCCCCGCATATCCATTCTCATCCCGGGAGGGGGTTTGTAAACACCCCCCCCTTCTATTCTGTTGCCGATATATAAATTAATCCCCCCGTGCGAGGTTACCGGAACGAATCTCCCCGTTCTTGCCCCGTTGTAAATAGCCGGGACCAGCAGAACCGCCGCCGCCCCCAGAAGCGCGCCGGCGGAGGCCAGCCGGGCTCTTTTCCCGGAACCGTTCCTGAAAAAGAACCATACCGCCGCCGCGGGGATCAGAAGAAGAAACAGGTTCGGACGCCCCAGTGAACCGGCTCCCAGTATCACTCCCAGCAGGGCTCCTCTCCGGAGGAAATTCCCGGAGGCCGGGCGGCCCCCCTTTATATCCCGGTCAAGCCTCAAAGCGGTCAGAAACGAAGCTGTTAACAGGAGGGTAACCAGGGAAGTGGCCAGAAAGCTCCCCTCGTAGAGAAGAAACTGGGGATAGAAAAGCGCCAGCGCAGCGGCGGCAATACCGGCCCTGCTCCGGTTTCCCGAAACCGCCACTTCTTTGCCGGCAATGTAAATCAGGCAAACTGTCAGTACCCCCAGAATTGACTGGATGATACGGGGAACGAGCAGGGAGCTTCCGGCAAGCCGGAAAACCGCCGCCAGGAAGACAGGGTACAGGGGATTGAAGGTCAGCCCCCCTGATAACGGCATCCCGCCCCGGGATATCTCAGCGGCCAGCTCTCTGTAGAAATGCATATCCAGAGGCAGAATCCACTCCAGGTCGGAGCTGTGCAGCTGTATAATATAAATTATTCTTATCACAGCGGCTGCGACTATAATAACCGATATGATAAGTCTTTCCCTGCCCGCAGTATTTTCTCTGCCAAACCGCATGGTTTTCCCGGATCAGGCCCAAAATCATACGCAATTTATTCTTTACCGGGATATAATAACACAGAAGAACCGGTTTTTGTAAGTAATAGCTTCCCTTTCAATCCGTTGACAACTCAGGGAGGTTTCTCTAAACTGAATCTTACCTTATGGAATCCGGGGCCTGCCTCTGCTGCCCCGGGAGGAGGGAATTATGGACCTTTCCGAACTGCAAACCCCCTGCTGTGTTGTCGACCTGACAAGGGTCAGAGGAAATATCGAGTCTCTCCACAAACGGCTGGAGAGATTCGATGCGGGACTGCGCCCCCATGGAAAAACAGTAAAGAATATTGATCTTATCAGGCCGGCTCTGAAGAACCAGCCGGGGGGGATAACTGTATCCACTCTGAGAGAAGCGGACTATTATTTCAGCAACGGTATCAGGGACATAACTTACGCGGTAGGGATCGACCCTTTCAAACTGGCTGTGGTAGCGAAGCTTATCCGGCACGGGGCCCGGATCAGAGTCATCCTGGACACCGTGGAGCAGCTGGAAGCGGTAATAAGCGCGGGGAAGAAATACAAACTGAACTTCCCTTTCCTGATTGAGATAGACTGTGACGGTGAGAGGGCCGGGATAAACTCCGGCGATCCCCTGCTGATAGAACTGGGGAAGCTGGCTGAAAAAAGCGGCGGGGCGGAGCTGGAGGGCGTTCTAACCCATGCGGGCGGTTCCTACCACTCCGATTCGCCGGACGGCATCAGGGCGGTAGCGGAAAGCGAAAGAAGCGCGGCGGTTCATGCGGCCGGGAGGCTTCGAAAGGCAGGTTTCAACTGCCCGGTGGTAAGCGTGGGCTCCACTCCCACCGCCTTCATGGCCCGGAACCTTGACGGCGTTACCGAAATCAGGGCCGGTGTTTTCATATTCCAGGACCTGATGATGGCGGAGCTGGGCGTATGCTCACTGGACGAAATAGCGTTATCCGTGCTTACGTCAATCACCGGTTACCAGAAGAGAAAGGGCTGGCTTATCACCGATGCCGGCTGGATGGCTCTTTCAAACGCCCGGCCGGGAAATGACGGCCGCGGGTTCGGGGCCGCCTGTGATATCGAAGGGAACCGGCTGCAGGATCTCATAGTCTCATCAACCAGCCAGGAACACGGAATTATATCAAGCATATCGGGGCTGACTCCCGACTACGGAAGGTTCGCTATAGGATCAAAGCTGCGGATACTCCCCAATCACGCCTGCGCCACCGGGGCGATGCACGATTTCTATTATACCGTGGAAGGCGGCCGGGAAGTAACCGGAAGGCTGGAGAGGGCAAACGGATGGTACTGATATCATACCCCCGAAAGAATTGAGCCGGCCTCCCGCGGCACCATTGACAGGCCCTTACCGGATCCCCCTGAATTGTAAACGGCATTCTGATGTGTTATAATTATTGTGTATGGCCTGACGTTAACGGAAGACCTATATAATGAAAAAAATAAGATTTATACTGCTCATACTTCTGCTCCCTTCCATTATATCAGCTCAATCCAGGTATGAGGAAGCGCACCGCAGTATTATCCGGAAAGCCGATTATATGCGAGCCCTCTACAGCTCGCCCGGGAAAATGCCCGCCGCCCCGGACCCTACCGATAACCAGAATTATTTCGATGTTACTCATTATGCCATGGATATTGCTTTCGACGATTCCAGCGCCTATGTAGCCGGCGCTGTCACCATATCGTTTAAAAGCCTGGTTTCCGGCCTTGATTCAGTTGATATCAACGCGGATAAGGCTCTTTCCATAACAGGCGTACAGTCCTCCACAGGCGGCCCCCTCGGTTATTCCATTTACGGCGACGTGGTGAGTATAGACCTGGATACAACTCTGGCCGAAGGGGACAGTATGGATATCGAGATCGATTACGAAGGTTATCCCGAAACAGCCGGCAACAGCGGGCTCTCTTTTGACAGTTACGACGGAACCTCCCTGATATGGAGCCTCAGCGAGCCCTGGAGCGCCCGGACCTGGTGGCCCTGTAAGGATTATCCTGATGACAAGGCAACTTTCGATATCTATTTTTCGGTGCCCTCTTACCTCTTTGCCGCGTCAAACGGTAATTATAAGGGTTACACATCTGAGACGGAATGGGGCAGGCAGTATAAAAAATATCACTGGGAAGAATCTTACCCCATGACCACCTACCTGGCCTCTATAGCGGCAGGCGACTATACCATCATGGAAGAATACTGGGAATATGCCCCTGGAGAGAGCATGCTGGTACAGAACTTCGTTCCCCCGTCCAAGGTGACAGCCGCCGAAGAGGATCTGAGTATAGCGGTCCCCGCCCTCCAATTCCTGTCATCGATATACGGCCTCTATCCGTATGTTGATGAGAAATACGGGGTGGCCCTATGCAATCTCGGGGGCGGAATGGAGCATCAGACCCTGACCAGCTACGGCCTCGGCCTGGTGAGGGGCGATCACTATTACGACTGGATATACGTACATGAGCTGGGACACCAGTGGTTCGGAGACTGCATCTCCCCGGAGAGCTGGGAGCATATCTGGCTGAATGAGGGGTGGGCCAGTTACACCGAAGCCCTCTGGGAGGAACACCTCGGCGGCAGCAGCGGACTGCGGGCATGGATGGAGAGCCAGGATAACCCGTATTACTGGGACGGGCCGATACTCAGGGATCCGGACAACGACAATCCCTGGTACTATTTCAATTCGGTGGTTTACGACAAGGCTTCCTGGGTGATTCACATGTTCCGGCACATAGCCGGAGACAGCACCTTCTTCGCAATGATCCCGGCCTACACCTCGGATCCACGCTACAGGCATTCCGATATAAACACCGAGGAGTTTATTCAGCTGTGCGAGGATCACTACGGGGATGAGCTGGACTGGTTCTTTGACCCCTGGCTTACCAGGGAAGACCGGCCGGCTTACCAGTGGTCCTGGTACACTTATCCCTCTCAGGGGGATACCGTACTCTCAATTGGTGTTAGTCAGACTCAGAGCCCACCGTATACCATGCCGGTGGATTTCCGAATCAATACCTCAGCCGGGGTTATCGACACTGTTCTGTGGGTGGATGAACAACAGGAATCGTTCCTGATTGCAACCGGAAACTCCGTTCAGAATGTGGAGCTCGATCCCGATAACTGGATCCTGTGCTACAAGACGGAGATAACAGACGACTCTTCCTCGCCTGTGCCGGATATCGCAACCCTGGAGCAGAACTTCCCCAATCCCTTCAACCCCTCTACCAGGATCCGTTTCAGCATACCTGAAACCGGAAGGGCAAATATTTCCGTATTCGATATCCGGGGAAGGCTCATAGATACCGTCGCCGACAGGGAATTCCAGGCGGGAACCCACACAGTAACCTGGAACGGCACGAACCGCTCAGGAAGGGAAGTTTCATCCGGGATCTACCTGTATAGACTGAAGACCGGCGGGAAAAACCTTACCAGAAAGATGGTCCTGATCCGCTGACCACCGGCGGGGCTGGATATTGCCAGGTTCAATTAATATTCATTTCACCCGGTAAAATAAAGAGGGATACTATCCGAAAACAGGTAACCTTCCAGCGTGGGTACCAGCCTCCCGCCCCGGACCTCTGCCAGTCCATTCTCAGCAAGCATCTCTATCACCCCTTCGCCGCTGCTGTAGCCGGCGGCCAGCTCGAGGTCCACCCCTTCGGATGTCCTCAACCCCAGGAATATCTTCTCCAGGTCAAGCTGCGCGGGAGAAAGCTTTTCCACTCCCGCCGGCCCACCCTCAGAATCACGGATATATTCATCCAGGGACCGGCTGTTCCACCACCTGCAACTCCCGTCGAAGGAATGAGCGGAAGGGCCCAGGCCCAGGTACGGCAGGTGCCTCCAGTAGAGCCGGTTGTGGCGGGATCCGCTGGCGCCCAGCCGGAAGCTGGAAACTTCGTAGTGTGAGTAGCCCGCCCCCCTCAGGGTACCGGAAGCGGCAATAAACATCTCCCGCTGAACTTCCTCCGGCGGAAGAGAGACCTCCCCCCTTTCGGCCAGTTCCCCCAGGACGGTGCCCTCCTTTACCGTCAGCTGATAGCATGAGAGATGGTCCGGACGGAAGGTCAACGCGCGCTTGAGGTTATACTCCCACTGCCTGAGGCTCTGCCCGCGGAGCGCATAGATCAGGTCTATACTTACATTACCGATCCCCGACCCCATGCAGATCTCCAGAGCCCTTTCCGAATCAGCTCCCCTGTGACGCCTACCCAGAAATTCCAGTTCATCATCCCTGAATGACTGAATTCCCAGGCTGAGCCGGTTAAACCCCGTATCCTGAAGAAAACTTATGAAATCAGGGGTTACATGCTCCGGATTCAACTCGACGGTAACCTCCGCCGAATCGTCAAAATCATAAATATCCGTTATCCGCCCGGTAATCCCGGCCAGCATATCAGGGGGAAGAAGAGATGGCGTCCCTCCGCCGATATACAGCGATCCGAACAGGGGAGCGAAACCGGCATGCCTGCGCACCTCCCTCAGCAGAGCGTCCTTCCAGCTCTCCAGCCGCCCGGCGGGAGGCTCGGAGAAGAAATCACAGTAAGCGCATTTCTGCTCGCAGAATGGTATGTGAATATAGAGGCCGGGCAGGTTATCAGTCTTCATTGGTCTTCAGAACGGATACGAAAGCGCTCTGCGGTATCATTACCTTACCCACCATCTTCATCCTCTTCTTACCCTCAGCCTGTTTCTCCAGCAGCTTTCTCTTCCTGGTAACGTCTCCCCCATAGCACTTGGCGGTGACATCCTTGCGTAGAGCCGATATGGTCTTGCGCGCTACTATATTCCTTCCGATGGCGGCCTGTATCGGTATCTTGAACATGTGCTTGGGGATTTCCTTCATCAGTCCCTCGCAGATCTCCAGCCCTCTCTGCCTGGCCCGGTCCCTGTGTACGATTATCGACAGAGCGTCCACCTTCTCGCCGTTCACCAGAAAATCAACCTTTACCAGGTTCTCTTCTCTGTATTCGATGAACTCGTAGTCGAAGGTTCCGTAACCGCGGGTTATACTCTTCAGCCGGTCGTAGAAATCATAGATAATCTCGGCAAGAGGCATTTCAATTATGACCTCCATCCTCCCGGTTCCAACATAGTGGTAGCGGGGATTGCCCCCCCTCCTGTTCAGGCAGAGCTTCATTACCGAGCCCATATAACTGTCCGGTATCAGTATACTGGCCCGTACGAAAGGCTCCAGAGACTTCTCTATTTCGTTTTCCTCGGGGTAGTACTGAGGGTTCTGCACCGATATCTCTTCGCCGCCGTTAAGCACGAATTTATATTCCACGCTGGGCGCGGTCATTATCACCGAAACATCAAATTCCCTCTCCAGCCGCTGCTGAAAGATATCCAGATGAAGAAGGCCCAGGAACCCGCACCTGAATCCCTGTCCCAGAGACGCCGAGGAATCCCTTTCATAGGTCAGCGAAGCGTCATTCAATTTGTACCGGCTTATGGCATCGTCCAGGGCTCCAACGTTATCTCTCTCAATAGGATATATGGAGGAGAAAACCATCGGTTTGACATCCTTGAACCCCGGAAGAGGGTCGGTGGACTGATCTGAAGCAAGGACAATAGTATCCCCTATCCTGGTATCGCTTATATTCTTGATCCCGGCGATAATGTAGCCGACCTCGCCGGCGCTCAGGCTCTTCTGTTTTTCCATCTTCAGTTTGAATATCCCCACCTCTTCAACGGTGTGGACAGAATCTATGGACATCAGCTTGATTTCATCGCCCTCTTTGACTATTCCCCTGTTGATCCTGCAGCTTATCACCGATCCTCGGTAAGGGTCGTAGTTGGCGTCGAAGATCAGGGCTTTCAGGCTGCTCTCATTATCTGTCCCGGCGGGAGGTATCCTCTCCACGATAGCCTCCAGCAGATCCTCTATCCCGGTACCTTCCTTGGCTGAACAGAGAAGAGCTTCGCCGGCATCCAGCCCCAGCTCGTTCTCAATCTCTTCGCGCACCCTCTCCACATCCGCCGAATCAAGGTCAATCTTATTTATAACCGGTATTATGGTCAGGTCATGTTCCATAGCTGCATAAAGGTTGGCCACTGTCTGGGCTTCCACCCCCTGGGCCGCGTCCACCAGAAGCAGAATCCCCTCGCAGGCCGCCAGAGCCCTGGAAACCTCGTAGGAGAAATCAACATGGCCGGGGGTATCGATGAGGTTGAGAATATAATCCTTTCCGTCCCTGGCTTTATAGGGCAGCCTTACCGTCTGGCTCTTTATGGTTATACCGCGCTCCCGCTCCAGGTCCATGTCGTCGAGAAGCTGATCATGAAAGGCGCGATCGGAAACCATCCCCATATGCTGAATAAAACGGTCCGCCAGGGTCGATTTGCCGTGATCGATATGAGCTACTATACTGAAATTTCGAATATTCGACATAATCGGCAGTCCTTCTGAAAAGTACCTTTACCGTAATTTACGCATTAATCGATGGTAAGTAAAGGGATCGATTGCGGCCGCCCGCTGCCTGCTGAGCATCCATCGGCATATTTCAGGACCCGGAATCCTCTACCCCTTAAGGCAGAAGTATCGAATTAAAGAGAAGCTTGAAGGTAACCTCGGTCTGCGCTCTGAACTGGGGGCGGAACCCGAAAAGTATCAGATCTCCCTCTCCTTTCTTCATCCATAGCGCCGCGGATTTCTTCTCCAGCAATTCGACCTTCTCGCCGTACCCGCTCATCACCAGGTCATCCGGGGCGAAACTCACAATCACCTTTCTATCCATATCGAAGCGGGGTATCGATGTGGAAAATACCGGCCCGCCGCTGTAGAGAATTCCAATCTCGCTCTGCATCCCCCAGGTTATGGGATGATCCTCTCTTATTCTGACACGGATGGTGGTTCCGGCTACATAAAGCCCCTTCTTCTTCAAATCCTCCGATATATCATTAAAGGGAAGCTGAAACTCTTCGCCCTCTTCCTCAATGGTCAGAATCCCCTCGAACAGCCCCACCGATCCACCCCATGAGACAACCCTGCCGCCTTCATCTATGAATTTGAGCAGTTTTCGCTGGCCCTCCTTGCCCATCCCCTTTCTGTATTCAGGGGGGTATCCCGGCAGGTATTCCCTGCCGTAACGCCGCCCCTTGTACTTTCCGCTGAGAAAGACCGAGCTGTTCCGGTCCGCGAATACCAGCAGGTCGAAATCATCTTCAAGGTCGGTATCGGATATATCCGCCGGGCGGATTACCCGGTAGGGGATATTATAGCTGTCGAAGACATACCTGGTCCATCCGGCATCCATATCATGGAACCAGGTCTCCACCAGTCCTATTTCTGGCATTTCCAGACTGTACTTCTCCAATTCCGGTTCGCTGTCCACAGTTACAGGTTCCGCATCCAGCCCGGAGACGACAGCTTCGGCATCTTCCCCGCCGGCTCCGGAAAGGTCAATGTAGAAACTGCCTTTTCCAGCCCGCTCATCAAACCGCCGGTTCAGCCTCCATACATCGAGGCCCAGCTCCAGGGCCCTGAAAGCAGCCCGGTAGCTTCCGTTGTCGGATGCGGGGAGAATAACCCTGCCGTACTTATCGCCGCTGCCGTCAAGCAGGTTGAAAGGAGGGCTCACCTCGCTTACCGCTCCGGCCAGACCGGCCGGTTCTGTCTTCAGCTCCACGCAGTCCACTCCCCTGCAGAGCGGAAAAGACCAGCTGGTTATTTCGTAAGGCTTTATCATCTCTCCGCCGGGGGTGTAATGGCGCTCGGGATAATCCTGGCGTTCCAGAACCTCCTTAATAAAAGGCCTGAAAGGCTGGGCCAGGGGTATCACTATGGATCCCTCACCATAGACTCTTCCTTCAATTACTCTCTCGGAATCCAGTCTCCAGACCTCCGCGCCGTGGTCCAGCATCAGGTTAACCAGTCCGGCGAAAGCGGTCCTGTCATGCTGTTCGGCGGGGAGTATGAAATAATGCCCCTTCCCCCTCTCCACCTCCCGTACGCAGAGTTCGTTTCTGAAGGCCAGAATATCTTCCCGGTGCAGGCTGCAGGTCTTGATCACCGAAAGAGTAGAAACTATCTCGTAGTCGACGATATCGGAGAGCTTCCACCATCCGCCTTTCCAGGGCATCGGCATATTTATGCTCTTTTCGTATTCCGAGAGCCCCTTCCCGATAACGCTCAGCTCCCCGGGCTCAACGTAAACCGGTCTGGCGTACTGAGCGCTGGCGCATTCGGTGAGAAACCCTATTACATTCTTCCATATGCAAGTCTCAGTCGAGCCCGGCCAGTAATCGTCAAAAAGATAATGCTGTGACACACCGGCCTGCTCTTGAGCAGTCATATCCTTCATCATGTTGGCCCCGAATATACCGCTCCAGTTCCAGATACCCGCGTCAATATTGACCGCTATCGGATCATGATTCGGCGGAACGAAATACCTGACCCCGCTTGAACCCATCTGGTGCTTTTCCACCATCACCTGAGGGAACCAGTCCCTGCTGAATATAAAAGAGACAGCTCTGGTATCGCTCTGGGTGAGAGCGAGAAAATCACGGTTGTTGTCATGCCCTACGTACTTATGGTAAACGCCCGGCATCCGGCTCCCCTCATATTTGGTGCCGGCATACTTGCGGTAATGCTTTACCACCATGTCCATTCCGTCGGGATTATGGCACGGAACCATCATATAAACCACATCTCCCAGCCAGCGGTTCGCCTCCGGGCTCTCTCCGCTGACCAGGGTATAAGCGATTTCCGGCGCCGCCTGGGAAGGCCCCACTTCGTTGGAGTGCATGGAAAGAGTGGCTGCGAAGAAAACCTTCCCCCGCCCGATCATATCTCTGAGCTGCTCTTCGGACAGATCATTCCGAAGTGCCAGGGCCCTGTTAATCTCCACCAGCTCATCCAGGCTCTGAATATTGTCAGCTGTAGAAATGAATGCTATATACATATCCCTTCCCAGGGGTGATTCGCCAATCCTTGCCATTTTCAGCCGCGGCGACTTTTCATCCAGTTGTTCAAGGTAACTTATCAGTTCCCCGTAATCGAACATCCTGCCTTCCGCGCCGGGCTTGAACCCGAAGAAGGACTCGGGCGGGGTAAGTCCGGCCGAAAAAGCCCTGGAGCAGACAAAGAACAAAATAAGAATAGAGAACAGAAACTTTTTCATAATAGCTACCCTCCATAAACCCGATCTCAATTGAAATTCAGGGTTGAATTATAGATGATACCGGAATACTTGTCATCCGCTAAATAGCTGAAAGAGATAACTCATACCCGCCCTGAGCGGCGTCTATTTTCTTCTTGAGCCCCGGGGCCACTATCTGCGAGAATCAATCACGAGATTGAATTTGATTTTTACCCTGAAGGAGATTTTTATTTTGTGGCAAGAATTCAGATCCGAGTTTCCCATAACTGAGAAATATATCTACCTGAACCATGCCGCGGTTGGTCCCCTCTCTGCCAGGATCAGAGACAGAGTAGACCGGACAGTCCGTCTTTTCATGGAAGAGGGAGGGCTTTGTTTCGAAACGGTAAAAGAAGAGATCGAGAAGGTCAGGGAGAACGCGGCTGAACTTATCGGAGCTTCCCGCGAAGAAATAAGTTTCATAGCCAACACCACCTCGGGAGTTCTCCTGGCAGCCGGCGCCGTGCAGTGGAACAGCGGCGACAACGTGGTATTGCCTTCGATAGAATTTCCCGCCAATGTGTATCCCTGGATGGCCCTGAAAAAGAAAGGAGTGGAGATCCGGATGGTTCCTCCCGCCGGAGGGAGGGTAACCTCCGAAGCTTTGATGGAGAACTGCGACAGCCGCACCAGGATGGTAACGGTCAGCCTGGTACAGTTCAGCAACGGCTACAGGATTAATCTCGAAGAGCTGGGTAACTTCTGCCGGGAACAGGGAATTCTGCTTCATGTAGACGGCATTCAGGGGCTGGGAGCGGTGAATACCGATCTCGGGAAGGTCAAGGTCGACTTTCTTTCCGCGGGAGGGCACAAATGGCTCCTTTCTCTGGGCGGAGCGGGTATTTTCTACTGCCGGAAAGAGCTTGCCGAAGAGCTGGAGATACCGAATCCGGGATGGACCGGAGTACAGGACTTCATGAATTTTCTGGATTACCGTTTCGAATACAGGCGTGACGGCACCAGGTTCGAAGAAGGAACGCTCAATGCCGCCGGGATAGCGGCCCTTGGAGCTTCACTGGAGAGATTTCTGGAAATCGGGATGAATCGGGTGGAAGAGCGGATAAGGGAACTGACCGGAACGCTCGCCCGGTCTCTTGCCGAAAGAGGTTATACAATAAAGAGCCCCCTCGGCGAAGAAGAACGGTCGGGGATACTTTCGTTTACACACCCCGGGCACGGCCCCGCCGGCATATATGAAAGCCTCATTTCCAATAATATCATCGTCAGTCTGAGAGAGGGCGCGGTAAGGGTCAGCCCTCATTTTTACAACAGCATCGAGGAGATAAACAGGGTGATTGAAATTCTGGACAGAAAAAAATAGAAACATTGCCCATAATCTCGCGTAATAGTAGAATATACGGTACAGTAATATTTTACCTGCGGTGCAGAACAATATTTATCAAATTGCTTTGTGCCGGTTGAGGCGCAATCGGCCTGCAAAGGAGGATCAGGATGTCAGAGGGAACCAGGCGGTCAGTAGTCCCGGGCCTTATCATTATTACCCTGGGAATAATATTTCTTTTGAACAACTTCGGCGCTATTGATTTCAAATGGGAAAATTTCTGGGCATATATAATCCTGCTGGTCGGGATTATCTTCTGGATAGGATTCCTGGCCGACAGGAGCAAATACGGATTGATAATGCCGGGCACCATATTCCTGGTGGTGGGGTTCATGTTCATATACTGCAGCAGATACGGCTGGGATGAAATGGAGCAGATATGGCCGTTCTTCCTGCTTGCGCCGGCCCTGGGGATGTTCGGAATGTATCTCCTGGGTAAACACGACCGGGGGCTTCTTATCCCGGCCTTCATACTTTCCGCGCTGGGAATAATCTTCCTGCTCCAGAGCTTCTCCTGGCTCAGGTACCTCTGGCCGGTGGCGCTGATAGCGATAGGTGTATCCATGCTTATAAGCAAGAAGAGCAAAGATGAACCTGTCTGACAGCTGATTTTATTAATAAGGAGGCACAACATGAAAATATCCTGGAAGGAATCTAAAGTCGCGATAATTATAATTATAATCGGAATCCTTTTCCTGATTAACAACTTCGGGGTAATGAATATCGGCGGATTCATCTGGAAGCTCTGGCCCCTTATAATCATATTCTGGGGTTTCTCCATGCTCAGAAAGAGAGGCAGAAGAGACGAGAAGGATACTCAATTCCAGCTGTTCGGCGATGCTGTTCTTTCCCTCTCATCACCTTATATCAGGCAATCCAGCGCTTTCGGAGATATCAGGATCAAGGTCGATAATGACCAATTCGCGGGGGGAAGCGCCAGTACCGTATTCGGCAAAATATCGATAGACCTGAGCGATGTTACAGAGATAACAGGTTACGGGCAGCTGGACCTTCATGCCGTATTCGGAGACATCATCGTAAGGTTGCCGGAGAATATGCCCTACCGGCTCAGAGGGAATAACCTGATAGGGGATATTCATATTCCGGGCGGGGTCAAACTCGAAGGTGTGAATTACAGTTCCGCTAGCGCCGACCAGGCAGAAAAAGTCCTGATAATAGATATTTCTCAGGTACTTGGCGATATCGAGATTATACATTAATCCCGGCCATTGGGAGGCCAGCCAGGCGCTCACCTGATTATTACCATCTTTCTGGAAGCGGTATAGATGCCCGCTTCGAATTTCAGGAAGTATATACCGCTCGCCAGATCCCGTCCGTTGCCGTTCCTGCCGTCCCAGGTGTACTGTATCTTTCCCGGCCCTGCGGGCCCCTGCAGCAGCTCCGCAACCATCCTGCCTTCCGCGTCGTAAACGGCCATTCTGACCCTTGTTCGTTCGGGCAGCTCAAACCGTATGGCCGTATTGCGCGAAAAAGGGTTGGGATAATTGCCTATCAGCATCGCGCTCCCGGGAATCTCGCCCCTGTAACCCGCTTTTGCCGCGGCTGCAGCCAGGGATAATTTTACGATTTCGCCGTAGTAATTCAGATCTATACGGTCCGCGGTATCATCAGAGGAATGGTAGTAAGGATTATCCCGGTAACCTCCTTCGATTACCAGCAGGGAAGGTATTTCGGGCGCCTCAACCCAGAACGGTCGGTGGTCGCTGGCCGGGGAAGGTGTCAGGTATTCAATACTGTGGTCCAGTCCCAGAATAGAGGCGGTCTCCATAAAGAGATAATATAAGGATGAATCCGCGGCATCTTCCCTTCCGGCAATCTGAATAATTCCCCTGCCGCTGTAATCCGCTCCGATAAGGTCCAGATTTATAACTCCCTGGTATTGCATTGAGGTATCCATATTCTCCGCAAAGTGCCTGCTTCCGTACAGGCCTTCTTCTTCTCCGTCGAAAAGTATGAATTCAACCGTATAATCAGTAACGCAGTCCTTCAGTATTCTCGCGCATTCCAGCACAGCGGCCACGCCTGTTCCGTTGTCATCGGCCCCGGGAGCGGTTACATAGGGGCTCTCGCCTATCCGGGTGTTCTGGGAATCATAATGAGCGCAGAGAATCACCCTGCGGCGGGGGTCAACGGTCCCGGGGATAGAAAATATCAGGTTCTTGCCGCTGACTGTATCGGCCAGGGCCCAGGAGCTGCTGCCGGCATGGACACCTCCCTCAAACTCTTCAAGAGTAACGTAATTATCGCCGGCCGAGAAGATCGAGTCCCTTCCGGCGAAAATGAGAACCTCCCTGCCGCTTTCCGATGTCGCGGGCTGGAGTTCCCAGCTGTTCCCTCCGTCATAGCTGGTATAAATTTCACCTCCCTTTCCCCCTACCGCCATGGCAGTGGTATCCGCCATGGAGGCGCTCAACAGAGCGGCATCGAGATCAAAACGGTTCCAGGCCGAACCTCCGTCGGCGGTAAAAAAAGCTGAACTGTCCCCTACCGCAATCCCGTAATCAGAGCCGCAGAAAGATAGATCTCTGAGGCTGCAGCCGCAGAGCGATGTGTCCCTCCATGAAACCCCATCATCCCCGCCGCTGGTGAACAGGCTCCCCGACCTGCTTGCCAGCCTGTACAAGCCTCCTGACCCGTCAGAACCGTTGAAACTCTGATAACCGAACAGCGCGGGATCCCTCTCCTCCCAGGTGTCCCCGCCATTTTCAGTCACTATAACCGTTCCGTACAAACCTGCCGCTATTCCCCTTTCCGAATCGATAAATGATACCGTCTGCAGGGAATGATCCGTCCGGCGAAGAAGATGCCAGGTAAAACCCCCGTCTCCCGATCTGTATACCGCTCCTCCCGGGCCGGGAGATACGTTGCAGGCGGCATACAGGGCCCCTCCCGGAGCTCTCTCCAGCGAGAGGACCCCGTTGCCCGCAATATGAGCGCATTTTCTGAAACCGGCAGGATATACTCCCGGAACAGATATATATATCCGCCCGTCGACAGCTCCCGCCCACAGGGTATCACCGGATATCGCCAGAGCGTAAAGGGGGGCGGTTTTTGGCGGCATCTGAAAACTCTGGATTCTGGGGCTGTATCCGTACTCAATGACTTTCTGCCGGCAATATTCCAGAGCCCTGAATTTCATATCCGAGAAGGTGTAGCGGGTGCTGATAAGATATTTTATTCCGCCGATAGAAGCGCTGTCCGCCCCGCTGAGCTCCCTGACCGTGGACTCCATCCCATGGCTGTTTACCCTGGAAGCGATCCCGCACAGGCCGCACCCCCCGGCCTGCTCATCTGCCGCCAGGCTGCCGGAGGCCATAATACCCGCCGCCAGGTAAAATAAAACCGCTATCAATCCTCCGGTGTTCTTCATAATTAAACCCTTGCAAAGATTCTGTTTAAATATATTATATAAAAGTTAACATCGGCAGGTATTTATACATTTTTTATTAAATCCCGGCCCGGAGTGTGGACTTGCTTACTTTTGTTGACCATTTCAACCTGGAAAATTCAACCATCCGGGATGTTCTCGTGGCGGCACTCTCCCGCGGCGGAGATTACAGCGATATTTTCTGCGAACATACCGTCTATAACGGCATCCTGATGGAGGAAGGTATTATCAAGGAAAGCAATAAATCCGTGGCGATGGGCGCGGGAATTCGCACCATAAAAGGCCAGGGGATCGGCTACGCGTATACCGAAATATTATCCCCGTCAAAACTCAAACATGCCGCAGACACCGCTGCCGCAATAGCGGACAGCGGCAAACAGGTTGATCCTGTACCGCTGGAGGCTGTCGGCTGTCAAAACCGTTACAGCGTTTCCGACCCGGTTACCGGCGCTGGGCTCGAATCGAAGATCGACCTGATACGAAGAGCCGAAAAGGCGGCCAGCACTTACCACAACGACATAGTAAAGACCACGGTAAGTATAGTAGATACGGTCAGCCATATCCTGATAGCAACCAGCGAAGGGGAACTGCTGAAGGATGTAAGGCCGATGATTGATTTTAAGGTCAGCGTGGTGGCTGAAAGAAGCGGCAACCGTCAGATAGGTATATCCAGCGGAGGGGGAAGAAGGGGGTGCAGCTACTTCTCCGGAATCAGGACGCCGGAGCAGCATGGAGAGGAAGCGGCCAGGCAGGCGGTGCTGCTTCTGGAAGCCCGGCAGGCGCCGGCCGGAAGGATGGAATTGATCCTCGCTCCCGCTGAATCGGGAATTCTTCTGCATGAATCGATAGGCCACCCTCTGGAGGCCGATTTTATCAGAAAGAAGACCTCCTCCTATACCGGCAGGCTTGGAGAAAAGGTTGCCAGCGAGCTGGTTACCGTAATAGACGACGGAACGGTGGAGAACGACCGCGGGAGTATCAATTTTGACGACGAAGGGACCGTCTCATCCCGGTCCGTGCTCATCGAAAACGGGGTTCTCAAAAAGTACATGACCGACAAACTGAACGCCGACTATCTGAAAATGGAAAGGACCGGCAACGGAAGAAGACAGTCTTATAAACATCCCCCCATTCCCAGGATGACCAATACTTACCTGGCTAACGGCAAGTTCGATCCGGGGGAGATATTCGAATCTACCGCCAGAGGAATATACTGTAAATCTTTCCGGGGAGGACAGGTTGACCCGGCCAGCGGAGATTTTGTTTTTGTTCCGGTAGAAGCGTACCTGGTTGAGAACGGTAAACTGAAATATCCGGTCAAGAATTTCACTCTTATCGGGAACGGGCCGGATGTTCTTTCCAAAGTTACCATGACCGGTAATGATTTCGCCTTCAGCGACGGAAGGTGGACCTGCGGCAAGAAACAGGCAGTGCCGGTAAATGTCGGGCTGCCGACTATAAAGGTATCTGAGATCACCATTGGAGGAAGCGAAATCACCTGAGGGGACGAAGCTGAAATGGAACTGATAACAAACCTGGCTCAATTCGCGGTTGAAGAAGCGGCCTCCCTTGGCGCTGAAACTGTGGAAGCCGGGATAGGCGAGAATCTGAATTTCTCTGTTAATGTCAGAAACCGTGACGTGGAGACACTCACTGAATCTGTTTCGAACCATATTCATATACTTGTTTCCATCGGCTCGAGAAGAGCCTCTTCGACTTCCAGCGATCTGTCCAGGGAGAGCATCGCCCGGCTCGCCGCTGACGCGGTAAGGCTCTGCCGGATTATGGAACCGGACGAATATTACCGGCTCCCCGACAGAGACGAACTGGGATCCGCTTCAGAAGAACTTCAGATCTTCCATCCCGGAATTACTGAGATGGCCACGGACAGAAAGATAGAGATTGCCAGAGAGCTGGAAGATATCGCCCTGAAAAAGGACCGCAGAATATTAATCGACCAGTCTGCCTACTCCAACAGCGTGGCCAAGATCGCGATCGCCAATTCCCTGGGGTTCTGCGATTCTTATAAGAAGAGTTATAACTCCGCTTTTCTCTCCTGCGCGGCAGCAGACGATACTGACGGGCAGAACAGGGGCAAGAGGCAATCCGCTTACTGGTACAGCGCGGCAATTTCCTTCGAGCAGCTCAGGCCGCTGGAGGAGATCGCATCCGAAGCGGTAAAGAGAACTTTGAGAAAAATAGGAGGTATCAAGCCGAAAACCTGCAGAGTGCCGGTGGTTTTTGATCCCATCACCGCCGGAGGTTTCCTCAGCAGTATTTCCAGCGCGGTACGCGGAAAGAACATTTACAGGAAATCCTCCTTTCTGGAGGGCATGCTGGACCAGAAGATCGCCCCGCCTATTCTCACCGTAATCGACGACCCCCTGATGCCGGGCAGGCTGGGAAGCCGGCCCTTCGACTCGGAAGGAGTAATTTCAAGAAGGAACACTGTAATCGAGAAGGGGGTCCTCAAGACATACCTGATGAACACTTATCAGGCTAATAAGCTGGGGAAACAAACCACCGGAAACAGCGGCGGAGTGTCGAATTTCTACATCCAGCCGGGGGAGTTCAGCGAAGAAGAGATTATATCCAGCGTTGATAACGGCTTATATCTAACTTCCACATCCGGCCAGGGCGCAAACTGGTCCACGGGCGACTTCTCTCAGGGAGCCGAAGGGATCTGGATTGGGAACGGCTCTCTATCCCATCCGGTAAGCGGTTTTACTATCGCCGGAACATTCGGGGAGATGCTGGAAGATATCGATATGATTGGGAAGGATATCGAATGGAAAAACGATATCGCCTCCCCACCCTTTAAAATCAACAAAATGGTTATCAGTGGGTCTTAAAAAAGAGCGGAGAAAATGAGTATTAAAATAGATTTTATCGGCGCCGTCAGGACAGTAACAGGTTCCATGCACCTTATCTCCAACGGCGAATACAAATTCCTGATTGACTGCGGCCTGTTCCAGGGGCACCGCAGGGAGTTCTATGAAATCAATTCCCATTTCCCTTTCGATCCCGCGGAGATTGATGCCTGTGTACTCTCCCATGCTCATATAGACCACAGCGGCAATATTCCGAACCTGGTGAAGAACGGTTTCGATAGCAGAATACTCACCACCGACGCCACCAGAGACCTCTGCAAATCAATGCTTCCGGACAGCGGGCATATCCAGGAAGAAGACATCAAATATCTCAACAAGAAGAGGAAAAAGAAAGGCGAGCCTCCGCGGGAACCTCTGTATACCCAGGAGGATGCCGAGAATTCACTCCGGTTCTTCAGCGGGCACCCATACGAGCAACAGATATCACTGGGAGGAGAGAACTCCGTCACATTCTACGATGCCGGGCATGTCCTGGGCTCCTCAACCCCCCTGCTGGAGATTGAAGGGGACGGCGGCAAAGTGCGGATAGGGTACGCGGTAGACCTGGGAAGGGAGAATATACCTATTCTCAACGATCCGGTTACTCCTCCCGATATGGATTACCTGTTCCTGGAAAGTACTTACGGAGGGAGGCTGCATGCCGACCCCTCCGAAACCAGGAGTACCCTGGCCGATATAATTAACAGAACAGTCAGCAGAGGGGGGAAGATAATCATTCCCTCCTTTGCTCTGGAGAGAACCCAGGAGATAGTCTATCACCTGAACGACCTGTTCAATGATCAAATGGTCCCGAAAATACCGGTAATAGTTGACAGCCCCCTGGCGGTGAACCTGACTGAGGTGTTCTTCAATCACCCGGAATGTTACGATGAAGAAATGTATGAAGCATTCAAGAATGGCCGGGATCCGCTGGGAGCCAGGCATGTCCGTTACATAAAGGATGTGGAGGAATCGAAAGCTCTTCACCGCGATCCGGACCCCAAGATAATCATATCCGCCTCCGGCATGTGCGAAGCGGGGAGAATACTCCATCACCTCAAGAACAATATAGAAGATAAGAGAAACACCGTGCTCATTGTAGGTTTCATGGCCAGGAACACTCTGGGACGCAGAATAGCCGAAAAACACGAAAAGGTGAAGATATTCGGTAAGCAATACCGGCTTAACGCGGAAGTTGAGATAATGAACTCTTTCAGCGCCCACGCGGACAGGGATGGGCTTCACCAGTATGTCAAGCCTCTGAAGGATTCGCTGAAGGGGATATTCCTGGTCCATGGCGAGGAGAGCCAGTCGGAACAGCTCTACCATCTTCTGAAAAATGACGGTTATCCGGTTCACTTCCCCTATCCCGGCGATAGTATTGAGATATGACATGGTTCAGCGCAGAAGGTTCCGGGATTCTTCCCGGAGAACAATTCTCCGCCCGGGAGGGGATAAGATTACAGAACGAACTCAGGCCGAAGCTGGTTCTTGAATGGGACGGGAGGCCTGTAAATCATATAGCGGGCGCAGATGTCCACTTCCCCTCCCGCGGCACGGCTCTGGCGGCGGTGGCGGTCTTCTCCTTTCCGGAACTGGAAATGGCAGAATCGCGCCGCCTGACCTGCAGTTGCGATATACCGTACATACCGGGGCTGCTCTCCTTCAGGGAGATACCCGCCATCCTCCGGGCCCTGCGGGAGATAAAAACAGAACCTGACCTGATTCTCTGCGACGGCCAGGGGATCGCCCACCCCAGGCGGCTGGGACTGGCCAGCCATCTGGGAATAATCCTGGGCAAACCTACTATAGGTTGCGCCAAATCGCCTCTATACGGCGATTTTGACCAGCCGGGGCCGCGCAAGGGTCAGAAGTCCCCCATCCGCGGCGGCGACGGAGATCTGCTGGGTTATGCCCTCAGGACCAGGGACGGAATTAAACCGGTTTATGTATCCCCCGGCCACCTGATAGATCATCAGACATCGGTTGAAATTGTGCTCCGATGCACGCCTGAGTACAAAATATCGGAACCACTTAGAGCCGCCCACCACCTCGCCTCAAAACCATATTAAGCCGGGGCTGGTACTTTTCTTGCATTCAACACCATTTAATCGCCTGCCGGGCCCCTGTCCGCAAAACGCAGGCCCGGCATTCAAAGGGACTGTGACATGATAATACTGCCAACAGGAACGGAATCTTCGATTGCTTTTAAGCCCAAAGTAACTATATCTCTTATAGTTATCAATATAATTGTTGCTATCATATCATTTACGGGACTCGGTAATGACAGGTCCGGTCTGCCGGAAATAAGAAGAAGCAGATACCTGGAACAGACCAGACTGTACGTTATTGAAATGGGCGGGGAGTATGAATCCCCCGAAATCAGGGAGTGCCTTTACAGGATAGAGAATTCCGAAAACCTGATCGAGATGCAGACCGCGGTGATCGAAATAATAGGCAGAGCGGGAGGTTCAATAAACGATTATCAGGAGTTTGAAAACGAATTATCGAATAAGGATGAAAACTACTTTGATAACCTTGCGGAATTGGAGATGTTCAGGGATTGGAAGAGGTACCGCGCCGAAGAGACAAGGATCATGGTTGGAGAGATAAACTATTCCTACGGGCTGATACCCTCCAGAATGAACCGGCTCCACACCCTGATAACGCATATGTTCCTCCACGGGGGGCTTTTCCATCTGATCGGAAACATGATATTCCTCTGGGTAGTCGGATGCCTGCTTGAAGATACCTGGGGCAGATTCCCATTTATCCTGTTCTATCTGATAGGGGGAGTCTTCGCAGGTATCGCATTTTGCCTGCAGGACACTTCAGTCACCGTTCCTCTGATAGGGGCATCCGGAGCGATAGCCGCCGCTATGGGCGCATTCACGGTCATCCATTTCAGGACCAGGATAAAGATGTTCTATTTCTTCCTCTTCTTCTTCAGGCCGTATTTCGGCACGTTCTTCCTGCCGGCTTTTGTGTTTCTGCCGCTGTGGTTTCTCCAGCAGGTCGCCCTTAAACATCTTTCCGATATGGCGGGTGGATCAAATGTGGCATACATAGCTCACATAGCCGGATACCTCTTCGGGGTCATCACAGCCCTCATTTTCAAGGTCACCGGGTTCGAGCAGAGAGTGCTGGAGAAGAATGTAAGAGAAAAACAGATCAGGGCCGGGATTACCAGAGACCCCAGGTTTGACGAGGGCTGCAGAATGATGGAAAAGGGGATGGATACCAGAGCGGGGCAGATATTTTCAAAGCTGATAGCGGACCGGCCGGACAACCCGGATATACTGATGGATATTGCCATGATATACAGGGAAAAGGGAAGGGGGGACGAATTCGAGAAATTGGGAACCAGGGCCCTGAAACTGCTTCTGATGAAATCCAGAAACAGCGACGCGGCGGACTGGGCGATGGAGATGATATCAGGAAATAGCTGTTCGGGAATGTTATCCAAGCTGCTGATGAGAGTGGGCAGCTATTCAGTGAGAGATGAGGATTACCAGAGAGCTTTCGATATCTATGATTTTATCAGGAAAAATTCCCCCTCCACCCCGGTTTCCACCAAGGCCTCCATAGCGCTGGCAAAGCTTCTCTTCAGGAATATGGATAATCCCAGCCATGCCCTGATGGTCCTGAATGAGGCCAGAGAGAAAGTCAGAGACCCGGTAATGAGAGAAAGCATCGTAGAGGTAGAATCTTTTATCAGGGATTCCTTCGGGGCTATCCCTGAAAGGGAGATACCGACCCTGTAATGCGGCGGCCGCCAGCTTATTCCCGGGAAGAGTTTCTGTTATATATTACCGAGCACTTCCACTACGATCTCCTCGATATTATCCGGGGCGCCGACTATTCTGGACCGTATAATCCCTTCTTCGTCAACTATAAACAGGGTAGGAGTATAATTTACAAATAGAACTTTTCTCGCGTAGGATCGGCAATCCAGCAGTACCGGGATGCCGCAGCCCGACCTTTCCATAATCTTCCTGGTCTTTTCCAGCCGGTCCTTCCAGTTCAAAAGCAGTATCCTGAACCCCAGTTCCTGCTCTTTCTCCCTGAGCTTTTCCATTCGCGGCAACTCCGCGATGCAGGGTGGTCAATCCGGAGACCAGGCCCCGATAACAAGTTTCTTTCCCCGGAAGGATGAAAGGTCGTAAATCCTTCCCGATATTCCCGCAAATTCACCGTCATGGAGTAGCTTTCTTTCCCCTATCCTCTGTTTCAGAATCTCGCGGTCCAGATCTCCCGGCTTATCCGGATAAACCAGAGCATAGAGACTGTCCAGGCCGACCCTGTCCCGCATCCCGGGAACGCCTGCGGCAAGATTTATATAATATTCCAGGGCTTCTTCCCGCTGGCCCCTCTTCCAGAGAATCTCCCCGATATACCTGCCCGAGAAAGGGCTGCCCCTGGAATCCATAAGCACCTTCATGGCGCTGTCCTGCCTGCCAGATCTGTACAGAGCTTCACCCAGGATCATTCCGGCGAAATCTCTTTCAATGGAGTTTTCAGCTTTCTCCAGCCCCCTCCTGAACATCCGGAATGCCGGGCCGGAAATCCCGGCATGGTTCAGGTCAAAACCGAAATAAAGAATGTGCCTGAAATCGATATCCTTTTCTTTCAGAATATTCTTCGCATACCTGACCGCTCTCATGCTGTCGATATCCATCAGATAAGTAAACCCCGAATAGTACAGATCGCTTAATATACCGGCGTCATCTTCGCTCTCTTCCACTCTGTAGACGAAATCAAAGGCTTTCTCTTCCCTTCCCAGTTCAACTGCCAGGGTCCTGAAAATACGCCGGTAAGCGAACTTCCTGCAGTAATGGCCGGGATAGCTCTCCAGAAACATCTGCAGCCGTTCTACCCTTTTATCCGGGTCTTCCAGGGAGGAAGCCGCCTCCAGTTCCTCCATAATATAGATATCGTTTCCGGGATTATCCACGGAGCATCCACAAAAACCCAGATAGAGGCCGGTTATTATAATCAAATATCTTCTCAACGGCGATTTCCTTCCCGGTAATGATTTTCGATCAGCCTGGCCATTTCATCGGCCCGGGCCTGCCAGCTGCTTCTTCTTGCAAAATCCCGGAGCTTTTCCCTGTCGGCTCCCTCGGTCAACGCTCTTCGAACATTCCCAATGAATTCATCCTCGCTGCGGGAGAGATAGATAAAATCAGCGTACCGGTCCATATCCTCGGAGAATCTCATGGTTACTATCGGCTTCCCAACCGCCGCGTACTCGTAAAGCTTGTTGGGGTCGGCATATTTCATGAGTCTATTCATCCTGAGAGGGATAATGCACACATCCAGAGACGCAAGATAAGCTCCCAGTTCCCCGTACGGCTTGGACCCCAGATAGTACAGGTTCCCCCTCCTTTCAATTATTTCCTCTATCTCGTCTCTCCTGCTCTCGAACAGGGGGCCCATCAGGACTATTGAAATATCATCAAATTCGCCGGCCAGCCTGTCCAGCAGTCCGGTATTAAACCACTGAGCTATCGCTCCGGCGTATCCGATCACAGGCCTGCCGAACCTGTTCATCTCCTCCGGGGGCCCCGCCGAGGCGCTCTCAGAAAAAAGCTTATAATCCACCCCGTTACCTATTCTGTATAGATTGTTGACTCCCATATTCTCCAGCTTAATCACCAGTCCCCGGCTGACTGCCACCACCACGTCGGCCGAGAAGGCCAGATTTCTGAAATATTTCTCCGCCCAGCTCTGCACATCCGGGAATTCCATCGGATCATCATTGCAGTCGTATAGCATCAGCCTCCTGGGAAGCAATTTAAGAACAGCCCCGTAATAGATATTTGATACGTAGAATACCCGGTCCCTTCCGCTGAAGCCGGTTGCCAGAAAAACCAGTTTGAGCCAGATAAGCAGCAGGATATTCCAGATGAACCTGACCGGGGGAAGAGAGAAAACAAACCTTAGGCTCTTCTGAGGGAAATTCTTGAAAACAGGTATGCAGAGGTGCACAATCCGGCCGTCTCTCTCCGGAAAGAAGTTGTTCTTCCTGCCCGCCACCACGCTGGACAGGAAGAGAATCTCCCAATCACCGGGGAACCTGGCAAGAATCTGCTGCTTCCGGGTTTTCACATAACGGTATTGTATCTCAGAAAAGCAGATAATCTTCAAACCGGGTTAACCTACCTCTCTTTTCCCCCCCCATGCGGTTCTAGCTCAGAAAAGCTCTTACATTCTCTATCACATAATCCTGCTCGTCCCGCGGGAGCTCCGGATATACCGGAAGGGCCAGGGTCTGTTCAGCGGCAAGCTCCGACTCCGGCAGCGAGCCCTCCTTCCAGCCGAGATACCGGAAACATTCCTGCAGATGCAGCGGCACAGGGTAATATACCGCCGTGCCTATCCCCTTTTCCGCGAGATAATCCCTCAGCGCGTCTCTTCTTTCAACTCTGATAACGTACTGGTTGAAAGTGCTGAGATTTCCTTCCTCTACATACGGAGGGGCAATACCATCCATCCCTTTGAACGCTGAATCGTAGCGGGAAGCGTTCTCCCGCCTTGCCCGGTTCCATTCTTCCAGGTACTTCAGTTTCACCTTCAGAACCGCGGCCTGCAGGGCGTCCAGCCTGCTGTTGATCCCGATATACTTATGCCTGTACCTTTCCACCTCTCCATGCACACGAATAGCCCTGATCCTGGCGGCTAGTTCGTCTTCTCCGGTGATAATCAACCCTCCGTCGCCGGCCCCTCCCAGGTTCTTGGAAGGGAAAAACGAAAAACAGCCGGCGTCTCCCATACTTCCGCACTTGACGCCTCTGTAAACGGCCCCCACCGACTGGCACACATCCTCTATGACATAAATGCCCTTCTCCCCCGCCAGCTCCATCACCGGTTCCATATCGGCGCTCTGCCCGAACAGGTGGACCGCAATTACCGCCCTGGTGCGGCCGGTAACCGCCTCTCTCAGAAGAGACGGGTCCATATTATAGGTACGGGGGTCGATATCGACGAACACCGGAACGGCTCCGGTTCTCACTATGGAGCTTACCGTGGAGAAGAAAGTATAGGGGGTGGTGATCACTTCATCTCCCTCGCCGATACCCAGAGCGATAAGGGATATCAGAATGGCGTCGGAACCCGAAGCGGTACCCGCCGCGTGCCTGATCCCGTAATAATCCTCGAAATCCTCTTCAAAATCTCTTACGGTCTCGCCAAGAATAAACTGTTGAGTTTCGAAAACACCCCGTACCGAGTCCAGGACTTCTTCCCTTATCTTCCGGTACTGTGGGACCAGGTCCAGTAATTTAACTTCCAATTTCTCCTCCGCCTTTTCGTCTGGATAATATTTCAGAACTATTTGATCTCTACAGTATATTTTCGTAAAGTTCCTTTAGCCGGCCAGAGGTTTTTTCCCAGTTGAATTTATCCCTGAAAGCCTTTTGCCCGTCCCGGGAAAACTTTTCCCTCAAATCCGGGTTTTCGTACAATTCGATCATCCTTTCCGCTAGCTGAGAAGGACTGTCGTAACGGAATGAAAGCCCCGCCCCTCCTTCCTCTATTACTCTCTTCAGGGGAGGGCAGTCACTTACGATTACAGGTTTCCCGCGCATCATATACTGAAATATCTTATGCGGTATGGTGGTATCTGTATGGGGATTTCTGGAATGAGGCACCAGGCATATATCGCTGGCTTCGATAAAACTCCATATTTTCTCGAATTCCACCCACCCGGTCATCTCAACCATTTCACCGCACCCCAGGCCGCCGGCCAGCTTATTCAGATAATTCCGGTAAGAGGGATTTCTGCCACCCACCAGAACCAGCTTCATAGATGGTATCCGCTGCGCCGCCATGGGTAGAGCCCTTATCACCACGTCCAAACCCCGGTGGGGCGCGAACCCCCCAACATAGGAAATCATGAAATTATCCCTGTATTTTTCGACAATACCGGTATCTATCTCGATCTCTTCCCTGTCCAGACTGGCCGTATTCGGAACCACGAATAACTTGTCTTCCGGAACTCCAAGTGATTTAAGTCTTTCCGCGGACTCTTCGATGACCACAATTACGGCGTCTACCTCCTTAAGGATATTCCGCTCATATTCACTCCATCGCTTGTAGTTGTATATGGTCATCTTCTTCAGCCTGTTGGTATACCAGACTTGAAGCCCGGCGGGATAGTTCTCATGAAGGTCCGCGATTACCGGCAGTCCCGCCGCCCTTCCCGCCCTTACTGCTTCCCCCGCCAGAGGAAGGTCGTGAACATGGAGCAGGTCCACCCCTCTCTCCCTTATGAGCGATTGTATCGCCCGGCGCCAGTTCAGATCCCTGAATGTGAAGGAGAAGGTATACCGGTGAATCCTCTCTTTTAACGGGCCCATCCGGAGGCCGCGGAGCAGCTTCATGCCCTTGATGCTTTCTTCCCTCTCTTCCCCCGGCTTCCTTTCAACCAGGAGATGGACCTCATGCCCTTCCCCCGACAGAGTTGCCGCTTCCTTTTCCACCCTTATATCCGGTGGCGGCATGGTATTCTGCAGAATCATTCCGGCCTTCAAACCCGTTACTCCCTTTCAAAGAATCTGCTCTCTCCCGCAGGCCATCCTGGCCTTTCCGTTTTGCGGTTACTCCAGTATAGTAAGTAAAAAATGCCAGGTAAAGCACTATTAGAAAGTTAATTGAACCGGTAACGCCGGAGGCTCGTCCGCCTGCCGCCGCGGAATATTATGCCCCGGCTTTTTAAAGAAGTTTGCCCTCTTCACGGATCAGGTGTGGAATTAAAGGGAATATTCGGTTAGATTACAGGTAACCCGAAGCAGCGTCGCGGAACCGGATTCCCGGCCGCGTAAACAGAATCGGCACTCATCTTATGATCAGGAATGGAATAGAAAGAGATGACCGGAGTAACCACAGTTAAGAAGATAATCGAGGGAGGGCTGGGACTGGCATTCTTCGAGGGGAAAACGGTTTTTCTTCCCTTTGCCGCGCCGGGAGACAGGGTCGAATTCTCCGTTGAGAAAGAGAGCGGGAATATACTTTTCAGCAGGATCGAAAAGATTCTGGAACCTTCCGCCCTGAGGATTGAGCCGGCCTGCCCCAATTTCACCCAATGTCCGGGATGCGATTTCCTTCATCTCAGTTATAATGACGAAGCTGAAACAAAACGCGGCATGACCGCCGAGACGTTCATGAGAATAGGCAAATCCGGGATAGATACCGATAATATGATACAGTCCCCCGGGCGTTTCGGATACAGGAGCAGCGTAACCTTCGAGTTTGACGAAGAGGGGCGTCCGGGGCTCAGAAGCCCGGAATCTGAAGAAGTGGTACCCTTTCCGCCCGATGGCTGTCCCCTTCTTTCGGAAAATACCAGAGCCGCGGTACAGGAACTTACCGGCCGGTCCTGCCGGAACTCCGGGCCCGCCCTGGCCGTTACGGATAAATTCGGAATCGCCCGGATCTGGGGAGTCAAGGGTATAATAGAGACGCCGGATATACTGCTCGAAACGGCCGGCAACCTTTTCCCGGTCAGGCCCCGCCCCCCCATCATAGACAACCTCTATCTCAGGGAAAAATTCGTAGAAACAGTCACCTCCATGCCGGACACGCCTGAGGGAAGAATAGTGGAGCTCTTCTGCGGCGAGGGAACGCTCTCGCTGGCCTTCGCGCGTAAGGGGTTGAAGGTCCTGGGAATAGACGAAGACAGGGTCAGCATAGAGGATGCGGAAACGGCGGCCCGGCTCAATGAAATAGCAGGGGCGCAATTTATCCGGGGAAGGATGCAAAAAGCGCTGAGAGAGATAAGGGGGGTAAACAGCCTGCTGGTATCTCCGCCGCAGGGCGGCATCTCCAAACCACTGCTGAAGTGGATTCTTAAAGAAGAACCTGCCGAGATAACCATCAATTCAGCGGATGCGGCAACGCTCGCCCGCGACCTCCGCCGGCTTAAGGATAAAGGTTACCGCCTGAACAAGAGCTGTATTATCGATCTCTACCCCGGAAAATCAAGTTCCCGGATTGTTATAAATCTCAAGAACAGCCCGGAAGGTTAATCCCGGTCAGTCCACTCTATCTTAACATTAAGATTTTCCGTATCGTAATGCTCGTCCACATTCACCAGGCTGGGAGACTTTTTGATTGTTGCCAGAGGTACTTTTCTCAGCCTGGATTTCTTCAGAGCCACCATGAAACCGGTATCGCCGTTCTTCAGCATCTCCACGGCGTTGTTGCCGAAACGCCTGCCCATCTGGCGGTCCTTCTGGGAAGGAGGCGCTCCCCTCTGAAGGTACGCCAGGGCCATATACCTGGTGTGATCGAAATTGTGCTCCAGTAATCCCTTCAGATAGTGACCTACCCCACCCAGGCTGTAATGCCCGAATTCATCCAGCTTGGCGTCCTTTCTCACTTCCGCCTCCCCTTCAATATGGGCGCCCTCAGCGACCACTATTATCTTGTAAAGATGGTCTAGGCCCAGGCTCCTGCTCTCTTCCATCCTGGCATGAAGCACCG
This sequence comes from Candidatus Krumholzibacteriales bacterium, assembly GCA_046483305.1. GTDB lineage: Bacteria > Krumholzibacteriota > Krumholzibacteriia > Krumholzibacteriales > WJIX01 > WJIX01. The sequence goes on along the minus strand of JAWODM010000065.1, from coordinate 21,218 downwards.
AAACCAGCTTTTGAACCTCGAAGGGGTATTCCGGTATCAGGATCACGTCGGCGAAAGCCGCCTCTCCCCCCCGCAGAGCCAGCCACCCGGCATGCCTTCCCATTACCTCCAGGAAGAACATGGTCTGATGGCTCTGGGCAGAGTGCGCTATCTGCTCAGCCGATTTGCATATCACATTGAGAGCGGTATCATAACCGAGCGAATACTCGGTGCCCTCCAGATCTCTGTCGATGGTCTTGGGAATACCGATGACGTTAAGGCCCATTTTACTCAGTTCCGCCCCGGCCCCGAGCGTATCGTCCCCTCCCATGGCTATAAGGGCGTCCAGCCCCAGCTTTTTCATGTTCTTCAGAACCATATCGGTGCGATCTTTTTTTTCCGAAACAGGATTAGTCCTGCTGCACTGCAGCATACTGCCTCCCAGCCGGCTGTAAGTCCGAACTATTTCGGGACCCAGCCCGACCGCATAATTTTCCGGATCCTCTGCTACCAGAGCCTCCCAACCGCGTTTAAGTCCGATGACTTCGTATCCATACATGGATGCCCTCTCAACCACCCCCGAGATTGCCGGATTAAGCCCGGGAGCGTCGCCCCCGCCGGTAAGTACGCCTATCCTCATAAAAAACCTCCCTGCTGCCATAGAAATAATCACATATTTTTTCAAATAAACACGGCCCGGGGAATTGCCTCAAATGCCGAAATCATAATCTCCCGCCCGGTTCGTCCAGGCCGGGGACCGGGAAAACGGATCCCGGATTCTCCCCGGCTGATTATAAAAATGAAAGGTAAAAGCTCGTCTGTCCAGTTAAAATTATGCCAGGATGCAGATATAGAGATTAAAGGTAACCACAATTCAGCAATACTTGAAATTCTCCACGGCAAATTATACAATCATCAGGTCATATAACTTTTTAAGAAGAAAGGGTATAAATCATGAAACTCCGGAAGGTATTAAGGATATCAATCATTCTTGCCGCAGCCCTGGCATGCTTCAACGGTCCGGGCGTTGCCGGGGAAAACGGCGCCGAAGCCGGGTACGATAATATTACTGACTGGCTGGTCCTGGGACCGGTCGTAACGCCACCCCCGGCTTTCGACATGGAGGATAAGGAGGTCAGCGCATTTCTGCTTTCCTACCAGTTCCTGCCGCAACAGATTCCGGAAACGGAAAAAGGGCTGAAGATTGATTTTCCGGCGGCGGGGAAACTTCAATGGGAACACCGCAGATCTGATAACGGGGAGATGGTTCTGTCGGATGAGCCCGAAGAAATCTCGGCGGCTTTTCTGGCCGCCTATATCGAATTGGATAGATGGGCTGAAGTCGATTTCAGGATCAGCTGTCCGTATCCGTTCAAGCTGATAGCAGGCGGAAATGAAGTTGTCGAATGCGGGAAAGGTAAAAGCCCGGGAGAATACGAAGAAGGAAGCGCCGAGCTGAAGAGAGGTAAGCACAGAATCATCATCAAGACAGTTTACGTTCCCGGGGATTCAATTCACCCCTGGAAGGTCAGCGCCGGCGTATCTTCCAGCGGCCAATCCGGACTCAAAATTACCACTTCTGTTTCCCCCGAGAGAGGGATGAATATCCACGATGTCCTGGACCCTCCGCACATACGCGATATAGACCTCTCCGGCGACGGGAAGCTGGCAGCGGTTAGCATCAGCAGAATTATCTCCGAAGAGGGAGACAGAGAAACGGAAACCAGGATAATAAAAACGGGTTCCGGGGAATCGATCAGGACTATTGTCGCCGAAGGCGGAATCGGAAGAATTAAATGGGTGGGCGGAAAGAATCAGCTTTCCTATACCGTTACCGAAGATAACAAAAGCGCCATCCGGGTTATAGACCTGGACAGCGGCATCGACAAAGTGATTGCCCGGGATATCGAAAGGCTGGAGTATTACAGCTGGAGCAGGGACGGAGAATTTATTATCTATTCCGCTTCCAGGGAGCCGGAAAAGGATCAGAGCGGGATAAAGAGGCTCCGGGGACTTTACGACCGAAAATCCTACGGAAGAAACAGGTCCTTTCTGTACATTCTCTCTGCCGGAGACGGGGTGAGCAGAAAGCTTACCGATGGCGAGCACACAACCAGGCTTCTGGACATCCACCCGGATGGAGACAGAATACTCATTTCCAGAAACTACGAGCTGCTGAAGCGCCGCCCCTATTCAAAAACCGAACTTTACTCCCTTGAGCTTGAGGGTATGGAGAAAAAACTGCTCTGGGAAGGCTCCTGGTTTAGCAGCGCGGCGTATTCTCCAGATGGAAGCAGGATACTGGTAACCGGAGGGCCCTCCACCTTCGGAAGTATCGGGGTAAATGTTCCGGATGGCACAATTCCCAACGACTACGACGGACAGGCCTTCATCATGAATCCCGAAGACGGGAGCGTGGAGGCGATTACCAGAGAATTCAAACCGGCGGTTATCAGAGCCGGCTGGGCGGAGGCAGACGGAAATATATACTTAACCGCGGAGGACGGTTCTCTGGTCAGGCTGTTCCGCTATTCGCCGGGACGGGGCGAATTCAAGGCGCTGGAAACAAACTGCGAGGTAGTATCCAATGTGGATATCGCGTCAGAAAAACTGGTAGCAATGTATACGGGGGAATCGGCCGACGAGCACCGCCGCCTCTACAGGATCAACCCGGACGGAGGAAAGGGGAAGGTGATCCTCGACCCGGCGGGGCCACATTTCCGTAATATAAGAAAATCCGATGTCAAGTCATGGAACTTCACCGCCGAATCCGGCAGGGAAATTGCCGGCAGGGTCCATTATCCTCCCGGATTCGACCCCTCCGGAACCTATCCATGCATAGTCTACTATTACGGCGGAACCAGCCCGGTCAGCAGGTCCTTCGGGGGAAGATACCCAAAGAATCTATGGACGGCCATGGGTTATGTAGTATACGTCCTTCAACCCAGCGGAGCTACCGGGTTCGGACAGGAATTCTCCGCAGTGCATGTAAATGACTGGGGAAAGACCACCACCGGCGAAATCATAGAGGGAACCAGGAAATTCCTGGAAGCACACCCCTTCGTGGACCCTGAAAGAGTGGGATGCATCGGCGCCTCTTTCGGAGGTTTCATGACCCAATTGCTGATAACCGAGACAGATATATTCGCCGCCGCCGTTTCGCACGCCGGGATCAGCTCCATAACCAGCTATTGGGGAGAGGGTTACTGGGGATACTCTTACAATGCGGTAGCTGCGGCCAACAGCTTCCCCTGGAACAATCCGGACCTGTATATCGGACAGAGCGCTCTCTTTTCCGCGGACAGGATAAATACCCCGCTGCTTCTTCTTCACGGAGCCAGTGACACCAATGTCCCGCCCGGAGAGAGCGAACAGATGTATACAGCCCTGAAACTTCTGGGCAAGGAAGTGGAATATATCAAATTTTCCGGGCAGAACCATTTCATCCTGGAATACAAGAAGAGAATCAGATGGTCGGATGCTATTATTGCCTGGTTCGACAGGTGGCTGAAGGGACAGGATCAGTGGTGGAGTAATATGTATCCTCCCCTGGAGAAAGCCCCGGAAGATATCGGCGCCCGCAATATAGAGACCGAAGAGTACGGAGAGATACTGCTGGGCAATATATCCAGAGAGGATTTCAGCACCCACCTCCCCTCCTGGTTTGCGGAATACGGGCCCGATCCCGTAACAACTTCCAGAATAGGGGATTACCTGGAAGATATATCCATTACCTGCGTATTCGGTTCCTGGTGCTCAGATTCGAGAAGGGATATTCCAAGGATGTGGAGAATTCTGGAAATGGCCGGTTACCCGGACCTGGAAATAAATTACCTGGCGGTTGGAAGCTCCAGGTTCACTCCGGAATCGGGGATTCCGGAGAAGCTGCTGCGCTGGTCTGACCGGGTCAAGAGTTACTACGATGTGCAGCGGGTGGCCACTTTCATTATCTACCGCAACGGCAGAGAGATAGGAAGAATCATAGAATCCCCCCGGACTTCTCTGGAGAAGGACCTTCTGGAAATCCTCCAGAAGTAGGGGCAGGAATTATTTAACCATGCGCCTCGCTGCTCGGCAGTTCCAGGCCCAGTCCCCTGCGTTTGTCCACTGTCTTCAGCAGTAATGAAAAAATCAGGCCGGCGAACCCCAGAGAGGCGAACATAATCTGCATGCAGGTATAGTCATTGCCTCCGGCTGCATCCACCAGTTTGCCGCCAATCCGGGGAAACAGGGCCAGCCCGATATTCTGTATCCATCCAATCAGCCCATATGCCGTTCCCAGATACTGTTCCCCGATAAGGACAGGAACAGCAGGCCAGAGGGCGGCCGGTACCAGCGAGAACGATATCCCCATCAGTATGAACGGGACGGAAGGATGTATTCCGGTCAGTCCCAGCAACAGGTGCGCCGGAAAAAGCAGAAGAGAGCCGGTTATCATGACCAGCCCCCTCCAGCCCTTTTTATCCACCAGCAGGCCGCGCCTTGAGTTCCCGGTGTTCATGGAATTCTGAATGTATTCATTTATGGGGCTGAAAACATCATATACGTAATAAGATCCGAAGAGAATTAAACTTATCAGACCCGGGATAACCCATCGCAGCCACTGATCTGAATCCTGCCCATCTCCGGCAGCTCTGACAAAGATTTCAATAATTAAACCCTGTCCAGGACTATTAACAGACCCCGGGGATGGATCCGGGCAGAATGGCCAAAAGCTGAACGAGTCATCCCGGCTCCCGGAATCCACCCGGTTGCGCAGATTTACCGTCCTGCGCCAATGCACGGTTTTTATAAGAAAAGTCTGGCATTAAAACGGATTTTCCCTTATAATTAAACTTGATTAATTGTTTCTCTCAGTTCAGGGTTAAGGAGAAATAGCGAAGACCAGAAAACAATTTTTCGAGGAATACCGTTTTAGTTCGGTTCCCGCCTTTTCTATTCAGGAAAATCTGATTTGACATTGGCTCGAGTTCGAACTTCCATCCCTGAAGGCCAGGATTGAAGGGCCGGAGAGGTATTCGTTCAAGCAGGTACAAGGAGGTGCTTCATTAAGTAACAGGCATAAGTGCTTTTAGATTATCAGAAATAATCTTATGAATTTCAGAAAGGAATAGGAAAAGATGGCAAAGAATATTTATGTGGGGAACCTCCCTTTTTCAACAGACGACCAGGAACTTGAAAATGTATTCGCGGAATACGGCGAAATCGCCTCAGCCAAGGTAATCAAAGACAGATTTACCAACCGCTCCAGGGGATTCGGTTTTGTCGAGATGGAAAACGAAGAGGATGCTGAAAAAGCTATCGAAGAATTGGACGGAAGTTCTCTCGAAGGCAGGACCCTCAAAGTTGACAGCGCCAAGCCTAAAAGACGCTAAAAACTTACAAAGGTTGATCATAAGAAAAGCGGGGCAGACGCCCCGCTTTTTTCTTTTCCCGTATGTCAGTCCCGGATAACCGTCCCGGGATTATAAAACGGGGCCGACGAGACTCGAACTCGCGACCTCCGGCGTGACAGGCCGGCGTTCTAACCAAACTGAACTACGACCCCATAAAGATAACATTCTGCGGTAATATTACTTACCTGTAAAAGCAAAATATGAGGCAGGCTGTCCCCTGTCTCAGTATATATTAATAATATAGAAACCGAGGCAAGTCAATTGAAAAGTGTTATCTCCGATTACTTTCAAGGCTCATAATTTTCAAAACCGCCCGGGCAGCCGCCGGGAAGGTGCCAAGGGTGACTATTACCGCCCTTCCCTCCGGAATCATCTCCAGCTCCGGTGGGTATTCCGAAATCACTACTATGCCGCCGGGGCCGACCGCCTCTTCAATTCCTATTCTGGCGGACGGTTTGCGGCATAGCTGAAAAAGAATATCAGCTCCCCCGCTTTCACCGGGATCCAATCTGAGCTCCATAAGATCTTTCGAATGGCGGCTGGATACCAGGTTTTCCTCAAGAAAGGAAGAGGCCCTGCCGGGAGAGGAGAGGTTGTCCGCTCCTCTGAATCCGATAGAATTCATGATTTCCGCTATGAAATGCTGCGCCGGGCGGAGAAGGAAATCGGACCTTTCCCCCGTAAAACGGCAGCGGAAAGGAGCAGAAACCGGGCTGATATCGCCATAAACCCTGCAGGCGGCAGTTGCGGCTTTCATATATGGATCATCTGAAAAACCCTCTCTTCCATTCGGGCCCGGGTCTCTGATCAACGCTCTTTCTTTCAGCCCGGATATTCTTTCCAGTGACTTTGCGGCCGTTTCTTCGATTCCGCGGATAGCGGGAATAACACCTTCAGCAGCCTCTTCCAACTCACGCCCCAGAGCGGTGAACGCGCAACAGGCCGGAGCGGAATAAAGCAGAAGGTCATTACCCGCAACCAGCGCCTCTGAAGATATACTGACACTTCCGCCTATTCCTCCGGACCTTTCCACCGCCCCTCCCATCTCCAGAGCATCCGTAATCACTACCCCCCTGAATCCCATTTCGTTCCTCAGGCAGCCGATAACCTTTCTGTCCATGGATGCCGGAACAGGGCTTTCTCCGGTTCTCAGATGTCCTGTCATCACCATTTCGGCTCCCTCTTCGATACCTGAGGCAAAGGGCTCCAGGGCGTTCCTTCCCGCCGGGCTGGACAGCGGCGGTACCCGGGGAAGGGTAAGATGAGAATCGGCGGCGGTACCCCCGTGCCCCGGAAAATGCTTCAGGCAGGTAATCACTCCTTCCTCTCCGTAATATCTAACCGCTTCCTTCACCAGGCCGCTCACCCCGGAAGCCGGGCCGGGAAAGGCCCTGGTTCCTATCACCGGGTTGAGAATCTCCGTGTTTACGTCAGCCACCGGCCCCAGCAGTGTATTAATCCCGCAATAGTTCAGCCTCCCGGCTGTTTCCCGGTATACTTCAGCCCTTAATTCCCGGTCCTCAGCGCTTCCCGCCGCCATCTGGGAGGGTGGCACTCCGGCCGCGTCGGCCAGAACCGATATTATACCCCCTTCATGGTCAGCCATTATCAACAGATCCGGAATCAACCGGCGCAATTCGGTGGTGAGTGAAATCAGCTGGTTCAGGCCTGTTACATTCCTGCTGAACAGTATAATACCAGCCGGCGGCGATTCTGAGAGCAGTTTCCTCTCTTCGCCGGACAGGACGGGACCATCCAGCCCGGTCACGGAAAGCTTCCATAATTTCTGCCTGAGGGACTTGCTCATTGAATCATCAACCGGGGATAAGCTGGATAATTAATAACATTTTTCAATTGATACACCGGGATAGAAGTGGCTGATTATCTCCCCGGCCGTATACCCTTCCCTGGACATCTGTATCGCTCCTGACTGGCACATTCCCACCCCGTGGCCATTTCCCCCTCCCAGCACTTTCAGCTCTGATACGGAACCTGCTTCTCTGTTAACGCTTATTTTCAACAGGGTACTCTTCAGTATCGCTCCCGAGGGGGAATCAGGCCTGAGAACCCAGCGGATACGGTCCCCCTCGACTCTGTAGCTTCCAGAATCTGTCTTGAAGGTCAGAGATTTTATTCTCCCGTCGCGGGAATGCCCACCCGATTCGATATCAATGAGCTTTCTGAATGGCTTGACTTCTTCCCCGCAGATACCGGGAAGGGTTACCCGCAGAATATCGATCAGATCGTCGCCGGACCAGCGGACCCGCCATCTGAAGTGCCTGGAGCGGCGGCAGAACGATTCTCTGCCCTCCTGATCCGAATCCCTCACTCCGCGAAGGAAAGGGTAATGCTCCTTCCAGGGCCAGTTGGTCCTGATATCAGCGGTATGGCCACCGCAGCATGAAGAATAATAGGCTCTTGCCGGATTCCCCTTCCAGACTATCACCAGCCCCCGGGTATCTTCAACCGCCCTGTTTGCCGGTGGGTATTCTCCGGCTACTCCCTTGTACACCTGGTCCATTATGGTTGCCTTCAGGTCATAGTACCTGCCTCTGGTTTCCTCCAGCTTGCTGATGGCATAAGACCTGGAAGCCAGCGCCTGAGCCCGGTATGCTTCGGCATTCTTCCCCTTCAGGTAACCTATCTCAGCCGGCAGGACTCCCTTCAGATAATCATCCACTTCTATATAATTTACAGCTGAGAGCCCGCCTCCTCCTTCGGTAGTCAGAACCAGCTTTCCCCTGTACCCCGTACCGTTCAGTTTGATGAAACCGGAGCGTTCCGGTTTGAGAATTATCCTCTCCGTCTCCAGAACGGTCTTGCCTCCCCTGGCCAGCTTTACCAGCCCGCTCCCGCAGGAGGCATGAAGCGTTCCGGAGCCGGTAAACCCTTCCGGATGGTCATACCCGCTGCTGATACCGGCCGCTACCATATACTCTGAGAAAATCTCAATTCCGGGCACGTTTTCAATGACCAGAACCCTTAACTCAGTGGCGCTTCTTTCCAGTGACGGAGGAACCCTCCTGTATACCACCGTCTCCTTTGCGCATGACTGGTAGAGAAGCACCAGGGGCAGCGCCAGCAACGGAATAACCTTCTTAGCGAACTTAATCACCCGGTTTCTCCCTTCTGCTCTCTGTATGACAATATATAACTCTTTACGGGATAATGACTAACGGGACGGAAGATAAAACTCGCCGTTAAAAACCACTTTCTCCCTGCCGCTGCCTGAATCCACTCTCCGCTTTCCCTCGAATTTCCAACTATGATTACGGAACGATTCATTGGCTAACAGAGCCACCCCGATTGCCTCATACGCCTCATCCTCAAAATCAGATTCCTGAATCATTTCAGCAACCAGAGTCCTGAATATCGATTCCTCCAGCGGCAGGGTCGAAAAATCAGAATCACCCATACCTATACTGAAACGGCTGATAACTATATTACCTATCATCTCGCTGAAATCAGCCGGATCCAGAGGGTAATCCTTCCCGCCAACCTCCATGCACTTAAGCCCCACCAGATCGATATCTTCTCCGCTTAGATCGGTCTCTTCAAAAAGCTGGCCGTAGAGAGAGCTGAGATGATGAAGAAAAAGAAAATTGATCCCGGCCAGTTCTTCGGCGTCCAGGCTGTTATTACCCGCGGCAGATTTAAGCATCCCTGCCAATTCATCAGGCATTGAGCGGCAAGTATAGTACATAAGATCGCAAACCGTGCTGTCCCCGCTCCCCTCCAGCTGAGCGACCACAGCGCCCGCTTTCCCTGAAATATTCCCGGGTTCTATACCTGCTATCCGCAACGATTCGGCCATATACAGGCCTTCCAGATTTTTCAAAACAATCATACCTCCGAGAAGGAAATCACTTACAAGCCAATTATCAGGCCGATCTGAAAATATTTCAAGGAATATTTATTCAGCTTTAGAAGAGGGTTTACTCCAGCTTCACTATCTTACCCTCCAGAGAAACTGTATTGCCGGGCAGGGTAACTTCGATTATATAAATGTATGTCCCGTTTGCCACCCTGTTTCCCGCCATATCGGAGCCGTCCCAGTAGACTGACCCGGGGTCGTCGAAAGGAGAAGCTGCCAGCATGTCCGCCGGAATATTAATCTTCCTGATCAGGGTTCCGCTCACGTTGTAAATATTTACCCTTCCCCGGCCGGCTCTTTCCGCCAGGGTGAAGAATATATTGGTTCCCCCGGTAAACGGGTTGGGGAAACAGAAAGTATCGAAAGTGAACTCTTCCGATCCCACCGTAAATACCAGGCTCGAGCTGAAATCTCCGGATGAAACCGATATATCATGCTCTCCCGGCGAAAATGACCTTTCAAAATACCCTTCCCAGGCAGCAGAGTCGCCCTGGACCGGAACCATGAGTATATCTGACAGTTCCGATCCGTCTATTGACACATTCGGCGGCGCCTGCAGGTACACCGGGAAATCGGCCCGCACCCTGTAATCTCCCCCCTCCATCACCTCAGTCCGCCCCGAGACCTCTATCTCCTGCCCGTTCTTGATGTAAAACAGCCTGACCGCGGTTTCCCCCAGATAGATGGTCTTAGTGCCGAGCGCTTCCCCCCCCGTAGAGACTACCGTAAACAGGAGTTCCCGCTGCTCAGAATCAAGACGATACCCGTTCAGGCCGGCCCGGTATCCCCTGGAATAGGTCAGCCCGGTGTCGTTTACCGGAACAATCTCAAGACTGTCCGTCCAGTCCCGGCCGTTCACGCTCAATGTTATGCCGCCCAGCGCTATAAGGTCATTGGCGGTAAATCTCAAATCACATCTGTTGCTGGAACTCCGGGAAACCAGGGTATCGCCCGGGATGTCCTCAAGCCCCGAACCCCAGTCGGCCTGGGCTTTCATTACCGGAGGGCCTGAATCGATATTGAGCATGGGATCTCCAAAGAGAACATGCCGGAAACTCTGTTCCGCCCCGTAACTCCTGGTATTTATATGCTCGATCTCCGCCTCCGTAAACAGCTCTCCCAGTATCCAGCGGGCACCGGTCAGATCATATCCCGGAGGCATTGTATCCGAAGGGGGGCTGGTGTAGATAACTTCAAATATTGTCTCGCACAACCTGTTGTTCTTTATCAGATCCTCGTAAGCGCTGCTTGCGTAAGCGCCCACCGAACCGGCCCCGCTCCTGTTCATGAGGTGCTCTGTTATACAGTCCCCACCCGGCCCCGCGATAGAGGCCTGATTCAGTTCTTTCACCAGCGCGAATTCGCTGATATGGCAGCCCAGGCCCACATAGATATGGTTTCTGTTGCTGAACAGCTTTCCCACGTCGGAATAGCGCGTGAACATGGAGAATCCAGATTCGGTAGTCATGTGCACCCTGCTGGCGTGCCCCTGGAAAGCGAAGAACAGGGCGCCCTCGTTGAGGCGGTCAATAAGGTACGGATTGAAGTATTCCCTGGTTGAGTCTATGGCGATACTCCTGTTTTCTGCCGGGGTGGTGCCGGTATGGATGTCGTTATTCCATCTGGAAAGGTATAGCCTCTCTATATTAATTCCTCCCGGAAAGAACGATTCGAGCTGAGAGGCGGTCAGCTCCATACTGCCCTGGAAATTCTCCTCGGAGGGGCGGTAATAGTAATCGGCGGTACTTCCGGACCAGGCATCATCCGCAAAGAGAATGAGATTTCTTCTCCATTGGCCGTTAGCGGTTTCCTCCTCGTACCTTCGCATTTTCAGGAAAACCCTGCTCGCTTCTATATCATTGCTGACCGGCACTCTTCCCACAAAGAGATCGGGGTATGGAGCCGCCGGCAGCCTGATATCGCTCCCGGCCTGATTAACCGCGTCGAAAACCTTTTCCCGGCTGGGCGAGCCGAAGGGCAGGTCATCGTCGATGAAAGCGTACCACTTGTCCGTGGCTACAACTTCATCGTCGTAACCTATCGCGTCCATCCTCATGGCGTAGGTATAGGAGGGGACAAAGTCGGGCCCCGAACCGGCACTGCCGGCATAAAGGCGCTTGTGGTCCTCGCTTGCATCGCCGACCAGCATGACGAATTCAACTCCCCAGTTAAGGTAACCGTATTTTATAAATCTCTTTATGGCGCTGCAGGAGGGAAGCCCCCCGTTGAACTCGTCGTACACATCCTGCACGTCGGCGGTCAGGATTCTGTATCCCTGCTGCTCCCGCCAGGAAACGTATTCAGATACAGCGTCAGTTGCGGGAGGGAGAAAATCGCTGTGGGCGATTATCAGAGTATTGTAGGGCCCGGTCCTGGTCTTAATATCAGAGGCGGCATCCTCGGTAATCCACCTGTTGTAGATATGCCTTCCGGCCCCCTTCTCGAAAACAGCATACCTTCCGGTTGCCGGCTGAGGAAATTTTATGGACAGGGTATATTCATTTCCCGACGGGGAGAACATCTCCGGGGTCAGGGTATAAATGGTGTGCCCTGTCTGGCCGGTTATTTCGGCCAGGTAACCCTCCGGCTCGCTGAAACCGGTTATCATAATCGAATCGGGGGAACTTTCCAGGGTGAATTCGAGTATCCCGTCCCCGATATTCATGATTCTGGAGTACTCCACCGAGAAGTAATTAATAAGAACCGGAAACTCCGTGCTCTGGCTCGAGATGACCAGGGTATTCTCTCCTTCAGCCAGGGAATCTGACGGAAGAGAGCCGAACACGAAGCCCTTAACCTCTTCACCGAGCAGGGTTCCGGAGCCTATCTCAAAACTGCCCCTGGAATTCCGTATCTCGAAGGTCAGGTTCTTGTTATCCGACTCATAGACCCCCCTGAGAGAGACAGTCAAAGTAAAATCTCCCTCAAAATAGACGTCCCTGCAGAAAAAAGAAGATGAAACGCTGTTCTCGCCGGGCACGGCGGCAAAATAATAATCTCTGGCTCCCGACTTAATCTTCTTCTTGTAGTATGTATCCCTTCTCACATGCACTAACGAATTGCAAGAGCTTTCGGCGGGCATTCCCCCCGGTTCAATCCCGCTCCCCTCGATCATCATCTCTCCGAACCGGTTCTCCTCCAGCCATACCACGTGGTCTCCGGTAAAGGCCGCTATGGTATCTCCAGCCGCCGGATCGTCCCTTATCCCCTCGGCATGGAAATAGAGAAGGTCATCCTCTTCGAAATACTCCGAGGACGAATTCTCCCCCTTTATCACTGCCATGGGGATATCCCTCTCACGGTAAAGGCCCGGCTCCGATTCATCGTAGTAGTACCTCTTCAGCGCGAACTGGCCGGTTGCCAGCGGGCCTCCGCCCATGATGCTGTTCAGAGAATCCGCTCCCAGAACATACAATCCGGTCTCCGGGATCCTTATCCTCAGAGACCTTCCGCTCTGGCCGGGGCTGCTCACCCTGATCTCCGGCCTCTGTACTTTTCTGCTGTATTTTGATACATCACCGGGATTAACCAGAACCTTCCTGTATATATTATTCCATTCTTCAGCCGGCGCTCTGTCAGACTTCTCCTCCGATTCAGGAAAATCGATGGTCACCCGGATCTTTCTTGCTATCCAGTAACCATCCGGGCCCCTTCCCACCGGAATTACCCGGACCGGGAGCACCATTACTCTCCCCATGAAACTCCCTCTCCCCACTGAAACGACCGGGGGAAGCCCCCTGCCCTCCCAGGGATTGGCCCCGGGAAGATATGTTTCGGTAACCGGGATATCATCCTCTCCCCTGCGGAGCCTGCTCCCTCTCCTCGGGGCCGGCCTGATATTCCCCAGCCGCTGCCTGGAAAGGACCTCAGCCCTGACGGAAGGTTCCCCCTCCGGCGGAACCGCCACATTGAATATCCTGCCGGGAAGCTCAGGTGCTCCGGGCGGGGAGAATGTACCGTACCCTTCAAGCGTTATCCTGACCGCCCCATCGCCGGTTTCCCTAAGTTCCGGCCGGCCTGTTACTATATCGAAAGTCACTCTGCCGGGCGAGGACCTCACATTATCCACCCGGGCGGACAAAACTCCATATTTTAAGAGCAGGACTGCCAGAGAGAAAAAGAGTACAGATACAGTCCTCTTCCCGAATGCACTCATACCCGATTTCAAGGGGATGAACCTTTCCTTAAATAATTAAAATGGAACAGGGGCGGAAATTATTGTCATCTATCTATATAAGTTTAAGCTATTTCAGCGTGTAAATCAAGAAGAATAAAGGCCTCCGGAAACAGGCCCGCCTAACGAAAAAGCGACTTCACAGCTCCCCAACTGGAGCTCTCCGCATCCTGCGGAGGGGTTCAGCCGCATGGCAGATTAACACCGAACATATTCCCTTCTAAAAGGTTATATTTTGGAAACCCGGATTCACACGAAGTGACAATAAAGTTTCCGGTGTCCGAATTCGGCACGGCATATACATAGTGCGGTTCACCCATATAGATGAGACTATACTTTACTATCCAGACCCAGTCTGTGGCCTGGCATTCCTGGAAAGCGCCCGCGAAAGCAGTGGTGGTAAGGTCACCAATAATGCTGGGGACCCCGGGGTTCCCTTCCGCTGCAACAAAATCCTCGCTGTCAAAATCCACTCCAAGCTCGAAACCTTTCAATCCCCTGGCAGCCAGTTCATTTCTTATCCACATTCTGATGCACACAGTAGTATAATCAGCAACCAGGATATCGCATGATTCCTGCATGGGATCATCACCCTCAGTAAAAAAGGCGACCATATATTCGTTGTAAGCGTCTACACCAGTCGAAATAAAAGTTAATATAAGAAAGGTCTTTATCACTTTTTTCATATGAAAGCCCTCCTGTTATATGGTTCTTCAAATCCCCTGCAATCCTCTGATAATCTTTCCGGAGCGCCCTACCTGTACACCGCCTTGACCGCTCCCCAGCTCTCTTCGCCGGCGTCATAGACACAGGGCTGATTTACCCCGAACTCATTACCGGCCGGCAGGTCCTCCACGGGGTAGTTCTCCGTCCTGCAGGTTGTTACATTCATCTCCCCGGTGTTCGAATCCGGAATAAATGCGAGATAATGGGGAGTACCGCTGTAGAGTATTGAATAGACGCAGAGCCAGACCCATTGATCGTATTGACACTCCGGAAAGGCAAAATTCCCTTCCGTAATTACCGGAAAATCAGGGTTATACTGCTTGCCGGTAATCGCGTCGTCGCCCGTATCTATATCCAGCCGGCAGGAGATGAATCCGTCAGCTGTATCGTTCTGTACCCATATTCTGACCTGGTATTCGGCATACAACGCTGGGTAGAGATCACAATTGCCAGCTCCCGGTTCAGCCCCCTCTTCAACGAAAATAATCGAGTAAGGTTCAGATTTGCCAGCCTGCACTATCACCATCAGGATAGCCGCTATAAATATTATTCCCTTTTTCATGATAACACCCCCCGGTTTCAGGTGCCCCCGAGGCAAAAAAAGGGCCGCACGGAAAAGCCGCGCGGCCCAAGCTTGCATACTCAAATCAACGCATTCTTAACGATACATCGACTTGACAGCTCCCCAGCTCTCTGTTTCCGAATCAACAACAGCGGACATGTTAACGCCGAACTGGTTGCCTTCGGTAATAGGATACTTCGGGTAATCGGTCTCACATGATGTAACAATGTAGTTACCCGTATCACAGTTGGTAACGGTTGAAACCATGTGAGGGTCTCCCGTATAGGGGAAGGTGTACTTTACGAGCCAGACATACTCATCCATCTGGCACAGCTGGAAAGCTCCTGCAAAATTGCAAGTGAGTACATCGCCAATGATAGCAGGAACACCAGGATTTACGGTAGCGTTCATATACATGGCGGGACCGAAATCCATACCCAGCTCGAAGCCAGTTAAGCCCTTAACGACATCATTGTACATCCACAGCCTCAAAGCAACTTCTTCATAAGGGGCGGGGGACACTTCCATGGATGCCGCCGTTGGGTCTTCATTCTCGCTTAAGAGCAGCGCTGTGTAAGGTTCACACGCGTTCGCTCCAGCTGCGAAGAAGGCGAGTATCGCCAGAGTCATTATAACTTTCTTCATTTTTCTCTCCCAATTGAAAACTAAAACAAGCACATAATTACCAATTTATATCCTGTAATAACAGCCATATGGCTTCAGGATTATCTGTACATCGATTTTACAGCACCCCAGCTCTCTTCCTCAGTATCGGTTTCTTCGATACATAAGGTTGAGGTCAGGCCGTCGATCGGAAACTGGATGTCATTTTCCTCGGTGGTATCGTATGTTCCATAGAGACCACCGTATTCAGGATGCGGAATCGCGAATTCCTCCGGTGCTGGTCCAATCATCATCTCGAAATTAAGTATATCCGCGCATGAACACCCGCTGGGCATCATGAAATTGTAGGTCAGTGCCAGATCGAACCCATTTCCGTAGCAGGCAAGCTGCGGGTTATAGGTGACGGCATGACCGCCAAGCGGATCACCAATCTCGAGCGCGAAATTCCAGGGCTTATCCACCGACAGGAGCATAGGCTCACAGTCGGAAGGATATACATTACCGGGATCCATTACCAGCTGATACTGGAATGAACGCACCACGTGCGGCGCATAAATGTACAGGTACCCATAAAATACTTGGCCATAAGGGGGTACATCGCCCTCTTTCACGTAAAGCTGACCATTCCCAAAGTACACTCCCAGCGAACTATCCGCCAGCAGCATACCGGGAATAATCAGTATGGCTGTTAATGCTAGCAGTACTCTCTTCATCTCTATCCAACTCCTTTTTGTTGTAAAGCAGCCCAAAACAAGTTGTAAAATTTAAAGGCAGTCAGATCTTTCTTAACGGCATTCATGCTGCCAGTGCGCCGAGAAAGACGCAAAATCACTCAGATCAACACAGTCATTGCTAATGAAGTCAAAGCATTCTTCGTAGCTTGCATCACCACTGCAGAGTGCCCATGAGTTTACAAATGCTGAGAAATCTGAGAGGTCAACCTTTCCGTCGATAATGTAATCCGGGCTTCTTACCTCTATTGAGAGGCAGATCGGATTTCCAAGCGTACAGCCGGGATCACCGGTCTCATCCAGGATTGTCTTATTCTGGACAGCCATGTATACGCCGCCTGAAAGAACGCATCCGCTACCACCGATGAAACCGGAAATTGTGGTTTCACCATCACTGTTGGTAAGCGAATCGGCAACTATGCCATCACAACAAAGACCAATTTCATATGCGGGGTCACAGGCGCCCATCCAGTAATCTGTCCAGGGAATACCTGAGATTCCAGCGTCGGAACCGTCCTTTACTGAGATAGCTATGTAACCGCCCTTGTCAGTCAGCTGATCCATGTCTGCAGCTGGACATACGTTCAGCAGCATATTCGAAACACCAACCAGCGTAACTGTGGAGTTACAATCATCAACTTCACCCGCATACAGCGAAGTCGAAAGAACCAACAGCAAAGCGAAAAGCAAAACTTTTCCTTTGAACATTTCTAAAACCTCCTAAACCTTCCAGGTTTGGGACCTTTAAGCACGTAACGGGGTCTCCTTACACCTCCTTAAGGCTTTTCCGTGCTTCGTTGGAAACCTTTAAAATACTCGACAAGGATAAGTGTAACACAATTTACCGAAATATGTCAACCCCAATTTTTCAGTCTGTCCCTTTCCGGCGAACTTACTCGGTCAGCTTATCAACCGGGTAGGGTTCGTGCCCGGGCCATTCGGGAGGATCGCTGGCTATCTTATCCTTAAGGTATTCTATCCCCTTCATCAGCTGAGCGTCAAACCCCCTGGACATCTCCACCGGGTCAAGATCTACCGTAATATCCGGTTCCACGCCTTCATTCTCCACTATCCACCGGCCCTGCCTGTCATATATACGGTAATCCGGAGCGGAAATACCGCCTCCGTCGACCAGGCCTATCCACATCGAAACTCCAACCAGCCCTCCCCAGGTCCTGGTCCCTATAACCGGGCCCATATTGAACATCTGGAACTCCATGGGCAGCTCATCTCCTCCGGAACCGGCCTGCCTGTTTGTCAGACAGACCATGTGAGCATTTACCGCAACCGCCGGTGAAGTCTGATCATGTGAATACCTCCTGGTCCAGTAGGTAAGAGGTTCCCTGCGGAGCCGCCTGAGGAAGATCGCCGGGTTAAGGCCGCCTCCGTTAAACCTTCCGTCTATAATAAGCCCCTTCTTTCTGGTCTGGGAATAGAAGTACTTGGGGAACTCCCTGGCGGAACCGAGGTATGTATCCGGCAGGTGAATATACCCTATCTCTCCTCCCGAACTCTCCGCCGCGACCTGCCTGTTGTGTTCCACCCAGCCGAGATAACGGAGTGTAAATTCGCCCCTGAGCGGCTCAACCGTGTAAATACGGGGAGAGTTGTCATCAGGTTCAGAGCTGACCCCGATCCTGACCTGTTCGCCGGCGAGCCCTTCGAAGTAGCTGTATACATTATTGTCCGCGGTTACATCCTTTCCGTTCACACTGATCAGGTAATCGCCCATGTTGACATCCACTCCCGGCCCGGCAAGGGGAGGAATAATACTTCTGGTCCAGTCGGCAACCCGGTAAATCCTTCCGAAGCGGTACCGCCCGGCTTTCCGGTTTACTTCCCAGTCCGCTCCCAGCATCCCGATATTGACCCTATCCGCCTTCCTTCTGTAATCGCCTCCGAAAACATAGGTATGGGAGGTATTCAGTTCTCCTATCAGTTCCCCGATAAGATACCGGAGATCGGACCTGCAGGAGAGACTGGGCAGCAGCTCGGCGTACTTATCCCGCATGGCTTTCCAGTCCAGCCCGTGCATATTCGGTTCGTAATAGAAATCCCTTTCCATCCGCCAGGCCTCATAGTACATCTGCTTCCACTCAGCCAGGGGGTCCAGTTTCATGGAAAGGCCTGACAGGTCAAGGGCATCACCTCCCGAATCTGTTGCCCCGGCGGAAATTATCCCCACATCCCGCCCCCTTTTATATACGATATTTTCTCCGTCCGCGGAGAGGCGGTAGCTGTCTATCCCCGGAATTACCGTCTTCTCTTCCCTCTCTTCGAAGTCAAACCTGCAGAGGTCCATGGGCCCCACAGCCCTGAATTCGAAGTGGTTGAAATCTCCCTCGTCCCTGTTCAGATAGAAGAGATACTTCCCGCTGGCTGAAAGCTCCCGGTAGTTTCCCCGGGGAAGCGGAAGCATCTCCAGCCTGCTCTTTATACCGTCGAAATCTATCTCAACTCTGTCTTCACCCCTATCCGCCTCTTCCTCTCCGCCGCCGGCAACTTCCACCTCGTCGCTTCTGAAATCAAGAAGCGGGCCGCCATCCTCTTTAAGGGTCAGGCAGCATATCGCGGCGGCCTTCTTGTATACCATTTCCCAGTCAAAATCGCAGAAAGTAGGGTCAAAACGCCTGTTGGAAACAAAAAACAGATGGCCTCCGTCCTTTGAAAAGACAGGGCCGAAATCCTTAAACAGCCCGTTGCTGACGCAGTGTGTCTCATCCTTATCCAGAGAATAAATATATACCTGGTAAATCTGGTCCCCGGTCATCCTGGAGTAGGCGAGGTAACGGCTGTCCGGCGACCAGCAGTAATCGTGGATCGGTTTGCTGTTGAGAGAAACGTCCACATTCTCATATTCAGCCCGGTCAACAAATGTCAGGTCCCGGCCCTCTACATCTATATAGTAACAGGCCAGGGTCTGATCTGCGAATGCGATCTTTCTGCTGTCCGGGGACCAGAGAAGAGTATGCCGGTAGCCCGGGCCGAGGTCAGTAAGCTTAACCGTTTTCTTATCTCCGGTCATATATCTGACATAGATATCATATTCCCCGTCCCTGTCGGAAAAATAAGCTATCTTCGTGCCGTCCGGCGACCATACCGCTCCCCTTTCCCTGGAACCGGAATCCATGGTCAGGTTCCTGGTGGGGCCGTGTTCTCCGGGAACCGTAAAAATTTCGCCCCTGGCGGTGACCAGGGCTCTCTCTGCCGAGGGAGAACAATCCACCGAAGTTATCCGGTCCTTCACATCTATTATAGCCGGCCGGAGTTCGGGAGCATCGGCCTCTATTCTGACCGGAACTTCTGCTGTCACTCCGCTGTCTATATCGAGCAGGCGCAGAGTCCCACCCAGTTCGTAAACTATCTTTCCCCCGCCGATGCTGGGCCTTCTGACGTCAAACCTGGTATGGAAGGTAACCTGGTTGACCTCTCCGCTTTCCAGATCGTATGAAAAAATATTCAGAACTCCTCCCCGGTCGGAGCTGAAATAGATACTGTTTCCATACCACATCGGGATCCGGTCGGTACCCGGGAAATCAGTCAATCTGGTATCTTTCATTTTGTCGAAATCAAAGAGATATATCTGCTGGGCGGTTCCTCCCCGGTACCTCTTCCAGGTCCGGAATTCCCTGGGTACCCGGTTATAGGCGATCTTCCCGCCGTCCGGCGAGTAGCATCCCTGAACCGCTTCATGCATTATAAGCTCTTCCGGATGCGTTCCATCCGGAGATATCAGAAAAAGCCGGTAGAACCTGCTGAAACTCTTCCTGGCCGACCTGAATATAATTTTATTCCCGGTTGGATGCCATCCCACCACCACATCCTCTTCCGGATGATAAGTCACTCTGGTAATATCACCTCCGTAAACATTCATGACATATACATCTGAATTTCCATCGTATTCCCCGGTGAAGGCTATCATCGACCCGTCGGGAGAGAATTTGGGAAACCTTTCGGTTCCGTCGTTGATGGTCAGCCTCGATGCCACTCCGCCTTCCTCGGGGACGGTCCAGATATCATCGCCGTAAACGAAAACTATCCGGCCGTGCCCCACATCGGGGAATCTCATAAGAGGTTTCCCGGCCCCGGCCAGGCAGTTTGTTGATGAGAATTGAACGGCTATAAGGATAATTGCCGTTGCCATGAGAAAAAGACGCCATGCTGGTAACCGGTAAGACTTCATTTTCCACCCTTTCATTATAAAGAAACAACTGCAACCTGGAATTATCTTATCAATAAATAATTACGGCGAAAAGAAGCAATTTGTTGCGGGCGGGCGATTATTTTAAATTTCCCGTTCGACCACCGACCTGATATTTCCCTCCTGCATGGGAATTTCTGTTTCACTGACCACGAATTCGGCCATGGTAACCCTGCGCACCCAATTCGTTTCCAGGTCCCTGTAAATGTCGCCCATGTAGTGAGAGCTTCCCGATGTTTCTATTTTCATCCCGGGCACCGGTTCCATGAACATCTCATACGAGCTCTCGCCGGAATCATAACCTACCAGCGCGCAGGGGGTTCCATCCACCTGGCTGATACCCTTCAGTTCCAGAGTAATCCTGCCGTTCTGGAAGTAGGAGCCCCCGGAGATAATTCCCCCCAGGTCAACCGGAGGACGTGAATGAGCCGCGGAGTGCACTATCCGCTGGCCTATCCGCTTCAGATTCTGAATTCCCGTTCCTTCTCCGGGTGGTTCCGCGAATACATCGCAGAATGAATGGAAGTCTATGAAGTTGTTGTATACCAGGTAGGCCCTGTCCGGCGGCAGGGGGGCTTCCTTCCGAATCGGCCAGGTTCTCAAATCGCGCGTGATCAATACCGGAAACCCGGCCTTCCTGATCTATCCCTCCCCTGAAAGTGTATTGCCAGTCTTTCAATTGAGCTGGAGAATACTCTGTCAGAGATCCTTTCCGGAAAAATGCCGGAAGAGAAGATCCGACACAAAATACGACAGCAGCAGAACCACCAGGGGAACCAGAATGCCTATTATACTGTATTTCATGATTTCACCATGCTACCCGCTCTGATTTCCTGAGCTTTCGCTGCCGTCATCTTTCCGGCCCCGGTGCTTGCGGTAGGAGAAATAAGCCAGCAGCAGGCCGGCGAAAGAAGTGACATACGCCAGGGACATGCCTATTACCATTTTAAG
>JAWODM010000012.1:0-13519 GCA_046483305.1 Candidatus Krumholzibacteriales bacterium | reverse complement strand
TCGACATGGATCATCCGCATCACCCCGTTTTCATCTTCGCGATGGGTGTGCAATTCGACCTTGTCGGCCACATCCGACCGGGCATCGACCAGATGATCGTCGGAACCGCCGTCATTATGGATGACCATGAAGGCCGCGCCCGAACTCGACATCATCGACGATGCACGGGCGTAGGCGTCATGCACCTCGATTCCATCCGCAAAGGCAGGCAGGGCACTCAGGCTAAGAACGGCGGCGGAAACGGCCCCCAGCATACGGGTCTTGAAAGACATGGCGTCTCTCCTTCTTGTCTCGAAAATTCCAATGGGTTTCTGTCATCTTTCCGCTCCCCGCGGACAGACAGTTTTGATTTTCTTTTTTCTTCTTTTCAAATTCATGTCGCAATCCTTCTAGAAATAGAGTTTAAGAAACAGCTTGGTCATATTATTAAGACGGGTGCCGGAACCCTCGTTGACGAAAGCGTCGGTGTTTACCAGGTGGTCGCTGTCCCAGGGCGCTCCGTATTCAAGGAAGCACTCCGCCCCATAACCGATATCGTATCTTATCTGGGCGAAGACTGTCGCCCTCGCCTCTGTCTTCTCATTTACGTTGAGCAGCCTGAAATAACCTTTCAGCCTGCCGGTGGCGTTGAATTCCATATCGAATCCGTAGGCGTATACCTCCCGGAAGGTGTTGAAGTCGCGGATCCTGCCCTGCACCCGGACCTTGGCCAGCTTGTTTTCCACGGATAGCTCGGCGAATATGTTAGGATAGGTATAGAAATCGAAGATTTCCGCCGAACCGTCGAAACCGTGCCACCGGTTGTACCCGATCTTGCCCTTGAAACCCTTGATGAATTCTATATACAGTTCGCTGTAGAAGTTGTAGGTAGGCCTGAGGTTGCCGGTTTCCTCGCCTTTGACAATCTCTTTTCTCTCATAGTAGTCGTATGATACCGTCGCGGTTACCGCCTTCCTGGGGAAGAGATAGAAACCTTCGATGTGGTACTGCCTCCGGTTGTATTCATTCCCCTCGTCGAACCTGTACGACATATAATCCCTGAAATTGATTCCGAAATCGTTGTACCAGGCGTGCATGGTCAGGGCCGAAAGACGTATATTCCTGACCTCCAGGGAGAAGGCGTCCTTATCCTTATCGCCCCTGGTGTCGTCGGTTTCTATCTGGTAGGGGTCGTCGCTGATTGCGTACTGGAATATCCAGCTTGAGTTATCTATGTTCAGGGGCCCCAGTCTGGTCCCATTCCTCATGAAGTTTCTGGGGTGGAGGCTTATATCCCATGAAAACAACTGATTGTAACTTGTATTCAGGTAATGCTGCCTCTCTTCCTCAAGCTTGGTGCCGGTATTTGTCCAGTCCTTGCGAAGGTACATGGTTCCGACACTCAGCCTCTCATTGAAGGAATCCTTTTTCAACCTCAATATGATGTTGTCGGTGCCGTCCGGGAAATTGTAACCGGTATTCCAGCTGAAGGTTCCCCCGTCATCGGAGTAGATAACCGTTCCTCCCAGCCCGCTTACCTTCCAGAGGTCGCGGTCCCAGAAATCGAGCCTTATCCCGCTGGATTGCGGCCCCCAGTTATCGTTCTTGAGTTTGTTCTGGTCCACCAGATTCAATATCAGGTCGTCATGTATCCAGAACCTGTTCTGGCGGTAGAACAGGTAGCTTTCCCAATTTTCGCCGTTCAGTTTCAGGTGGCCCTCCGCCCCTATGAAAGCCGGGTTCTTGAACTCGCTCTCGGGGGTCAGGTTGTCGTCGCGGTTCGATGTCGCCCTCAGTTTGAAGAACGATTCCAGGTTGGTATACGGCCAGCTGAGGTATTTGAACTCCACGTAATGCTTGGGCATCCCTTCTCCGCCCGGCGGCCCGAATTTCCAGTGCTGGTCGGTTTTCTGGATGGAGGCCTCCATCTCATAGTAACCCTCCAGCTTGTTAACCGCGGAGGCCGGCGCGGCAGCCAGTGCCAGGAGCGCAAATGTTATCATTATTGACGTTATTCTGATTCTCATAATCTCACAGTAGCCGAAAGTTGATACATATTACCCAGTTCATTGTGTGTCTCCAGCATGATATCGAGCTGCCAGAAGGTGTGCTTCAGCCCCAGGCCGGCGGTCATCCGGTCCTGCTTGAAACCGCCCCTGAGCGCCACCGTGTTGAAAAACCATACCTCTCCGCCGATTCTCCCCTCGGTATCTCCCGGGTCCCCGAACCTGGTCTTGATATCGTATGTCATCATCAGCACATCACGGAAAACGTATTGCACCCCCACCGCTATATTCCGGTGAATGGGGTCCGGGTTCTGGGTGGTTTTCAGGAGAGCCATCTTCGGCTCGGATATATTGTATACTACCGCTCCCACCGACCAGTTATCAGCCGGGGCGTAATGAACACCTATATCGTAGCTGGGCTCGATAACCCTTCCGTCGTAAGCCGGGTCATTGTATTTTTCGTAACCGGGGGCGGCCAGCAGGAACATCTTGACGCTGGCTCCGACGGACAGCCCCCTTATGGAGGGGACCTTTCCGGACAGCGCCATGTTTATGGTGTCCTCATGGTAGATATCTTCCAGTCCAAGGCGCACCCAGCTGAACCCGAGGGCCATGTAACGGGGCAAATTGTATACCGCTGTAATATAATCGTTGGAAAGCCCTTCCACATCGTACAGGCTGGTCCGGCAGCCGATCGCCTCGAACCTGTTTACCTGGGTCATCCCCGCCGGGTTCCAGTAGACCGAGTTGGCGTCGTCGGCAACCGCCACAAAGGCGGACCCCATCGCCCTGGGGCGGGGGCCCATCCTGGCATGGCGGAAATCGGCCCGGAGCTCCCCGGCGCGGCATGAAATCAGTATCACCGCCGCAGATATAGCCGTTATTATTCTTTTTCCGTAACCGGACATATTATCTTACCACCGCCACTGCCTTGTTCTGTCTGATAGTTCTCTGACCGCCGCCCATCTGATAGCTTACCGTGAACCTGCATATATAAATCCCGAACGGCACGGTATTGCCCATATTGTTCCTTCCGTCCCAGGTAATGCCGGTGATTCTTCTGGGGCGGCTGTCCCTGGAGTCTTCCGCTGTGTAGGGGGCCCGCTCTATCAGTCTTCTTACCCTGTTTCCCTCTACGTCGAATATCTCTATGGTAACTGTAGCTTCCTCTGTCAGGAAGAAACTTATATTGGTTTCGTCATAAACCCCGTCACCGTTGGGGGAGAAGGGGTTGGGGGAGAAGGTAACCCCGGAGAAGACCTCTGCCGGGGCGTATTTGAAATCCGGCGAGTAGAATATTCCGAAGGTGCCCGGTTTAGTGGTCTGCAGTGTGATCAGGTTTCCGTTTGGATTTACATTGCCTCCCTGGTATATCCAGGTGCCGGTAGTATAATTATACCTGTATATACCCAGCAGGTTTTCGTCTATATCTTCGATGGAGTACTGCGGATAGTGCAGCGAAATCCATATAGCTTCCCTGAACTCGCTGATCTCTTCGCCGCCGGCGGTCTCCACTCTGATCGTTCTGAGAACATTTATGGAGGAGACTTTTCCGGCCGGACGGTTGAATTCGGAGAGGTAATGGGGCGTCAGCTTCAGGTAAGCCGGGGTTCCCCTTACGGAGTACGGTACGGAGTTTGACGGGATCTCTATGAATGTCCCCTCCGGGCACATCACCAGGATATCGCTTCCGGTGTCCAGGCTGTCAGTCCGGTAGTACTCCACGCTGGGAGGTATTTCCATGGTGTATAGGGGAGTGATGGCTACGTTGCCGGAAGGGTCTGAAGCTTCGATGATGAATTCAATATTCCTGGTGCTGTCGAATGGCGCGATCGGCACTTCTTCCTCCAGCTGCTGTACCGGAAGGTCCACGCTCCAGATATCCCTTCCCGCGTATCCCATCTTTAGCACATGGGGCCATTCTGCGGTGGTGTCGGATACCGAACGCCAGCTGAAAGTCGCTCCGGAGACTTCGTCGTCATCCGATATTTCAGCGGTGAAGTAGAGCGGGGAGTTGACCAGGGCTATGAACGGCACAGTTTCTTCAGTCCTGTCCCTTACCGTTATTACCGGGGGCCCCTGATCTTCGAACATGGTGGTTTCAAGTATGACCGCGGTTTCACCCTCCTCCGAGCGGGCCTGAGCGGCCGCTGTTCTGTAATTGAGCATTTCGCTCTGGCTTCTTCCGGGGTTTCTGCCCACTCCCGGTGAAACGGAGAGATCGATGATATTGGCATCCCGGTCGCTGTCGTCCCCGCCTCCGAACTGCCATTCCCCGGTACTCTCGTTGACCCACCTGGTATCGCCGAAGTTGGTGTCGTCGCTGTGGCCGTCGTGGCCGGTCATGACCACCATAATATCCCAGTCCTGGATATCTTCCGGAGTGGGATTGCCCAGCGCCTCTTTGGAGACTACTCCTGTAATGGTATTATTCTCAAAATCTGTTATCAGAACGATATCCTGATCCGATTTCTGGACATTGGAAGCCCACGCTTCCGGGGTGTTCCTGCCTTCCGAAGTTATAACTCCTTTATACCAGCCCTCCATCACGATTGCGTAATCCCAGGCGTCCCACCTGGCAAAATCGTTCTGGCGGTTGGGAAGCCCTTCGGTGGCCCCTCCCTTGAAGGCGTCTATGTATATGTCCACCTTGTGGATATTGATATCGGCGTAAAGCGGGTTCCAGTCGGCGGTTCCCTCGTCGGCCGGGTCGGGAACGTTTCCGCAGGTTACCTCGAAGGCGAAACTGGGGATCACTTCTCCTGCCACTATCTTGCTGGTCTCGAATATCCTGGTCTGCCTTATGTCGAACGCGCTGTTCACAAAAACGCTGTTGGTGGGGTAATAATAATACAATCCTCCCTTGCCGAACTGGTTTGGCCCGTGGTCGTCGCCGGTGGAGTCGGCAAAAGCTCTTATCATATTCAGGGTACCCTCCACCTCTAAAGATATGGTAGTGTCCGCTCTCGATATATTGGATTCGTCCCTGGCTGAGACTTCCATCCGGTACTCCCCGCTGGATGTCTGGGGATCTATCATGTAGAGGTGGCTGTAGGTTCCGTCTCCGGCGGAGGCGTCTCCGTTGGTTCCGTCGTCGACCAGCCGCTGGAAGCGTGAACCTCCCAGAGGAGACAGATCCATCAGCACATCTCCTATGCCGTCGCCACCACCGGTTACATCCACGGTGAAGGTGACAGTTTCTCCCGCTGAGACCGAGGGCGGGTCTGCCTCCGGGTTGGATAGAACCGGAGGTGCCGGAAAATCGAGTTCAAGGGGGTATCTTTCCGAGTAATATCTCAGCGCCACCGGTGTTTCGGTGATTGACCAGTCCGCGCCGGGAGAGAGGGGGTCGAAATCGATATCCAGGGTGGAATCGTGAGGAGCCGAATCGAAGGCCGACCTCTTGGTATCCTCTTCCTGGGTTATGTAAACCTGAACCCCCAGCGAATCCGGGTATTCCAGGCTGTCGAATATATAAAGCGGTATGCTGATGTTGACCGACTCTGCCTCCCTGGTTATCCACGAAGACTGGATATCGACGCCTTCCACCCATCCCTGGCTCTGGTTTCTGTACTCCCCGGCGCCGTCGTCCCACCATACCCACTCGCCGTCCCAGAACCTCAGGTCGGCGTAATCATCGGATGAGTATTTATAGGTAAGGGCGTAATCCGGTTTGTTGGGGTGCTGGTAGGATACCGGGAATCCGAATGGGTCGTCGGTTCCCCCGTAGCCGGCGCCCCCGTAACCGGTCTCCAGCAGGACGATCATGTGAACGCCGCTGAAATCAGTGCTGAAAGAGGCGGTTATGTTAATCGCCTCCGATGTGTTACTGAGCGTTACGGTGGTCAGGTCCATCTGGGGTATGCTGTTGTGGGCCGGGTCCGGTTCCGGGGCAGGAGGATCAGTGAACAGCAGTATCTTCTCTATCATGAAGGAGATGCCCTCCACCTCTATGGGGGGAGATGATTGCGCGGTAACGCTTACCGCCGACCTGGTGGTGTCGGAGGTGAAAGTTACGGCTGCCGAACCTTCGCTGTCCAGCTCAGCGAACGAAGGCTGGATAGTCCCGGCCTCCGGAGGATCGTGTGAAAAGGTAAGAGAGTACCCTCCCCGGGTTACCGGGTTGCCGTATTGATCCACCAGCTGGGCGTATATGTTCATCGACTGCTCAAGCCCCATCCGCTCCGATTCACTTGACAGCACTATGGATACGGGATCTCCGGCCAACGCGGTTATCCTGACGTAATCTTCTCCGTCTTCTCCGGTCACCTCGAGTTCCCTGTTATTGTATATACAGCTGGCGGTAACATCGATATTCCCCGCTCCCGTGGCGGTCAGCGAGGCTGAGAATCTCCCCTCGGCATTGGTCTGAACCGCCGGTATCTTGAAGGTCCCTTCGCCGGTGGATGATGGAGCGACTGAGAAATTAACGTCTATACCCGCGATCTGAACCGGGTTTCCGCTGATATCCAGGAGCTGGCCCTCTATGGCGGCTTCATCGGTATTATCTGCTACTATGGTGTCGGTGACTGAGCTCAGGCTGACGAACTCCGGTTCCGCAGACCTTACCCCCAGCTTGAAGCGTCCCCGGACACTGTCCGCCTCGCTCTCGGTGAATATACGCAGGACCTCGATCTGGTTGTCCGATATGAGGAACTCCCCTGTTCCGCCGGTAATTGATATGGTTGAGCCGGGCAGGGGAACTGTATCCCGGTCGTAAAATCTGACATCGCCGCGGGGTGGAGAATAATTATCGAGCTTGGTTGCCCTGAGGGCCACCTGGTCGAGTATCCCGGCGGCGTCGAACAGGTCCAGCCTTCCCTGATCGTCTCTGGCCTCCACTCTGGCTGCGGCGTAGAAATAAATTCCGGAATCGGGAAAACTGACAGTGGTGCTGATGCTTGAGATCTCATCCCCGTCTTCATCTGTCAATACCATACCGGTAGCCCGGACAGTGTTGAGACTGATGGTCCCCACGTAAACGCTGTCGCTGCTCTCAACTACCGCCATGGTGGTATCCGGGACATATCCCGGCGCCCTGCCCACTACGTAATAGGTGCCGTCCGGCACCTCCAGCTCGAAGCTTCCCCCCGAAGCCGGTATGTCCACTTCTCCCAGCCCGGCTATTGCTCCGGTTACAGAATCGTAAGCGGCCACCGTGCCCGCATTCCCGGGGCCGTCGGCGAAAGCGACCTCACCGGTAATCTTTCCCGCCTGGGTCATCAGGAAATCAACGCCGGTAAGGGGAGCCTGCCCGCTGACGGCCAGGCCGGACCGGTTGATAGTGGCGTAACCGGGCGCGGAAGCACTGACCATATACGAGGCATCCTTGAGGCGGAGGAAGGTGTAATCGCCTCCGCCGGGAGCTGTTTCGGTCTGTTCCACCAGCTGGGCGCTTCCCTGGTAGTAGAGGGAGAGGTTGACCACGGTGGAATTATCCTGAGGGTCGTCCAGGGAGACATTTCCGGATATGGAGCCCCGGAAGGGGTCCGGCATCCCGTCACCGTTCCTGTCCACCGGGAGAATGTACATATTATATATAGTAGTGGGAGATCCCGATCCGTCCATGCCCGGGTTGTCCGGCGCGGAATCGGGGCCGTTCCAGTTGTCTCCGCCGGCGATCACCGCGACCAGCCGAACCGCCGCGTTACCGGCGACCTCCCCCGGCCCGCCGCCGTAGATGACATCCCATGGTATCCTCAACTCTCCTTCATAGAAGAAGTTGCCGGCGCTGAGGTTGGCCGTTTCGCATGAAGATGTGATATCCTCCGTGGAGGTGTCTCCGGTGATCCTTCTTACTCCCAGCTCTCCTCCGTCCCAGTTGGCTATCAGGAACTCGCAGGAGAGCGAATCGGGGAAATTGAAGTTCCTCGGGTACCAGTCCAGGTTGTTTATATCACCGGTTCCGGTCCCGGTTCCGGCATCCACCATTATCAGCATGGCGTTGCCGCTCACCTGGTAGCGGATCCCTATATAGAGGTTGAGGCTGTCGTAGGTAGCCCAGAGGTTGTCTATATCGTTGGACTCCCATGCGGTATCTTCCAGGGGGTCGTCAACCCGTAGATCGTCGTAATCCCAGTCGCTTCCGTCTCCGGTAATAACACCGTCGATTACCGGCGTTTTGAAGGGCCTGGCTAGAGATACGGATATAATCAGAAGAAGTGACAGAATTATCAGTGCTGATTTCTTCATAGTCGCCTTTGCGAAGAATATTGCCGATTGTCGTCGCTGAACATTCTATCCTTAAATATCTTTCAATTGCAAGTAAAATATTGGAGGGTTTATCCGGTACCCCTCACCGGCCGTGGCCAGAATATTCTCGAAAGCATTGTTTGCTTTCCCGTAGATTTTATTTGATAAATATCGCATACTGGTATATAAACTGAATCTCAGGAGGGAAAATATGAATTTCAGAAAATTTATTTCAGGGATGCTGTTAATAATCGCGGTTATTCTTTCCGGCTGCGGGGGCTCCGGAGAGGACGGAACTACCAGAATAGTGATCTGGGAGCAGAAGGACCCTGAAGAGCAGGTTCTTCTCAAAAAGCATCTCAGATCATTCGAGGCAAAACACCCCGGAGTCAGGATATCCACCGACCATTTCGAGACTGACAAGCTGCACAGCCAGTTTCAGACCGCCTCGCTGGCCGGCGGAGGGCCTGACCTGGTTTACGGGCCGGCCGATAAGGTGGGGCCGTACTCCGTGATGAAGCTGATAATGCCCCTGGAAGATCAGTTCCCCCCGGAATACTTCGACAGTTTCAGGGAGGGGAGCGTTGCCGCCCTGGGCGGGCATATTTACGCGGTCCCGGACCAGGTGGGGAACCATCTGATGCTGATATATAACCGCGGGCTGGTAGACCAGGCTCCGCGGAACAGCGAGGAATGGATCAATGTGGCGCAGAAGCTGACCGAGGACCTGGACGGGGACGGGATGACCGACCGTTACGGACTGGTATTCAACTTCATGGAGCCGTTCTGGCTGGTGCCTTTCCTGGGAGGATACGGGGGATGGATGGTGGATGAGGATATGAATCCTACCCTGAACACCGGACCGATGGTGAAAGCCCTGCGGCTGCTCTCCGATATGAGAAATAAGCATGAGATTCTGCCCAGGGAGAGTAACTACGAGGTCAGCGACGCCATGTTCAAGCAGAAGCAGGCCGCGTTCATAATCAACGGCCCCTGGTCTCTGAAGGCGTATATCGAAGCAGGATTGGACATTGCGGTGGTTCCGATCCCGAAGATAGCGGAGACCGGCAAGTATCCCACTCCCACCCTTTCCAGCAAGGGGTACTCCATAAATGTCAACGTCCCCGGAGAGAAGCTGGCGCTGGTGAAGGAGCTGGTGACTCACCTGACCTCGGCGGAGGCTCAGCGGGAGATAACCTCCGAACTGCTTATACTGCCCAGCAGGGAAGAGATTTACGAGGATGAAGAACTCTTCGATAACGAGGTTCTAAGGGGTTCGATGAGGGCGGCCGGGCATGGCCGGCCGATGCCGCTTATTCCGGAGATGAGGGCGATCTGGGATGCCATCAGGCCGTTCTACCAGTCTGTGATGGGGGGGAGGATGGATCCGGCCGAGGCGGCCCGGAAGATGCAGGAGAGAGCGGACGAGAAGATCGTTGAGATGAAAGGGTAGAATAAAATAATGATTCAGAACTGACCGGGGGGGTCAGGCGTTCGATACAGTTCCCCCGTGTCTCAGGGAATGAAGATGAAATCAAGGAAATTAATATGGCTGTTCCTTCTTCCCGCCGGGACGGTTATCGCCTGCGTAGTGGTCTATCCCTTTATTTATAACTTCTATATCTCCGCCACCAATATGTCCCTGTACCATATCCGGGATTACACCTTCAAGGGTTTTGCCAACTACGGGGAGCTTCTGACAGAGCCGGACCTCTATTACTACTTCTTCAAGACGCTGATCTGGACTTTCACCAACCTCTTCTTCCACCTGGTTATAGGGATATCGGTGGCGATGCTTCTCAACAGGAAGCTTCCGGGCCGGGGAGTGTTCAGGGCCCTGCTGATACTTCCCTGGGCGATGCCCCAGTATATCAGCGCCCTTACCTGGAAGGGGATGTTCAACTACCGGTACGGCTCCATAAACCTGATCCTGCAGAAGCTTCATATCCCGCCGATAGAGTGGTTCTCCAACGAGATATGGGCTTTCGTGGCTCCCATTCTCACCAATATATGGCTGGGGTTCCCCTTTATCATGGTGGTTACCCTGGGAGGCCTTCAGAGCATACCGAGAGATATGTACGAGGCGGCCGATATCGACGGCGCCTCCCCCTGGCAGAAATTCTTCAACGTTACCCTGCCGATGCTGAAGCCGGTCCTGGCCCCCGCTCTGGTTCTGGGCACCATATGGACCTTTAACAACCTGAACGTGATATGGCTGGTAACCGAGGGCGGGCTGCCTTCGGACAAGTCGCACATACTGGTCACCTACGTGTACAAGGCGGCCTTCACATACTACCGGTACGGGTACGCCGCGGCGTTTTCGGTATTTATATTCATAATACTTCTTATCATAGTCCTGATATATCTAAGGCAGACTAAAACTCTGGAAAAGGCATATTGAGGTAAGAGATGGCGATCAGAGAGAGCAGGTTCAGGAGGAATATGAAAACAGCGCTGGTGTATGCTGTTCTCCTGGTTATCACCGTGGTAACCGTCTTCCCGATTGTCCAGATCTTCGGGATATCGCTTCGGCCGGCAGACCAGCTGTTCTCCACCTCTCTGAGCATTATCCCGGAGGGCGCCACCCTGGAGGCCTACAGTAATGTCATGTTTAAGAAGAACTTCTTCACCTGGCTCAGGAACAGCGCCATAGTTACCCTGGCGGTTTCCCTGCTCGGTGTTTCACTCGCCTCCACCGCCGGCTACGCCTTCTCCAGGTTCCGCTTCAGGGGAAAGAAGGCGGGGATGGTGGCTGTGCTGGTAACCCAGATGTTCCCGGCCACCATGCTGCTTCTGCCCCTCTATGTGATCATGAAGAAGCTGGCGCTGGTGGACACCCTGTTCGCGCTGATAATTTCATACACCGCCACGGCGCTTCCTTTCTGCATATGGATGATGAAGGGCTACTACGATACCATACCGGTAGACTTGGAAGAGGCCGCCATGATAGACGGTACCACCCCGATAGGGGCCTTTGCCAGAGTCACCCTTCCGCTTGCCGTCCCCGCCCTGGTTATTACAGCCCTGTTCAGCTTCATTACCGGCTGGTCGGAGTTCATAGTGGCAAGGGTACTTATAAACACATCCGATCTCTACACGCTTCCCCTGGGGCTGGAGAGCCTCAGCAGCACCTTCCAGACCGAATGGGCCAACTACGCCGCCGGAAGCGTCCTGGTCAGCATCCCGGCGGTAATCCTGTTCCTGTTCCTCAGCAGATACCTGATCTCAGGCCTTACTCTGGGCGGGGTAAAGGGATAGTATAGATAGCAGTTAACCCTTGAGCAAAA
The DNA here is from genome assembly GCA_046483305.1 of Candidatus Krumholzibacteriales bacterium. Lineage (GTDB taxonomy): Bacteria > Krumholzibacteriota > Krumholzibacteriia > Krumholzibacteriales > WJIX01 > WJIX01. The sequence goes on along the minus strand of JAWODM010000012.1, from coordinate 2,055 downwards.
CCGCGGTCGATTTCCCCGGCGAGGAAATCGCCGCTCCCGCCTCGCGCTCGCTCTTTCTGATCCTGCGGATCAGAAATCCATGCCCGCTCGCGCTCCGGAGGGTTTTTCTCAAGGGTTAACTGCTAATTTGATTTTTTCCCAGAATTATCTTCAACCTTATAAAGGAGCGACCTGCCGCCTTCGCCCTCGAAGATGTGTATCTTGTTCAGGTCCACGAAAAGCTTGAGTTTATCGCCATGGGAGGCGTCGATGTTGGTCGTATCGCGGGATACCAGTTTCAGCCCCTTGCAGAGCAGGTGATAGATTATCTCGTTACCCAGCGGTTCGGATACATCCAGTTCGGTATCGAACTGGATGGTTTCGTCTATATGCTCAGGCTCGGCTACATGAAGGTCTTCAGGCCTGACCCCCAGGATAAATTTGTCGGCGGAGCTCTCCTTGACCGGAGCCGTGAACCTCTCAGGCAGTTCGAAGCTGACCTGCTCCGATTCAAATTTAAGGCTGTCACCCCCGGAAATCTTTCCTGTGATGAAATTCATCGCCGGCGAACCGATGAATGATGCCACGAACAGCTCCGACGGACTGTGGTAGAGGTCCATGGGGGTCCCTATCTGACGTATCTTTCCCTCGTTCATGACCGCCAGCCGGTCTCCCAGGGTCATCGCCTCCACCTGGTCGTGGGTGACGTAGATCATGGTGGTCTTTATCTCGAGGTTCAGCCGCCTTATCTCCGTTCTCATCTGGACTCTCATCTTGGCGTCCAGGTTGGAGAGCGGCTCGTCGAAGAGGAAGCAGTCGGGGTTTCTTACGATCGCCCTTCCCAGGGCGACCCTCTGCCGCTGTCCTCCCGAGAGCGCCTTCGGCTTCCTTCCGAGGAGTTTCTCTATGCCGAGTATTTCAGCGGCTTCCTTAACCCGCTTCTTTCTCTCATCCTTATCCATTTTTCTCAGCTTGAGCCCGAAGGCCATATTCTCATCAACGGTCATGTGAGGGTAGAGGGCGTAGTTCTGGAAGACCATCGCTATATTCCTGTCCTTGGGGGCAAGCTCGGTAACCTCCCGGTCGTCGAAGAATATCCGGCCCTCGGTCACCTCCTCGAGCCCCGCGACCATTCTCAGTACGGTCGACTTCCCGCAGCCGGAAGGCCCCACCAGCACCAGCAGCTCCTTGTCCTCCACGGTTATATTGATATCCTCGGCGGCAAGCACCTTGCCGTCGTAGATCTTCTTTACATCTTCGAACTTCACCTTTGACATAATGGCTGTTCCTTCTCAGCTGTATCTGTAATCTTTATTCCAGAACTTTATCTCTATTTCAGAATTTAGTCAAGAGTGAGTCGTGATTATTATCAGGAGAACTATTGGTCTGACTCGCTTTGATTTTTCCTGAAATATTTCCATTTTTCCCTTGACAGCTCTGAAACTTACAGCCTGCCTGCAGTTACCATATCCCTTTTATAATCAATCAGTTGCCCCTGCAAGCGGTCTCTGCTGTCCTATCCCCCCTGCTCCTGTCTTATTCCCCGTTTTGTCCTCTTTTAACAGCCCTGGCGCCCCTTACAGCCCGCCCCAGAAGCTGTGGTATAATTAAATAAATGCTTTAAGGGGGGAAGTTTTAACGTGAGGAGGGCGTGCTATGAGCATTTCCAGGGAAACTCCAGAGAAAATCGAAGATCTGTTCAGAAAGCTCCGGTGCGAGCTTAAGAGACTAAAGGCAAGAGATCTTCTTGGAAACCTCGATTCTCTGAATGATAGAGAAAGAAAACTCAAGGTAAAAATCCTGCTTTATCTTCGAGAGATCGACAGAAGAAAGCTATATCTCGAACAGGGGTATTCATCGATGTTCGATTTCTGTACCAGGTATCTTAAATACTCGGAGTCTACGGCTGTAAGAAGAATAAAGGCAGAGAGGGCTCTTGGAAGATCCAAGAGAATAATAAGAATGCTTCTGTCCGGAGATATGACAATTACAGGGCTTTCCAAGATAGAGAGCATTTGCAGGCCTGAGAACACAGAAGCGATTCTTGAAAGGGCTTCCGGGTGCTCCTGCAGGGAA
>JAWODM010000036.1:0-12694 GCA_046483305.1 Candidatus Krumholzibacteriales bacterium | reverse complement strand
TTTTCGCTCCAGGTGTACTGATACCCTATCTCTTTGCCCAGCTCCGCGGCCAGAGAACTGTCGGCCCTTACCGCAGCCAGATAGTGCCTTATAGCTTCCCGGTGCCTGTCGGAAGCAGCCGCCTCCCTGGCGGACCTGATCAAATCCTCCGGCTCGTCGCCGGAAGCAGCTCTGCTGAAGGCCAGAACAAGCAGGGCCGCAATCAGAAGCGCCTTATTAATATTACCTTTCAAGATCAATTTCTTTCCTTTGTCGCGCATGCCGTTTCGCGGCAGCCGGCCTCTTCGAATATCATCACTCTCTTATCGGTTTCCATCTTGTTACCTCCCCCTTCTTCGGCCTCTTCAGTATCCCTCTTATGGAGAATAAGGCAGTAAGTACAGCCAGCAGTATCCAGTAAATTATCGGGTAGAAAACCGCCGCTCCAAAATACCACCCCAGGCTTCTGTCGTAATGACGGTCCAGCAGAACCCCGGTCAGAAGCTGCATCAGGCATACCGAAGAGATCAGCATGCCCCACCAGTTCGGAATCGGAGAAGCTCCCACCGGTGGGACTCCCATGAAATAGGAAGTAGTCCACAGAATGGTGAGAATAACAAAATCGTAGGACCATAGTATCGAAACAATTGATTCTGCCAGTATCGGCCACAGCCTTCTGTGCCTCCATATCAGGGCGGAGGGGCCGTGTCTTCCGATCACCTGTCCCTGGCCCAGCGCCCACCTCTTTCTCTGCCTCCACAATCCCCTCAATGAATTGGGAACCCTCATCCACACCACCGATCTCGCTTCGTAACGGACATCGTAATGCTTCATCTGAAGCTTCCAGGTGATATCTATGTCTTCAGTGGCCATTTCAGGATTATACATGCCCACATGGTACAGGGCGCTCCGCCTGAACGCTCCCACCACCCCCGACATGGTCATCAGGCGCCCCCAGATCCTCTGGGCCCGCCTCTGGATACTTATTATGGAAGAAAACTCAATCGCCTGAAGCTTTCCAAGAATGGTCTCCCGGTTGAACACCCTGGGGTTGCCGGTAACACTTCCAACCCGCGGATACCTGAAATGCGGAACCATGTATTTCAGGATATCTCTGTCAGGCACCGCGTCGGCGTCAATGATAAGGATTATTTCTCCGCTGGTGCAGGGAATCGCGTCGTTCAGCGCCATCGCCTTTCCCTGATTGTCCTTCTTTCTTATCAGGCGGGCTTTACCCTCTCTTACGAAACTCTGGACAACTGCGGCGGTGCTGTCGGTGGAGGCGTCATCCACAACCACCACTTCAAAGTCGGGGTAATCTATCCCGCATACATTCTCCAGCACTTCCTCTATGTTCTTCTCTTCATTGAAGGCCGGAATCAGCACTGTGACGCTCGGATAACTGTCCATGCTGTAGAATTCGCCGGGCTCCCCCTTCTCTCTCCTGAAAAAGTAAATGATGGCGGTGAATATCCACATTATGCTGGAGAATATCGGGTACCAGGCGAAGAAGGCGAGAGCCGCCATGTACCATGCCGAATTTTCAATAATTTCCAGAATGTTAATGATATCCATTATTCTTCCTGACCTGATCCTTCTTCCGGGCTGCCGGCAGCTCCGGGCATATCACCAGATCCGGGCCTGATGAATTTCCTGCCCCCCCTTATCTCTATCTCCACAACCGGCGCCTTCCTGAGCAGAGAAATATCTTCAAAGACCACCTGAAGCCCTGTCTTGTCCTTGAGGAAGGAGCTGTCTTCTATTTCGGGTACCGATTTTCTTCTGTTTTCTCTGGCGATATTCTTATTATGCTTGATCCAGAGAGATATGAGGACAACCAGCAGAACAGAAAACAGGGCCATCGCAATAAGTGTCAGGGGAATTCCTCTTCCGTACCAGCCCCTCTTTATCACTGTATACCAGAAGTAACCGAAGAAAATCCAACCCACTGAGATCAGGATCACATGCAGAGCCAGGCGTAAGTACCCGCCTTTTTTAGGCTTTAACTCCCTGTCAGCGCCATTGCCTTTTGTAGAATTCAATTTTCTTCCGCCTTCACGAACTCTAAGTAACGCCCATCAGCAAATCTCTTTATCTTATTTCCCGGTGAAGGGAATGCATCTTATTTAAATTCATGCAATTTCCGGGCCTTAACATCAGATGTCCCCTCGAAGAAAGAAATGCTTCGGTGAACAAATCTGCAGAAACCTGTTTTCAGCCGAAAAATGAAGATTAAATAATTATTAAAAACATCCGTTTAATTTGACTGCAGAATCCGGATTGATATATTTTTAAATAACGGGCCGGTGGCCGGGGTGGGCCGAAACGATTATGCAAACGCCGCATGATGCAGCCGGTTACCCATGTTTTAACATAATGCAATCTTCCTCTACAAGGGAAAAGAAGATGCATTAACGTAACGTATTTAAACTTCTGTGCTTAACCGGCGATATAGAAAATTAAAGCTCTGGCACGATAATTTAATGCTGCTGGGTAATATGATGAAACGTTTTCTTGTGATGGTAATACTCTTTCTGCTGCCCCGGGCTGTCTCCGGAATGGCAGATGTCGCCTCCGATCAGCCGGAAAAGTTCAACCGGCTCTACAGTCTGGTCAGGAAAAACTATTCAGAAACCGAGCTCAGAAAGCTCTTCAGCTCCCCGGATGTGGCGAAGATGGAGGAAAATACGGACAGGAATCTCAGGTTTCTATTGAATCCGCTCTCTATCAGGAAACAGAAGATTCAGCACGAGAAAGCCTTTCTGAAAGATATTGACAGGGAATCTATTGATAAGGGGATCCGGTTCTTCGAGGAGCACAGGGAGATATTCAGAGAGGTCCACGATAGATTCCAGGTCCAGCCCGCGGACATAATCGCGATCCTCAACTCGGAGAGCAGCCTGGGGAGCATAACAGGAAGCCAGAAAATCATTCAGATCTTCATAGGCCAGTACTTTCTGTGGGAAGAATACATCGAGGGATTTGAAAGGGAGGGCGCATTCGGGGAAAAGGGCGCGATGACCCGGGAGGAAGCCATGAAAAGAGGCCGCAGGCTTGAAAAGAGCGCTCTCTACAACCTTGCCGCCCTTCTCAATCGTGGAGCGGAGATGAATTTTGATCCCGCTGAAGTCAGGGGATCGAGGGCGGGGGCGATCGGATACCCCCAGTTCATGCCCGCTTCGATGAGGTTCGCCCGGGACGGAGACGGGGACGGCAGGATCGATCTCTTCAGCATGCCGGATGCGATTATTTCGGTAGCAAACTTTCTGACAGAACATGAATACAGGCAAAGAGGAAGAGAATATTCATTCAAGAGGTACAACCCCGACAGCACCTATGTCAGGGGAGTCAAGAAATACGCCGACGCGCTCAGAGAAGCCGGGGTGAAGATATAAATATTTACACGCTGATGTAAATAACTCCACTCCCGGCCCATTGACTGAATTTTGCCCGATCTCTTACGCCCTTCCTCTACTGCCTGTCCCTGCCTCTTTCCGATACCCACTCGTAGATAGTCGGGAGTACCAGCAGAGTCAGCAGGGTGGAGGAGACCAGCCCGCCAATGACAACTATGGCCAGGGGCCTCTGTATCTCGGAGCCGGTTCCGGAGGCGATCACCAGGGGGAACAGGCCCAGCGCCGTGGTCAGGGTGGTCATGACCACCGGCCTGAACTTTGAAGCGCAGCCGGAGATCACCGTATCCCGGAGGCTCAGCCCCCTGTCTTTCAGGTAGCCGAACCTGGATATAAGCACCAGCCCGTCGGTGAGAGCTATACCGAACAGTGCTATAAAGCCTATGGAAGAGGGTATGCTAACGTTCTCGCCGAAAAGCGCCAGGGCGAACACCCCGCCCACCAGCGCCAGCGGTATATTAAGCATTATCAGAAGAACTGTCCTGAATGAATTGAACAGCCCGTAGAGCATCAGAAGCACCAACAGCAGGGTTATCGGAATTATCAGGGCGAGCCTTCTGTCCGCCGCCTGCTTCAGCTCGAACTGCCCTCCCCAGGCCAGGCGGTAACCGCCGGGCAGATCAATATTATTCTCAGCCAGCTCTCTTGCCTCCTCCACGAAACTTCCCACATCCCTGCCCCGGACGTTACACTGAACCGATATGTACCGCCTGGTATCCTCCCTGCTTATCTGCCTCAGGCCGGTCACTGTCCTTATATCGGCGAGTTCTCTGACCGGCACGTTGTAACCTCCGGGGGCCCGGATCAGAATCCCCGCCGCATCTTCGGGGCTTTCCCTGTAGCGGCGGTCGAACCTGACATTGATCCCGAATACCTTTTCCCCTTCGAAAACCTTTCCCGCCTCCACCCCCGCTATGGCCGCCCGCAGGGTGTTCTGAATCGGGGCGCCGGCAAGGCCGTGCCTGGCCGTTCTGCTGTCGTCAATATCTATCAGCAGCTGGGCCTGGCCGTCCACCTGCTCGGTTCTGAGGTCGGCCACCCCCTCTATCCCGGAAAGAAGCCGGTTGACCTCGGCGGCCTTCTCCCGGAGAATCTCAAGGTCATGGCCGAATATTCTGGCCACCACCGCGGCACCGGCCCCGGCGATCAGCCCGTCGACCTCGTGCTTTATCGGCTGGGAGAAGGAGACGGATACACCGGGATAGTTTTCTATGCGGCCGCTGATCTGTGAGACCAGCTCCTCCCGGGTCCGGGCATTCTTCCACTGCTTCTTCGGATTGAGGGTAACATTTATGCAGGCGTAGTTGGTGTGGTGCATGTGGGGGCCTACCTCTCCGTAACCGATATCGGCCACCACATTCCGGATTTCAGGGAAGCTCTTGATATCCTCTGCTATCTCTCCGGTGGTCCTGGTTATCTCGGCAAGGGAGATGTTGGGGTTCATGTAGGCGAAAACCTGGATGGATCCCTCCCCGAGCTCCGGCATGAATTCTTTTCCCATGCCGGCGAAGGTCAGCAGGCCGGCCGCTATCAGAACAGCCATGAATACGACCACCTTCTTCCTTCGCTCCAGGAAATATTTCAGGACCGCCAGGTAACGGCTGATCACCGCCGGATGAACATCCCTGCTTCTGCCTCCCCTTGAGCTCTTTCCGTGAAGGAGCCGGTACAGTACCGGGGCCCCGATCAGGGCATATATGAGCGCGCCGAACATGGTGAAGGAGACAGCGAACGCCAGAGGCCTGAACATCTTTCCCTCCACATCGCCGAGGGTGAAGATGGGCAGGAAGACGATTATTATTATAAAGGTTGCGAAAAGGATCGGTTTGCCCACCTCCATGACCGCGGATACGATCCTGTCTCTTATCAGCATGCTCTCTCCGCTGGAGAAAGACTGGATCTTCTCCACCATGATAATGGTGGCATCCACTATCATCCCCAGCGCTATGGCCACCCCCCCGAAGGAGATGAGGTCCCCGGGGATCCCGAACCTGTGCATGAAGATGAAGGAAAACAGCATGGAGAACGGCAGCGAAAATAGAACTATCAGGGCGTTTCTGAAATCTCCCAGAAAGAGGAAGGATACCAGGCAGACCAGTATCAGCCCGAGGATCAGAGCTCTTCTGACCGTATCTATACTGTTTTTGACCAGGGCGGACTGGTCGTAATATATCCTGATACTTACCCCCTCCGGGAGGGTCCTGTTTATCTGCTCTATCCTTTCCCTGAGCCTTCCTATGACCTCGAATGAATTGGCTCCGTATGTCTTATAGACACCGCCCATGACTATCTCCTCATCACCGTTGAGAAGGCCCACCCCCCTTCTGAAAGCCCTGCCGTAGCGAACATCGGCGACATCCATTACCTGGACCGGGACCGAGCCGCGAGCGTCTATCACGATCCTGCCGATATCTTCCAGGTTCCCGGCAAGCCCGACAGTCCTGACCACCAGCTCTTCAGCCCCCCTCTCAATTATCCCGGCTCCGGTGTTCAGGTTGTTCTCCTTAACCGCCTCTATTACATCGTTTATGGTAACATCGTATTCCAGGAGTTTGCCCGGGCTGACCCTGATCTGATACTGCCTGACATAACCTCCCTGGCTGATCACCTTGGCCACTCCGCTTACCGTCTGTATCTCCCGCTTGACAATCCAGTCCTGTATGGTTCTCAGTTCGGTAGTGCTGAGGCTATCAGAGTCCAGGTAGTACGAGAGTATCTTCCCCATACCGCTTGCTATCGCTCCCATCTCCAGCCCGTGGTGCATGTTCACCGTCTCCGGTATCTGCTCTTCGGCCTCCCGGAGCCTTTCAGCCACCAGCTGCCTGGCCAGGTAGATATCGATATCGTCCCTGAAATAGATATTTACCGTGGAAAGCCCGGGAGACGAAGTGGAGCGAATCTTCTCCACTCCAGTTATCCCCCTCATGGCTATCTCCACCGGCCGGGTGACGAACTGCTCAACTTCCTCCGGGGCGGTTCCCTCCATCTCCGCGAACACCTGAACCAGGTTGGGGCTGATATCAGGAAAAGCGTCAATCGGCATCTTCAGAAGGGAGGCGGTTCCCAGAACGCAGATGCCGGCGAAAGCGATCACCACAGCCCACCTGCGCTTCAAAACGTATTCTATTATTCTGCTTTTCATAGTTGATACTCCAGATCTCTAATGAGAATGCCCGTGCCCGTCATGGGCACCCTTCTCCGATTTCTTCAGTTCCGCCTTCAGCATGAACGAATTCCTGACTGCCACCAACTCACCCGGCTCGAGTCCGCCGGCGACCTCCGCGTACTCGCTGTTGGTACGCCCCAGCTCCACCCGCCTGGCCTCGAAACCGTCCGCGCTCCGCACGAAAACGCAGTGCGCTCCTCCAATTTCCTGAATTGCGTCACGCTTCAATACCAGATCCGCCGGGTGGCTGCCCACCGCGATCCGGGCGGTAATGAAAGTTCCCGGCCGGAGTCTTCCGGAACTGTTCTCAAGAACCACTCTGGCAAGCGATGTCCGTGAATCCCTGTCTATAACCGGATTGAAGACACTGATCCTTCCGCGTACCGGACCGGTCCCATGGTCAGACCAGATCTCCAGCTCCTGGCCCGGCTCCAGAAACTCCGCGTCCGACTGAAAAACCTGAAGGTCGGCCCAGACTGTGTCCATATCGGTAATGGTAAAGATATCCGTATCGCTCCTGACCGATTCGCCGGCCGTTATATGTTTTCTGATTATTGTTCCGCTGAAAGGGGCCCTCACCGCAAACTCGGTAAAGATCGACGCCGTTTCCCGCCGGAGCCGCTGGAGATACTCCTCATCGAAACCCAGAGCCAGCAGTTTCTGCCGGCTGCTTCTTCTCTCTATTTTCGCCTCCGTAAACGCCTTTTTCGCCTCCAGATATTCCGACTCCGAGGATATGCCGTCGTCCCTGAGTCTTTTTTCGCGCTGATAGGCCGCCCCTGCGATATCGTAACGCTCGGCGGCCGCCAGATACGATGCCTTCAGATCAGCCAGCTCCGCGCTCTCTATGACAGCCAGAACCTCTCCCTTCCTGACCCTGTCGCCGAGGCGGCTGCTCACCTCTCTGACTATTCCGGAAACCCTGGGCACAACATGAACTGTCCTGTCCTCGTTCACAGCCAGTTTTCCCTGAAGCTCCCTGGCCAGCCTTATAACCCCGTGGCCGGCCGGCTCGGTATCTATTCCAAACCTGTCAATTTCTCCCTGATTCAAATGAACTGTTCCCGGGGATTCGTTTTCATGGGTATGGTTATTGTAAGCTCCGGCTGGTCCATCTGAGCTCCCATGATCATGGGCAGCATCCCCCCCGGCATCAGACGGCAGGTCTGCCGCGTGGTCATGGGTGTGGCCGTGATTAATCTCACCGGCGGCCTCTTCATGAGTGTGGCCGTGATCGTCAACGGGTTCCTCATGCTGGTGGCCGTCTGTCCCCTCATCATGGCTGTGGCCATGATCGTCAACGGGTTCCTCATGCTGGTGGCCGTCTGTCACCTCATCGTGGCTGTGGCCATGATCGTCAACGGGTTCTTCAAGCTGGTGGCCGTCTGTCCCTTCATCGTGGCTGTGGCCGTGATCGTCCCCGCAGCTTATAAATAATAATGAAACGGCGGCCGAAAGAACCGCGACAATAATCAATCTTCCTGTTTTCATCTCATTTCTCCTTCACTAACTGGTTTAACCGGCTCCAGGGGGCCGCCCGTTATCCTCTCCAGGTCAGCCCTGGCCGAATGATATTCGGAAAGTATTTCTATGTAGCGCTTCCTTATCTGGAACATGGTCCTCTGTGCGTCCAGAACGTTCAGATAATCGGTTTTTCCCCTCCGGTAGCTCTTGCCGGCCGCCAGATATACCTTCTGAGCTCCTGCAAGCACATTCTCCCTGAGTTCAACCGCTTCTTCATAGCTGCCGGCAAGAATGCTCCTTGCTTCCTCCAGCTCCAGGGTAAGCCGTGAACGGGCCGCCCCGAGCTCTTCCCGGGCTCTATCCAGTTCCGCGGCCGCCGCCAGCCTCCCGCCCTGGTTGCGGTTGAACAGGGGTATCGGAACCGAAAAACCCAGAACCCACAGGTCCGTTCCGGTCTCATTGAACCTCTTGATCCCCCCGCTTACCGTTATGTCTGGTATGGCCAGGGCCTTTTCCAGGTTGAGAAGAGCTTTTCTCCTGTGATGCTCCAATCCGGCCATGACTATTAAGGGGTTATTATCCAGCAGGGGGGCCAGGTCCTCCAGCGGAGGCGCCGGCAGCAGCTCGGCAAGATCGCCATCCACTCCGTCGAAACGGCACTCGCTGCTTCCCCACATCGCCGACAGTCTTTTCCTGGCAAGCCGCAGCTCCCTGACAGCGGCTTTTTCCCGGATTCTCATATTGGAAAGAACCACCTCTGCTCTGGTTTTCTCAAGCTCAGCGTCTCTTCCGGCTTCTACCCTGCGGGCCACGATTTCGGACATCTCTTCGGCGACATCCAGAAGTTCCCGGTTGAGCCGGAGATACTCCTGAGCAGCAAGCGCGCCGGCAAACCTCTTGACCACTTCGGCATACACGGACAGGCGTTTTGCCTCGAAGGACCGGGCTGCAGCTTCGCCTTCCAGGCAGGCAGCTTCCGTCCTCCTGCCCCTCTTGCCCCCGAGTTCTATCCGATGGCTGAGAAGAAAGGCCACCTCGGCGCCTTCGAATCCGCTGAGTTCACCCCTGCCGCCAACTTCATCAAATTCGATCTCCACCTCAGGATTGCTCCATAAGGAGGCCTGAAGCGCTCTGGCGCCGGCGGCGCGCACATTCCACGAAAATGCGCGAAGTTCGGGATTAAACATCAGCGCCCTGTCCAGGGCTTCCTCGAAACTCAGAACATCCACCGGTTCGATACCGGCAGGCCCTGCGGCGGGTTCAGGCTCAAATGCCTTATATCCGTTTGCCGTAACCTCCGTTACCGGAAGCCCCGGGTCCCTGCCGGGCCCCGCGCAGCCCCCAGCGGACATTATCAATATTAAAATCAGTATTACTCTGCAGTTCGAATACATATCGGTGATCCTGTCTGACAAACCCCGCCGGCCGGCATAGCCGCGTTTCGGATATACGACCGGCTCCAAACAATTTAATTGAATCAATCAGTGGGCCTGTGGATCACGCCAGTATTACTGTGGAATTGAGTGACAGGAGGGTGGAATAGGAACAGACGGTTACAGCATCCATGGGAAGGATTCTGTCTGATTCATAAATTCCGGTGCCTGTTTCCGCAGGATGCGTGGGGGGAGCTGTTTTGTGGTCTTCCGGCTGAAGGCTCGCAACCGCCAGGTCTCCCTTCCTGTAGCTGTGCCTTCCATCATCGGTGGAATGACAGCAGTCGCCGTGATCACCGGAATCCTCCGCCCCGCAGGTTTCGAAATAGGATGAGGGGGCCTGGCAGATTCGATCGATCCCGGCATATTCAATGAGTCCTGCGCAGAAATGCCCGTGATTAAGACAGAATCCGAATCCGGAAAAACACAGCCCCGCTGTGAGAACCAGCCCTATCAATGCTCCCCGGAAACGGTTATTTCTTATTCCGCGCATCATCCTGCAAATCTCCGGTTCAAGAAACTCCTTCAGCAATTACTGAATATATTATAAACAATCAGGAGGGCATAATTCCAATTTTTCTGAAATTTAAATAACTCAGCCGGTCACGGCAGCAAATTTCAAAGACCTGGATTACCTTCCTGTCATCGCCTGCTCGACCTCTCAAACTCCTGCACATTACCCCTGATGAAGTTCATCTGATAGAGATTGCCGCTGTCGTTGTACAGAAAGTTGCCGCTGTATCGGGTATGACGAATTCATCCGCCGGGGGGCATACATAACTTTCGGAAACAGCTTGTGCAGAAAAGTAACATGCTCTTATAATGGAAGGGAGATTGTATAATTACAGCAGGATTGAAGAGAAGGAGGCACCATGAAGAAAGTCCTGATAATACTGGCGGTAATTGTAGTTGTGATTGCGGCCGGGATCTGGTTACTGTTCTCGAACCTGAATTCTATGGTCGCCGGAATGATCGAAAAGTACGGAAGCGAGGCGACTCAAACCTCCGTAACCGTATCGGAAGTTGATATCTCCATAAGTGACAGCAAAGGCTCTATTAAGGGGCTCAATGTGGCTAATCCTGAGGGATTCGCCGGCGCCAGCGCTTTTGATATGGATAACATCACCCTGGACATAAACGTGGAGAGCCTACGGAGCAGCCCCATGATCATGGAGGAAATAAGGGTGATGGCTCCGGTGGTCTACGCGGAGTTTACCGGCGGCGGAAGTTCCAACATTAATCAGCTTCGCGGGAACGTGGAAGAGTACACCGCGGGCAAGGGAGACGAAGCGGAAACGGAAAAGGAACAGAAGCGCCTGATTATAAGGAAGTTTATCTTCGAAGAAGGGGAAATAGAGGTGGACGCGACGGCGCTGGGAGCGGGAAAACGTACCGTCACCCTCCCCGAAATCAGGATGACTGATATCGGAGGCGAAGAGGGGGCGACCCCCGGAGAGATCGCAGCGATAATCCTGAAATCCGTGGCCGGGAAGGCAGTTTCCCAGGTGGCAAACTCTGAACTGAAATCTATCATAGAGAAGAATCTGGGCGGCGAGGGAGCTGAAAAAGCCAAGGAACTGATTAATAAGGCCTTGGATTAAAAAGAAGGGGCTAAAATGATATTAAGAAGATTACCGCCGGTCATCATGGCCGCTGCTCTATTTCTGTCTCAACCCGGCTGCTCCGCCCTGGACGGAGAACTTGGAAAGATTCTGGAAACCGGAGCCGGCAGGAACGGGGCTCTGGATGAACAGACTGTGGCAGCCGGGATAAAGGAAGCTCTCCGGGTGGGAGCGGACAGGACTGTTGAATCAACCTCCCGCCTGGGCGGGTTCCTGGAGAACAGTCTGATACGTATAGCCATCCCGGAGCAACTGCGAAAATCTGCCGGTATTATGCGGGATTTCGGCATGGGAAGCCTGGTGGACGAACTGGAATCCGGCATGAACAGGGCAGCCGAGCTGGCCGCCGGCGAAGCGAAACAGGTCCTGTGGAACGCCATAACGGAGATGACCGTCCGGGACGCCTTCGGGATACTGAGGGGCGGGGATAACTCCGCCACCGAATACTTCCGCCGGAAAACAGGGCCGGTCCTGAGAGAGAGGTTTCATCCTATAGTAGAAAACAAGATCGAGAGTATCGGGCTGTCCCGGGTTTACAACAGGTTCGCGGACGCTTACAACATCATAGATATCGAAGGAAAACCTGAGCTGGTGGACCTGGACGAGTACGTTACCAGCCGGGCGCTTGATGGCCTGTTCACCGTTCTGGGAAAAGAAGAGCTTAAAATCAGGGAAGATCCCATCGCCCGTACCACCGATCTTCTGAGGCGCGTTTTCGGCCAGGATGAAGCTCAGTCCCCCGGATGACAGGCCCGCTCCAGGTTCTCTTTAAGCCCCTTCAGAGCAAACCACTTATTCAGGTTAAGTTAAAATATGCCTACGTTATATATATTTATAAGCTATACAATCAAAATTCCGAGAAAGATAACAGGGATGATTGTTCAGAAATACTCTCTATTCTTTTTTATTCATTGAAAGGCAGTGGAATTTGAGGAACTTTCGGTGGATAAAATACTCCTATTATAATAAAGGGGTTTGGAGCCTTAATATGATTTGCCAGTGTGGTTCCCATAAAAAAATACAGATCTTTTCTATTTATGAATTCTTCAAAATATTTTTCCCTCACTTTATGATTTGCTCTTTCTTCATCACCATCATATCGCTTCAGGCAATTCCAGAATAATGCTCCAATTTCCCAGTCTTCAATTATGGCTGTTCTGGGATTTGAATCTCCCTTTGTTAAAAATTGGTAACGGTACTCATAAGGTAACTTTGAAATTAATTCCCTTTCCTTAATGTTGCCGAAAGGGTCAAGGTCGAAAATTGATGTCTGTTTCCATAATTTTCTCCATTTTTCTTTCCAATCCCGCTGTGTCTCCGCTACTTTGAAATCAATTATTCTTTCTGGTTTTACTACTGCTAATGATTTGTTTAACTCTGGATTTTTAGCAAGCCCGATCAAATCATTCATCGAATGGAAAACTTCTCTTAACACATATTGTTTTCTCAATGCCCAATTATTCTCTGTGCCTATTTTATCTATAATCTTTATTTTTTCATCAACACCCAATTCAGGCCTGTAACTTTCCGGTCTGAAATCACTTGTATTTTTCTGTAAATCTAACTTTATCCAACTGTATTTGGGGAATTTGCTGTTATCCTGAAGAAATCTGAAAG
>JAWODM010000029.1:0-52129 GCA_046483305.1 Candidatus Krumholzibacteriales bacterium | reverse complement strand
CAGGGGATTCTATACGGAAAGGGGTGTTTCATGTCTGGAAATTCTCTATGGATTAAGAGCGGGATAGCGGGAATCTGTGGAACAGCCTGCTACATACTGGCAATAGCTCTGCCCTGGCCGGAGACCGGGTTCGGACTGTCCGCTTCGCTGGTGATAGCTTCCGCCTGGCCCGTTCTCAGCGTCATTTTCGTTTACGGCCTTTACAGCTATATAGCTTCTGTCCGGCAGTCCCACGCCAACAGGCTGGCTTTCGTTTTTGCCGCAGCCGCATTTGCCATGGTGCTTGCGATGATGACAGTCCAGCTTGCAGCCGGCGCCGGAATCCCCGAAATTACCGAAGGGCTGAATGAGCAGGCTTCCGGGGCGTTGAACCGGGGTTTGCGGATGGTCGATCTGGGACTGGATGCGGCCCGGGATATGCTGCTGGCCGCGGCTCTGATATTCCTGGGGGTTGCGATGAAACCGCGATCTGTGCTGGGGCCGGTGTGGGCTATACCGGCGATGGTGCTGGGCGCGCTACTCGCAGCGGTTAATGCGGCTACTTTTCCCTGGCCGCCTTCGGATGTGGGAATAATGGATATCTGGCCTGTGGTAGGGCTGTTTATGACGGCCCTTGCGGTACGACTGGTAATGCTGGGGCGCAGCTCGGGGCTTTATAAGCCGAAGAACTTTCAGGACGGATTATGATTCCGTTCATGAATGAAACAGGCCGGGATTATGGTGAATAATAGAATCGGCTATTAATTCTCTTTGAACCTGCTCTCTGTCTGACTTATAGTTGAATAAAAACAGGCCGACATCCCTTTTCTTTCCCTCCGCTGATCAAGGAGTAAGCGATGTCATTTCTTCGATGCAACAAATGTTCATCCGGTTCTTTATTAGGAGTTCCGCCTCTTTGCCTAACGCTGCTTTGTCTTATTTCCGTGATGATGTTCGGATGTGATGATGACAGGGGAGCGGGACCTTCAGGTTTTGAGATGCCCTCCATAGAGCTGGTCCTGGTGGCGGACGGTTTTAACTCACCCCTGCAGGTAACAGGAGCCGGTGACGGAACCGGCCGGCTCTTCGTGGTGGAACAGCCCGGATACATAAGGATACTGCATGGCGACACACTTCTGTCCGAACCATTTCTCGATCTGAGCTCCAGGGTCGTTTACGGCGGAGAGAGGGGGCTTCTGTCAGTAGCTTTTCCTCCAGGTTTTAAAACTAGTAATAATTTTTACGTTAATTACACCCGGGATGTTGACGGCGCGACAGTAGTTGCCCGATACAGTGTGGATCCAGAGGATTCCAACAGGGTTTTAGAATATAGCGAGGAAGAAATACTGCTGGTTTCCCAGCCGTATACAAATCATAACGGAGGCATGATGGCCTTCGGGCCGGACGGCTACCTGTATATAGCTCTCGGCGATGGGGGGGGAGCGGGCGACCCGGACGGCAACGCCCAGAACAGGCGGACGCTTCATGGTTCCATTCTGCGCCTGGATGTCGGTGGCTCAGAGCAGCCCTATGCTATCCCTCCTGATAATCCTTACGCGGGGAGCCAGGAGTTCAGGGAAGAGATATGGGCATACGGGCTCCGCAATCCCTGGAGGTTTTCCTTCGATAGGAAATCCGGCGCCCTCTATATAGGTGATGTGGGCCAGGGCCTCTGGGAGGAGATTGATTTTCAGGATCGATACAGCGAAGGCGGCCTCAACTTCGGGTGGAATATCATGGAGGGGTTCCACTGCTATCAGGCCGATACCTGTGGCCGGGAAGGGTTGACCCTTCCGGTCTTTGAATATGGCCACGACCAGGGATGTTCAATAACCGGCGGTTACGTGTACCGGGGCAGTTCATATCCCGGCATGGAAGGCATTTATTTCTTTGCCGATTTCTGTGAGGGGGCCATCTGGGGGATGAAGAATGTTGCCGGAGAGATAGAAGCGGAAGTATTACTGGATACAAGCATGCGGATTGTAAGCTTCGGAGAGGATGATGATGGCGAGTTATATGTGGTTGCCATAGAAGGGGAGATATACCGGATGATGCCATCCGGCAACTGATAATAGAAGGGCGCCGGAGAATAATTCCAAATGGCCGCCAGGTACCACAACGGATCCCTGTATAACAGCGAGGTAAATAATTTGAGCGGCAAAGAATTAATTTCACCGGAAACGGAAAAAGAAGTTATCAGTTTCGCCAGCGATCTGGTTAAAATAAAAAGTGTATCCGGGAATGAAGAAGAGATAATAAAGTTCATAGAAAAGAAAATGAAATCGCTGGATTACGACGAAGTAAAGGTCGATTCAATGGGAAATCTGCTGGGAAGGGTTGGCAGAGGCGATAATCCGATACTGTTTGATTCACATGTCGATACTGTCGAGGCGGCCGATCAGGAGAATTGGGATGTTTCCCCATTCAGCGGAAAGATAATAGACGGATATATATACGGAAGGGGGGCAGCCGATATGAAATCCGGGGCAGCCGCGTCGATTTACGCGGCGGCTGAGGCAAAGAAGGAGGGACTGGATTCCGGCAAATCGGTTTATGTTTCCTGCACCGTGCTGGAGGAAGACTGCGACGGGGAGAACCTCCGGCACCTTTTCAGAGAACTCGATCTCAGGCCGGACTGCGTTATTATCTGCGAGCCTTCCGGGAACAGGATCGTTCTTGGGCACAAGGGCAAGGCACAGATAAATGTAAGGATCCGCGGAGTGTCCGCTCACGGCTCTGCTCCGGAGAAGGGAGTCAACGCAATATATGAAATGGCTGATATTATCCGGCGGGTGGAAAGAACCAATAAGGGACTGATTAAGAAAGACGGCCTGTCGGGAACGCTGGTTATGTCGAAGATTTCCAGCAGGAGCGAATCTCTGAATGCGGTGCCTTCAGAGTGTGAGGCTCATCTGGACAGAAGATTGGCGCCAGGGGAGACCAGGAGCGATATTAGAGATGAGATGGACCGGATAATACAGGGGAAGAATGCCTCCTGGGAGATAATAAAAATTCTGAGAAAAAGCTGGACCGGCATGAATGTCGAATATCTGCCGTTTCATCCGGCATGGGAGATCGACCCTGAACATGAACTTTTCCGGGCATGTATTGCGGCATACCGTAATACCTTCGGGGTTGACCCCGATAGATACGAATTCTGGGATTTCAGCACCAACGCGGTGGCCCCGGCAAGTATGGGAATACCGGTAATAGGATTCGGGCCGGGTGAGTATAAATCGGCTCACATGAACAATGAGCGCTGCCGGCTGGATCAGATAACAGATGCCTGCCGGTTCTACAAAGCGTTAATTAACACGATATAGGATGATTCATAGATTACTGAAAATATTATCCGCGCTGAAGTTATGAGTTTATACATATTATTAAAACGCTGCCCGCGCATTCGGGGGCGGCATGGCATGTCTTGACATATCTCCTATGTTCTTTAATAATCCAACAGACTTATTAAATTCCGGTTGGTGGGTTTGATTCAGGGATGTAACCGGGAGGGCTTTGATATGATGGAATTGCTGAGTGATCTGAATATAATGGGCTTTCTTGTTGGCCTGTTTTCTTTCATTGTAATAGGTGTTTTTCACCCGATAGTAAAGGTGGTGGAGTACCGCTTAGGAAAGAAGGCCTGGCCTTTCTTCCTTATCCCCGGTTTTATCCTTGGGGTATCGTCCATATTCTTTAAGAACAATTTTGTTTCTGTGATTGCGGGAGTTCTGGCATTTTCTCTCTTCTGGAGCACTCACGAGATATTTAAACAGCATGAAAGAGTCCTGCGGGGACAGGCAGAGCGGAATCCGGACCGGGAATATGAATGATTATGGGTGTATATGTAGGAACATATAATCTCACTGGAATTATAATAGGCGCGGGGGCGTTTCTTATTATCGCCATTGGCCGTTACAGCACGATCAAGGCTGAGTATTATTTTACCAGGAGATTCTGGGCCGGTTTCCTTGTTTTAGGTTTAACGGGCCTGGCGCTCTCCCTGCTGGTCAGCTCCTTCATTCCATCTTCACTCCTCAGTATTTTCGGGTTTACTTATCTCTGGGGCATAGGAGAAATAATTGAGCAGGAGAAGAGAGTGAGGAAGGGTTGGTTTCCGGAAAACCCGCGGAGGAAGAAGAGGAGGCAATAATTCAGGAAGAGTTATTTCTCCACTTTCTGACCACGGACAGTAGCCCCGGATTTATTCCCTTGAAAGTATAGGAACAATCATGCATGTTAGAAAAGTTATGAAGTTTAGTAAAGCAGTCATTATTCTTCTTGTTTTCGGACTGGCTTCATCATCCATTGCTGAGGAAAGACCCGAAACTCCCATGCCCAAATATTCAATTGAGAGTGCCGTCTCCGATACTCTGGCTCTTGACGAGTTTTATATCGACACCATAATGGTGACCTCCGATAAGAGTTCCAAACTGCTTTACGATATCCCCTCTTCAATATCTCTTTACACCGGGTATCAGCAGGAGAGTAAGGGGATAGAGGATTTGACCGACTTTTCAGGTATAGCGCCGGGTTTCCACATGCCCGATTACGGTACCGCCCTTAATTCTCCGATATTCATAAGGGGGGTGGGTACCAGGATAAACGAACCGACGGTGGGCCTTTACGTGGATGAAATACCGTATTACGCCAAAGCTACCTTTAACTTCGACCTGTATGACATATCTAGGATAGAGATACTGAAGGGGCCCCAGGGAACCCTCTACGGCAGGAATTCGCTCGGTGGGCTGATAAAGATCCACACGCACGACCCGGGAGATTTTACCAGAACTGAATTCAAACTTGGATACGGAAGTTACGATAAGAGAAATATCTATCTGAAACAGGACCGACCGTTGATAGAAAAACGGCTCAATCTATCTATTTCGGGCAATTACAGTTACGGGGATGGATACTACCAAAACACTTTCACTGACAGGACCATCGGAGGCGAGAACAACTTAGCCGGGCGGCTGAAACTGGATTACAACATATCTGAATATTCCGATGTCCAGTTTATACTGGACGCGGGCCGAACTAAAAACGACGGTTATCCGTATGCCATGACCGAGGATGGAGAAAATCTTGATGCGATAAGTTATGACCACCAAAGCGAGTACAGGAGAGATCTTGTCACCGCGGGGATTATAGCGGATATTAAGCTGGGAGGGATAAAACTGAATTCCGTATCCTCTGTGCAGCTTCTTGATGATTTCCAGGATATAGACCAGGATTTCACTACTCTGGACCTTTTCAGTGTGCAGCAGGACAGGAGAAACAGATATATCACCCAGGAACTTAACGTATCAAATTCAGGCCGTTCCAGATTGGAATATGTGGCGGGCCTGTTCGGGTATTATCAGACCCGTGCTAAGAAGGTGGATGTAACTTATGGACAGGATGCCGTTGATAGATATCGTCTTCCCGGAGAGATGATAAAGCATAAGAGTTACGATAAGATGGTTCTGGGAGGAGCGGTATTCGGCCAGTTGACCTATGCAGATCTTCTGGTGCAAGACCTGAAATTGACCGGGGGGCTCAGATACGAAGTTGAAGAGACAGGGCTGGATTATCTCTATCAGCTGGAGATGCTGGGCAGCAAATCATTAATAGATGATTTTGATGAAAGTATGAGCAAGCCAATTCTTCTTCCTAAAGTATCTTTGCACTACAACCCCGGCGAAAATTCGGTGCAATACGCGACGGTCACCAGAGGTTATAAAAGCGGAGGTTTTAATTCAACCATCGAGAGGGAAGAGGATCTCTCATTCGGTCCTGAATACAGCACCAATTACGAAATTGGCTTTAAACAGAGGGTTCTCGATAAGTCGCTTAACATCCACGGGGCGTTATATTATATTGACTGGGAGGATCAGCAGGTCTATCAGCCGGTTCCCAGCGGTCAGGGTTCGATGCTCAAGAATGCGGGAGAATCGCACAGTCAGGGCGCGGAGCTGGAGATCAAATACAAACCTGTCCGCAATCTGATATTGTTCTCCAATTTTGCCTATACTGAGGCGAAGTATGACCTTTATGAGAGGGATGCGGAGACAGACTATTCGGGCAACTATATCCCGTACATTCCCAGAATGACATTCAACCTGGGAGCTGATTACAGGCACATATTCAGATCAGCGCTCCTAGATGAAATGAGGTTACATTGTTCATACAGGGGTATCGGCAAGCATTTCTGGAACGATGAAAATACTCTGAAAGAAGATTACTATGGCACTTTAAATGTGAAAGTCGCCGCCCTGGCCGGAGATATTAGAGTTTCCCTGTGGGGCAAGAATATTTTTGATAACGATTTCAACGCATTTCTTTTTGAATTTTCTCCTCTTCGAAGCTCATTCGCGCAGAGGGGGCTTCCTGCCAGGTTCGGGATGAGCGTCAGCATGAGCTTTAATTAAAAACAGATAAATGAAAGCTAAGCAGAAATACGGTGTTTTATTCAGCCTGTATCTGGCTCAGTCCATACCAATGAGTTTCTTTTCTACAGTTCTTCCGGTAATCATGAGAATGGAGAATTATTCCCTATCCAGTATAGGGCTGCTTCAGCTGATAAAAATACCCTGGGTACTTAAATTCCTGTGGGCTCCTTTCGTGGACCGCAACGCCGACAGCGACATGCACTACAGAAGGTGGATAATCGGTTCGGAGATCTTCTATGCGGCAGCGATTGTATGCATTGGCTATTTCAATCTGAGAACGCAATTCACCACAATTATTATGCTGATGATAATCGCCTTTGTTATTTCAGCCACCCAGGATATCGCCTCCGATGCCCTGGCGGTGCGTATTCTCAGGAAGAGTGAACGGGGGTATGGAAACAGCCTTCAATCCTCCGGCAATTTTCTGGGTGCCCTGTTTGGCAGCGGAGTTCTGTTGATGCTTTACTCCGCCATAGGCTGGAGAAGGCTTATGTTTCTGCTGAGTCTGATAGTTCTGGTGGCCCTCATTCCCGTTCTGACATACAGAAAAAGCAGTGAAAGACCTCCAGGGTCTGAAGCCCGGCCCCGGAAAAGAGTTTCTATAAAAGATATTCCCGGATTCTTCAGGCAGGAGAAAATAGGCAGGAGGGTGGTCCTGCTTGTTTTCTTCTATTCGGGGATTATAGGGATTCTGGCGATGCTCAAACCGTTCATGGTGGACCGGGGTTTCTCGATAAAGGAGATAGCTTTCATACTCGGTATCTTCGGTACAGCTTGCGGGGCAGCAAGCGCTTTTCTGGGCGGGTACATTATCCGGAGGGCTGGAAACAGAAAGGCGCTTCAGATATTCACCGGGCTGGGAGCGGCAGGCGCAATCTACGTTGCCGCCCTGACAATACTGACTCCCTCTTATCCCATGCTCTATGTAGGGGTAGGATTGATATGGAGTGCCTACGGGATGTGTTCAGTAGGCGTTTACACCATATCGATGAACACAGTAAGAAAAGGACTGGAGGGAACAGATTATTCGTTGCAGATAGTGATTACCCATTTGAGCAGCCTCCTGATAGTGGTAATCAGCGGCCGGATTGGCGACCTGTTCGGTTATACAGGCCTTTTCTCTATCGAGGCGGCTCTGGGGCTGACTGTAATTGTGCTGGTG
Source organism: Candidatus Krumholzibacteriales bacterium (assembly GCA_046483305.1). Classification (GTDB taxonomy): domain Bacteria; phylum Krumholzibacteriota; class Krumholzibacteriia; order Krumholzibacteriales; family WJIX01; genus WJIX01. Next base: position 44,560 of record JAWODM010000029.1, on the reverse strand, counting down.
AGATACCTGTACTACGATCCTGAACTTGCTGAAGAATCCGGTCGCGGTATTTCGGAAAAAGGGCTGGAAGAGACCGCATGATAGACAAAGAGTTAATAAGCAAATACAATGTTGCGGGGCCCAGGTACACCAGTTATCCGCCGGCTAACCGTTTTTCAGAAGAATTCGGCGAAGAAGATTATATAAATATTCTCAAAAGCTCCAATGAAAAGCAACCACACAATATTTCACTCTATTTCCACGTTCCCTTCTGTCCCCGGATCTGCCATTTCTGCGGATGTAATACCAGCCTTTGCGCTGACAATGACACAGTTGAAAATTATTTCAGTGCGGTTATTGAAGAAATGGAAAAGGTATCCAGTTATCTGGATTTAAAAAGAAGAGTTACACAGATCCATTGGGGAGGGGGAACTCCCAATTCCATCCCTTTTTCCTATATAGATAAATTAATGGGATTGCTGCTTTCCCGTTTCAGTATCTCTCCGGGCGCGGAAGTTGCCATAGAGTGCAGTCCCGCCTACCTGGAATTAAACGATATTGACGATCTCAGAGAGATGGGATTCAACAGGCTGAGTATCGGCGTTCAGGATTTCAACCCGGAAGTTCTGAAGCGGCTTAACCGGCTTCCTCTCAGGTATCCGGTTGAAAATATTTGCCGGAAGGCGGATGAAGCAGGGTTCAAGGGTGTAAACATTGATCTTATATACGGGCTTCCGGGGCAGAAGTTCGATGATTTTATCAGAAGTGTCAAGCGGGTGGTTGAAATTTCCCCGGAGAGGGTGGTTACCTTTTCATACGCTCATGTTCCCTGGTTCAAGGAAAATCAGAAAAGGGCCGAGAAATACAGAATACCCCCGGCGGATGAAAAACTTAAAATGCTGGAGGTTTCATTCGATATACTCACCGGAGCCGGTTACCAGGCCATCGGGATGGATCACTACGCCAAGCCTGGTGATGAACTTTATAAGGCGCTTCAAAGAAAAGAATTGCGCAGGAATTTCCAGGGATACTGCACCAGGGAAACCACCGGGCAGGTTTACGCTTTCGGAGCAACTGCGATAAGCCAATTGACAGAGGGATACTCTCAGAATGTACGTTCCGTTAATGAGTATATAGATTCAGTAAACAGCTGTCATCTTCCTGTTATGAGGGGTTATGTTCTGGATGATAAAGAGAAGATTGTCAGGAAGGTAATAACTGAAATTATGTGCAACCATTTTGTAGATTTTGCGGAAATAGCTGAAGATTACGGAATCGCCTCTGAGGAGCTGAAGGAAATACTGGAATTGCATACAGATAAGATACAGCCGTTTATTGACGACGGGCTGGTAGAATACGGCGGTGGCCGGTTGAGGGTATTGCCAGCGGGCTTTTTCCTGATCCGGAATATCGCCATGGCGCTCGACCCCGCATTGGACCGCGGCGGGAATCAGTACTCAAAAACGATTTAACCTGAAAGCTATGAGAAGGAATACAGATATAGTGATCATTGGCTGCGGGCTGACCGGCCTGGTCCTGGCCCACAAGCTGACAGGCAAAGGCAAGGATGTACTGGTTCTGGAAAAGGCAGCCCGGCCGGGAGGAGTGATAGAAACCGTCCGGTCAGGCCGGTTTGTTTATGAAAAGGGGCCAAATACGGGGGTGGTTAAATACGGTGAGGTAGCCGAACTCTTCGAAGAGCTGTCCGGTTATTTCCGGATGGAGATCGCGGATAAAGCGGTTAAGAATCGTTATATCTGGAAGAAAGGCCGCTGGCGCCGGTTGCCCCTTAGCCCTGTCGGGGGGATAACCACTTCACTGTTCACCTGGAAGGACAAATTCCGTCTGCTGGGGGAGCTGTTCCGGAGACCCGGGGACGACCCCGAAGAGACCTTGGACAGAATGGTAAGAAGGAGAATGGGAGAGAGCTTCCTGAATTACGCTGTCGACCCATTTATAATAGGGGTTTATGCGGGAGATCCCGCAAAAATAGTTCCAAAGTATGCCCTGCCCAAACTGTATAACCTGGAACAGAATTACGGCAGTTTTATTGGAGGTGCTCTGAAGAAGAAATTTGAGGAAAAGGACGAGATGGAAAAGAAAGCCACCAGGGATATATTCTCAGCTGAGGGAGGGCTCGGTAATTTTATCAGGGCATTGAGCGAGTCTGTAAAGGATAGCAGAATAATCTATAACTCCGAGGATGTAACTGTCATCCCTGAGGAAATCGGGTTCAATGTAACTTTCCGCCGGAGGGGGGAAGAGTGCAGCATCAGGAGCGGGAAGGTTATCTCCACAGCCGGCTCCTATGAAATCCCCGGCATCTTTCCCTTCATAAGACGGGAACTGCTCACCAGTATAGATAATCTTAAATACGCAAAGGTAGTTCAGGTTGCTCTGGGATTCGAGAAGTGGAAAGGAATCCCCCTGAATGGATTCGGCGGACTGGTCCCCTATATTGAGGGAAGGGATATTCTGGGCGCAATGTTCATGTCTTCTTTTCTTGAAGGGCGCGCTCCTGAGGAAGGCGCTCTGCTTTCGGTCTTTCTGGGAGGAGTGAGAAGAGAAGATATTTATAACAGGGACGATTCGGAAATAGAAATAATTCTGAACCGTGAAATAAGCGAGATGTTCGAGCTCGGCGAATTCAACCCGGAGCTATTAAAGATTATGAGATACGACAGGGCTATTCCCCAGTACGGGGTGGAGAGCAGAGCCAGATTCGAAGCAATACGCCGGGTCGAAGATAAATATCCAGGGCTTAAGATAATAGGCAATCTGAAAGGCGGAATAGGAATGGCCGACCGGATAAAACAGGCCTGGGACCTTTCCGGAGATATATGATATTATACTTTTACTGACTGAATGGTTTGATGCCCCCTTTTCCTTTTTTTAATTCCGGCAATTATTTTCCCGCATTCCTGCTTCCAATCCTGCTTCCTCCCAGGAGTTTCCCCAAAAAATAAGCCAGAATGTCGGTGAGGTAATCTTTAACAACAACTTAGTTTTAATAGCAACTGGAATCGGCCTTAAGCATTGATAGAAGCGGCTGAGTGATTAATTCAAAACCCTCCGGAGAGCGAGCGGGCATGGTTTTCTGACCCGCAGGGTCAGAAAGAGCTGGTCCGGGGCTCAGAGCGGCAGTTTCCTCGCCGGAGAAACCGACAGCGGTTTTGACAGAATCAATCACTACCTCCGGTTTTCCCTGGACATTGTATAAATCTACTCACCGTAAATACTGCCCCTGATTTGACTTTATTCTGAGAACTCTTAGAAAGTCCTGTCAGGAGTGGCTATTCAGTGCTGATGAAAGCTGGATTTCGAGGAATCAACTTATCAACACAGATCATGCGCTGTTTATTATTATCAGCGTGACAGTTATCCAGAGAAACACATCCACCATTATCTGCTTCTCGGTGAGAAGGACCGCGGAAGGATCGCCCCCCTTCATCCTGTTGTAGACCAGGTAGAGGTACCTCATTAGCCCGAAGACCACGAAAGGTATGGTAAACACAAGATTCATGGTGCCATACTCCTGAACCGTGCGGGGCCATACCGTATAGATGGAATACGATATCAGGGTCGCTGTAGCGGTTAACCCTACCAGCTGGTCCAGCAAATGGCCGGAATACTGCCGGAGGGCCTTTCTGTGCAATCCGGCATTCTCCAGCACGAAATATTCACTCCGCCGCTTGCAGATAGCCAGAAAGAGAGACAGGAACAGGGTGCATATCCAGAGCCATGGAGAGAATTCTATATCGGGGGCAACCGGGTGCAGAATCGCCACTCCCGCCCCCGCTCTGGCAAGAAAACTGAAGGATATGCCCATGATATCCAGAATTACCATTTTCCTCAGCAGTAGTGAATAAAGTAGATTAACCACCAGGAAGAATACCGCGAACAGGAAAAATTCAAGCCCCATGAAGTATGCCGCCGTAAGTGAAATCAGAATCGTCGCCGAAGCGGATAACGCAGCCGCAGAAACGCCGAGCTTTCCGGAAGGAATGGGCCGGTGTTTTTTGGAAGGATGTTCCTTATCCTCTCTTCGATCGAAAATGTCGTTTAATATATAAACAGCTCCGGACATCATGCAGAAAAGTGCAAATCCGATAAGGCTTCTCATAATCATGGGAAAGGCGGTGAACTTCCTGGCGAAAACAACCCCCGCCAGTACCAGCAGATTCTTGATCCACTGCTTGGGCCGCATGGAGACAATTATTAATACCAGCTTTTTCATAAAGGAATTCCGCTTCGTATCCTGACTGGAAAACGGTTGCCCGGTTCAATATCCCGCCGGGGAGACTTCTCTGGAAACATTGATAACGTTTTCAGGAATCTGTCCATCCAGTAAATGTCGATCTGAGACTATACAGTAATTCTTATTTTATCTCAGCAATACCAGTTTCCTGGTCAGATTGCCGGCTTCAGAATTCAGAGTATAGAAATAGACTCCGGAACTAACCGCTCTCCCGGCATTATCCCTTCCGTTCCATACAACGCTGTGAAGCCCCTTGTCCTGCACTTTATCCACAAGGGATTTAACCATCCGGCCGGAGACATCGTAGATATTCAACGCTACCCGCGTTCTTTCCGGCAGATTGTATTTAATCCTGGTGGAGGGATTAAACGGGTTAGGTTCATTCTGGTACAGCGACAGCATCGATACGGGAACTGCTACCGGGCCTGAATTGAAGAGGAGGGTCTGATTTTCCTCATCCTCAAGATAAACCCTGTAGTGATAGGTGGATCCGCTTTTCCAGGACCTGTCATCATAACTGTATTCCAGTTCCCCGTCGGCATCCACCACCGCAAGCCTGGTAAAACGTTCCTCCGGGTAATTACTCCTCATTATAATGAACGACACTCCCTCGTCCACATCGGTGAGAGACCATTCCAGCCTTACCGCCGATTCATCAAAGACCGCGTTAGATTCAGAGAGCAAAGTCGCAACAGCGCCCTCATACTGAATACTTAATGCCGAACAGCTTGAAGGCGTCCATCCGCCTGCCGGGTAATGTGTCGATTCCCAGACCAGCTGGTCTCCGGGAGCATCCAGGAGGTGCCAGCTGTTGTCGGGCTCTATTTCCTGCCAGCTGCTTCCCCCGTCGGCGCTTACCCGCCAGCCGATTTCTCCTTCCTGGTCAGTATCCAGCTTAACTCTGGAAATCTCATTAATTCCTTCACTTACCGGGAGGGATCTTCCCACGTATGAAGAATTCCCGTATGAGGGTGAAGCCCTCAGAACCTTCAGTCCACCGGTATAATCGGCCACGTACACCAGGGTATCATTTACCGCTACGCCCCAGGGCCAGTTAACTGCCGGCCCCCCGGTGGGGTCCTCCAGTTCCGAATAACCAGCCAGAACCGGGTTCGCCGGATCGCTGATATCCACCACCACTACCGCTTCGCCCCATTCCGATACATAGGCGTAGTCGCCGGCGATGGTTACATCGACCGCGTATCCGTCAGCTTCCAACGCGTCAAGATCCGTATCGAAGGTACTTACCAGGGCTGGCGACTCCGGGTCCCCGATATCTAAAATATACAGGCCCGATTCCGCCGCGGCCAGGTAGAGGTAACCTCCGCTTATATCGAATCCGTAGCACTTCCCCGGAACCGGATACTCTGCCATAACCGCGTCTATATCGGCAAAACTCAAAACTCTCAGACCGTAATTGTGTTCGGTCAGAAATATGTAATTACCAACAACCTGTACTTCCATCGCCCCGGAAGGAGTAATCTTTCCATCAACTATATCGTAGATATACCTTCTATTCTCGCTCTTGACCTTTACAATCTTGACCGAATCCCACTGAGCGATAACAGCCAGGGAATCTCTGGCAATTTCGATATCAAAGGTGTAAGAATCAATCAGGGGAGCTCCCAGAATATTGTTTCCGGGATTGATGTAATTCATAATATTATCAGTAGTTTCCGGAAATTCCGATTTCACGAAATTCCTGTCGTCCGAGTCTGGGGCCGGGCCCGGTGCGTAAAGAAGCGCTCTGTTTATGATCTTGTACCCCTCAGGGCCGCAGGCCACGTAAACTGAATCTCCGGCGACGAAAACACTCTGGACATTCCCCGGCGCGTCATAAAACCCGATATAGAACGGCGTTTCAGGATTCCCGCTCAGGTCGTAAACCTGTACTCCCGAATATCCATTAGATATATAGAGCCTGAAATCATGAATAAGAGCGTTCCAGGCCTTTCCGGGTGTCTCGTATGAACTAAGGCGCTCAATCTGATACGCGGGCAGGCGAAGGTCGCCACGGGCAGGTTCCCACCTGGCCGAGCTGTTTTCCAGATCCAGATAATTATCAGAACTGAAATCTTCTGTAAAGGTTCTTACTCCGGTTTCACTCAACAGGTCGCCAATACCGGATGATATCATCACCAGGGCGATTGATAATATTGTTAATAGCTTCTTCATCGCTCCTCCTTGGATATTCTTCAATAAGACATGCCTTACCGGCCAAAAAAGCGCGTTTATTATATTTACTGCCTAAGTTTATATATACGCAAGAATATCAAGAAATCAAGACAAATTATTACCGGCAAAGTCCATTCTGCCGCCTTTTTCTCCTCCGCGGCCCGGAGTCTCAAGCAGGATAATCGAACCTATTATAATGTAAAGAACGGTGATTACCTCGGCGTCCCCGAAATTCCATTCGAACAGGCCGTTAATCAGAAACCCCGTGAATGCGCCTATCGAACCCGCCACCCAGCCATTTTCAGGGGAGGGAAGGTCCATTCTGAATACTGATATCAGCAGGCGGTAGACTGATACTACAAACCACAGAAAGGCCAGCAGCCCAATAATTCCTCTTGTCGCCGCTATATGCAGAAAGGTGTTATGCATGTGTCCGTGTATCACTTCGGCGCCCCTGGGCATATGTTCTTCGTACTCTCTGGCAAGATCTCCCGGCCCTGTTCCGAAAAGAAAATTATCGCGGAAAATACCCCAGCCTCCTTTGATCAGCTCTATTCTCTGCCTGTTTGAAGGATAGTCAGGGTCCCAGATGCTGGTCACCCTGCTTCTGTATTCTCCCGGCAGGACCAGTATGAAAATAACAACCGCAGCCGCGAACGGCAGGATCAGTTTTCTTCTCAGCAGAAAGATCGATATGAGTGCCGATAACAGCATCCCCAGCCATGAACTCCTGGTAAAACTGAGGAACAGCGCGGAAGCGGTAAGCAGAGTCCCGGCAACTAATAACGCCCTGATGGCGGGCCGGCTCCCGGCTTTCATCGACAGGGGAAAAAAGATCGAACATGCAAGCATCATAATGCCGCCGAAGGTAAGGGGCATCGAAAAAGTTCCGGCGGCTCTCTTCAATCCTCCGTCCCCCTCGCTCAATACAAAGATGATTATACCGCAGAGTGCGCTGACAGCGGCGGCTGCAAGAAATATTACCCCCAGTTTCCTGGCGGCCTCTCTTCTCCTGATCGAAAAACCGATCAGATAAATTACAGGAATCATCAGATAATTGCGGGTGGCTCGAAGGGAACCGGCCGGATCATCGCTGAAAGCGGCCGCCAGGAGAGTTGCCGCCACAAATACGGCCAGGGGTATATCCAGAACGGTCCGCCCCGGTTTTTCACCCCCGCCCCTGATTATCATAATCAACCAGAGAATCAGAGCCAGCGCATAGGTGGTCTGCTCCAGAGCTATTGAAAAAAGAGATGAGGCCAGAAACAGGCCAATCACAATATAGAAAGCTTTTTCTGTCAAAATTCTCTCCCGGCTGAAATAGTCAGGACCGTTCAATCCCGGCTGCGGCATCCTCCAGAATGCCGGCCAGCCGATCATAATTTTCCCCTTCAACTTCTTCCTCAACCGCTGATATTAAACGCCCTGACAGACTTAATCTTCTTCCGGCATCCACAGGTTCAAGCCCCTGGCCGCTGATCCCCTTCCGGTATATTCCGCCCTCCGCATCCTGAATCTCAAGGAGGGTTTCTCTGTACCAGCCCGGAGACCGCCCGTTGCCGCTTCTGATAATAAACAGCCGGGCCGGATCACGGCTGAATATATCAAGTACCGCTGCTTCGGTAACGGAATAGGCAGCATCCATGACCTTCCCGAAGCTTCTGTCGCCGTCAGTTATGATAATCAGTCCGGCCCCGTCCCGGTCAGCCACAGCAGACGCAACTTTTTTCAAAGGGGTATAGGCGCTTTTGAAATAAGCGTATAACCGGTTTTCGAAATGGGAAAGATCGGCAGAGAATTCGAATATAACACTGTCGACACCGTGTTCTTCCATGATTCCGCTCAAAATATGTTCCGAACGGGTTATCCCGAAATAGGCAAAAGCCATTTTGTCGGTTCTGCCTGCCAGCCCCCGGGCGCTCTCTGAATCAACCGACAGCACCAGCCTGGAAGACCGGGAGAACAGTGAACCGGCATACCTGCTCAGGCCCCTCCCGCTGATTACCATTACGGACCTGTCCTTGAATGGGAATTGTTCGAAACCGGTGAAATGGTCTTCATCAATATCATCCGGGCCTGATATCACATTAATACCGGCTCCCTCTTCTTTTATCCTCTCCAGCAGTTCGCCGGGAATTCTGTCCAGGTATGAATCCATAAGAATGAATTGCTCAATTTGAAAATCCTTTATTATCCGGGGGGCGTCATCCAGAGTGCCCAGTACCTTCAGCCCGCCCACTATCCGCCCCTGCATCCTTTTTCTCTGATCCAGATACCCCACCGGCTGCAGATCCCTGGACCTCTTTATCTTCTGAAGAACCGCTTCCGGCGTCACCCCCGTTCCTACTATAGCCACCCTGGTTGCCGATATGCTCTCATGCTTGGGCAGCTCCAGAAACCACCTGGTTACCACCCTCGAACCGGAAATAAACACCGTGAGTATGAACAGATCTATAAGGAAAACCGAACGGGGAAAAGACTCGAACCTGAAGAACATGGTAAAAAGGACTATTATGATCAGAGTGCTGAAGGACACCGCCTTTACAATAGATATCAGATCGTCGAAGGTTACATATCTCCAGACAGCGCGGTAAAGGCCGGTGTAATAGAATACTATGGTCCTGATTATAAGAACTATGGGCAGCGATATCAGCATCGATGATGTCTCCGCCTCCGGAAATGAGAAATTCAGCCTGAGATAATAACTCAGCACATAACTGGCGGCGATCAGGAAGAAATCGCCGATAGCGATCATCAGGGTCCGGCCCTCCCAGAACAGCGATTTCCCTTTCTCCATACTCCGGATCTTTATCAGCACCAGCAGGAAGAACAGCACCCAGAATACCGAAAAAACAGTTATGAATATTCTGTCACCGGTCAGGAAGAAGATAGCGCTCACTCCCAGAGACGCGGTTATCAGGTATTCCAGGAGCGTAACCTGTTTATGAGAGAAACCTATGGATGTAAGCCTCTGATAGTAGTGAGTCCGGTGGGGCGAGAGAATCTTCTCCCTCTTCAGAATCCTGCGGAACAGGGTAAGGAATGCATCAACAAAAACAGATCCCAGAACCAGTACGGTTACGAAGGCCGGCACTCCCCATCCGTTCGATATCACCGCCAGAGACGCGAACAGAAAGCCCAGGAAGGTGCTGCCCGTATCACCCATGAATATCTTGGCGGGTGGAAAATTATACCTGAGAAAGCCGAACCCGCTCCCGGCAATAATGGCGTAGAGCAGAGCGAGCCCCGGCAGCGCCGACGATTTGGACATGAAAGCGATAAACAGGGAACCGATTACTCCCACGCCCGCCGCCAGGCCGTCGATACCGTCGACAAAATTATAAAAATTTATTATGCACATTATCCAGAGGTAGGTGGCCGGAACCGAAAGCGCTCCCAGGCTCAGGGAGCCTATGAAGGGAAGGCGAAACTCCCGAAGCACTACCCCCGATAAAATAACTATACTGGCCGCGGCGAATTGAGCGCCCAGCTTGAACCGGGCGTCCAGGCCTCTTATATCATCGATAAAGCCCGTAGCGGCGACCACTATTCCCCCTGAATAGACCCCCACCGCTTCCGACGCCGACGGAAAAATCTTCCTGCCGGATATGGCGAGAACGACGGAGCAAACATAAAAGGTCATAACTATGGCAATCCCGCCCAGCCTCGGTTTCGGTATGTGATGAGAGGAGCGGTGATCAGGCACATCGTACATCTTTCGATCCAGGGATATCTTCAGAACAGCTCTGGTAAGCAGATACGATATCGCAAAGGATAATATAAAAAGTGATGTTTCAAGAATCATGATTGAGCCCTGTTCCCGGTACCTGCCAGCCTGTTAATATGTTTTACCTGGTTATCTACGATTACTCTCTCGTCATGCCTCTTCAAAACCATCTCCCTGCCCTTTTTTCCCATTGAACTTGCCAGCCGCGGATTTCCAAGAATGGTCCGGATAGCCGAAGCGAGAGCGCGGAAATCGCCCGGCGGAACCAGCAACCCGGTTTCCCCGGCAATCACCTCTTCCCTGCATCCCCTTATATCAGAAGCAACCACCGGCAGGGAAGAAGCCATCGCTTCCAGAACCGATCTCGGCATTCCCTCCCGGTAACTGGGCAGCACAAACAGGTCCAGCAGGGTAAGAACAGCGGGCACATCCTCTCTCTTTCCGGTGAGGATTACATTCCGGGAGAGTCCATTTTCCCCGATGATCTTTTCCAGCTCCGGCCGGCATCCGCACCTTCCGCTCTCGAGTTCCTCTCCGATCAGCAGGAACTTCACATTATTAAAATCCTTCTTCACCTCCGCGGCAGCCCTTATCAGGTCGAAAACCCCCTTCTCCCTTACTATCCTTCCCACAAAACCTACCACCGGTTGATCAGTAATGCCGAATTCCTCCCTGAGAACATCCCTTTCGCTCAGGTGTTTCTCGTCCCCGAACAGACTCGGGTTGACGCCGTTTCCTATATGAACCAGTTTTTCCGCCGGTGCAATTCCCTCACTCTCGGCATCCCGGTAATCTTCCATGCTCTGCACGAAAATAAGATCGGAAAACCGTCCCCCCATTTTCTCCAGGAAAATATATAATTTCCTGGCTGCTCCGCTCATACCTTCATGAAAATAAAATCCATGGGCGGTGTAAACCACTGTTCCTATCCCGGCCAGCCTGGCCGCCAGGCGTCCAATCAGGGAAGCAACCGGTGTATGAGTATGGACAACATCGAAATTCTCGCTCTTCAGATATGAGTATAACCTGAAGAATGATATCAGATGCGAGAAGAGATTGTAGTTCCTGGAGACCCTTATACCCCTGACCCTGAACCCTTCCTCAGACAGCAGTTCGAGCCCCCTCCCCGGAGAACAGCAGAAGGTGACCTGGTAACCGGCCTCTCTTAACCCCCGGCCGAGGGGCCTGAGCAGAAAATAAGCTGTATAATCCACCGCGCAGAACTGTAGGATAGACGGCATATAAACTTCCTTGAAACAGGCGGAATAATCAGCTCCCTGAAACAACTATCTCTTCGACCAGCCCGCAGAAGATGTGGCCCATGAGAATATGTGTTTCCTGAATCCTGGCAAAATCCTGGTGGTTCACCTTAAGAACATAATCCGAGATATCGCCCAGAAGGCCGTTCTTTCTTCCCACGAAGGCGAGAGTGGTCATACCGATAATCCCCGCCTGTTCAGCCGCCCTCACCGTATTTGGCGAATTTCCGCTGGTTGAAAGAGAGAGGAGGACATCCCCCTTCTCCCCCATGCTTTCCAGCTGCTTTGAAAATATCTCATCGTATGAAAAATCATTGGCCAGGGCGGTTACTACCGAACTGTTGGTGGTAAGAGCTATCGACTTATAACCATGTATCTTCTTCCTTCTGAAACGGCCGACCAGTTCTCCGGCGATATGCTGAGCGTCGGCCGCGCTCCCGCCGTTTCCACAGGTAAACACGACATTCCCTCCCCCGATCGCCTCCGCGGCGATGCGCGCCATCTCAATAACAGTCTTCATAGAGCTTTCCGGAAACGATTCCAGAACGGACCTGAGCTGGTTTATTTCATTTCTGGCCTGCTCCAGCAGATTATCAGACATACCGCCTGCCCCGCCTTTATCTTGTAAGAACCAGAATCGATACCACTATGGCCGCCATATTAAGAACTCCGCCGAAGAAATCGCCGATTACCCTGGTTCTCGATTTCTGCACTATTATTACATCGCCTCTGGTCGGATAGGTATTCCTGTCGGCATCTCTCACTGAGCCGTCCGGTGAATATATCTTGATACGGGACATACTTCCCCGTTCGGTGGGGCCTCCGGCAAGCCCTACGTAATGCGCGACGGTAAGATATCCCTGATACTCGAAACTGCCCGGAGTCTTTACTTCCCCTCCTACCGCCACAACCTGCTGCACCCGGGGAACATAAAGTTTGTCCCCGTCTCTCATTCTGATGTCGATCTCTTCGCTCTTGTTGATATATTTTGAAAGATCCAGCCTGATGTATTCCTTATTTCTCCGTTCTATCGATGCCCCCCTGAGGTCCGCTTCATTCTGGAAGCCTCCCACTCTCGCTAACAGGTCTGACAGTTTTTCCCTTTTGGATATGTAAAATCTCCCGGGATTATTCACCGCCCCGAAAACGAAAACCCGGTCCGAGGAACTGAATCTGTCGTGGACATTAATGACATCCAGATCCCTGACCTCCATGTCAAGATTCTTCCTGGTCACGTTGAAGGTACTGAAATTCTGCGCCTGGCCGGCCCTGCTCAGGAGTATCGAATCCCTCACCGCTTCCCCCCGCATTCCACCGGCAAGCCTGATGATATCCCTTATGCTCTCACCCGGTATCGATTCCAGTGTCCCCGGCCTTCTGACCGGGCCGCTGACTGTGACCATCCTCTCGGCAGGCGGAACATGCACTGCATCGCCGCTTGAAAGAAAAAGATTTTCTTCCATATCGCCGCTCACAATTACGCTGAAGAGATCCACCGTCAAAACAGTGTCTCCCCTCTGCACCTTCACCCTTCTGCGGGAACCGTCGGCGGTAATTCCCCCCGCCTTCCTCACCGCATCCGAAACTCTGTCTACCGCGGTTACAGATACAGCTCCGGGCTCTTTTACCGCCCCGGTAACAAAAACCTTGAAAGTTCTGGGAACCAGGAGGTGGGAGTGAATCTCGATGTCGTGAAAATATTCATCCAGAACGTCATAAACTCTTTCGCGGAACTCTTCAATGGTCAGGCCGTCGGCTTTAACCGAACCGATCCCGGGAAGGAAAACGTTCCCCTCCGGAAGAACAATCAGGTCGAAAGATCTGGATTCCGTCCCGAAAATGCTTATCTGGATCTGATCGTATGGGCCGAGTACGTAAAGTGACGGGTCTATGGCCTTTTCCAGATCAGCCATCTGCTCCCGGAAGAAATCCCTTCCCGAACGTTCCCGCTCTCTTTCCTTTTCATCCATCCTGGTATCCAGTTCGGGGTCATTCTCGATATCGACCTGTCCACGAAGGGCCGGGAATTGCGGGATCAGCAGGAGTACGGCAATCAATACGGTCATCCTTATTCTGATATTATTCTTCATTCAGATCATTTCCCTGATTATTTCCGGAACCGAGGCGAAAACCGCCTTCTCCACATCAGTGTTTCTTGTACCAAGCTGCGCGAGGTGCTTCTTTCCGCCGCCCCCTCCACCCGATACCCTGCTCAGTCTCTTAACCAGTATATTAGCATCAATACCCTTGTCAATCAAACTGTCAGTTACAGCAATTACGAATTCCAGCTTTTCTCCGGGAGCCCTGGAAAGGACAGCCACCCCCCTGCCGACCTTGTTCCTGAACCTGTCCGCCTGGTCCCTCAGCGCTGAAACTGAATCGACATCTATCCTTCCCGTGGCTACCAGAATATCGTCGATGCGCTCGGCCTGTTCGATTATCCTGTCGATTCTCCCGCTGATATCACCGCTCTGAATCTTCTTTATCTTCTTCCTGAGATGGCCGGTCTCATCCAGGATAGATTCAATCTTTGACTTTATCTCACCATGCGGCACCCTTAGAAGTTCGGCAGCGTCCGATGTAACCGATTGATATTCCCTTAAATAATTTACCGCTTTCTCCCCGGTCAGGCCCTCTATCCGCCTCACCCCCGCGGCGATGCTGCTTTCGTCGACAATTACGAACAGGCCGATTCTTCCGGTTATGTCGATATGAGTCCCTCCGCATAGCTCCGCGGAGACATCCCCGGTTCTCACTACTCTTACCCCGGTGCCGTATTTCTCTCCGAACAGCGCGGTAACTCCGCTCTGGACCGCCTCAGAATAGCTGGTAATTTCCGTACGTACCTCCAGACAGTCCCTGATCCACTTATTGACCAGATCCTCAATCTGTAACCTTTCACTGTCCGATATCGCCTCAAAATGATTGAAATCGAATCGGAAACGGCCGGGCGAGACGAAGGAGCCGGCCTGGGCCACATGCCTTCCCAGTACTGACTTGAGGGCTGAATGAAGCAGGTGGGTTGCGGTATGGTTCGCCGCGGTGCGGGTCCTGGCTTCCCTGTCCACCTCCAGATGTACCGGCGAGCACGATTCCAGCAGAGAGCCGGGATCCTTTATATCCTCCCCGAACTCCACCAGGTGAATTATGCTTCCTTCTCTCCTGAACACATCTCTTACTGCCGCTGCCCGGTCTCCGAACAGTACCCTCCCGCTGTCGGCAACCTGCCCCCCGGCAGCCGCATAAAAAGGAGTCCTGTCAAATACCATCTCATAAGCTGGTCCTGCACCCTGCCAATCCACTCCCTGATAAGCCTCCTCATCCGCCTCTCTGAATTTCCTGAGAACCGCCTCTTCTTCCAGTGTGTCGTACCCGGTGAATACCGAATCTTCTCCCCGGCTGAGCTCCCGCATGGGAACTTTCTCCCGGTCTCCGGCATCGAAGCAGCTGCTCTGCTGCGCCTTCTCCCTCTGAATCTCCATTTCCCTGTGAAAACCCTCTTCATCCAGTTCCAATCCCGCACCGGATGCAAGATAACCGGTCAATTCGTAGGGAAATCCATATGTATCATACAAAACGAATATATCCTCTCCGCTGATTACAGTTTCCCCGGCGGATTTAACCTTTTCAACCAGCGATGAAAATCTGTCCCTTCCCCTCTGCAGGGTATTGAAGAAGGATTCCTCCTCTGCGCGGATTACCTTAACTATTTCAGGTTCTCTCTCTTTTAGCTCCGGGTATACATCCTTCATCAGGCTGACCACTGTTTCAACCCCCCTGTAGAGGCAGGGTTGCTCCAGCCCGAAAATATATATCCTGGTGAGGGCCCTCCTGAGAATCCTCCTCAGGCAATAACCCCGTCCTTCATTGGAGGGGTAGATTCCCTCGGCAAGAGCGAAGGTGAGAGCGCGGATATGGTCGGCGATCATATTTACGGACATTGCTTTCCCGGGGTGATCCGTTCCCGCGGAAGATGGAAGTATCTCCCTTATCCGCTGCACTATCGGCAGGAACAGGTCCGAGTGATAATTATCTTCCGCTCCCTGAAGGATGGTGGCCAGCCTTTCCAGGCCCAGCCCGGTGTCTATACCCGGCTTTTCCAGTTCCTCATACTCACCCGATTCATTCATCCAGTACTGAGGAAAGACCAGATTCCAGAACTCCAGGTACCTGTCGCAGTCGCATCCCGGCGCGCATCCGGGCCGGCCGCAGCCAACCTTTTCGCCCATATCATAATACAGTTCCGTGCATGGACCACATATCCCGGTTTCCCCTACCGGGCCCCAGAAATTGTCTTTCTTTCCCAACCGGTATATCCTGTCCTTCTCTATGCCTATATCCTGATTCCAGATAGTGAATGCTTCTTCATCGTCTTCATATATACTCACGTAGATTCTTTCAGGCGGAAGCTTTATTATATCTCTTACGTACTCCCAGGCCCACTGGATAGCTTCCTTTTTGAAATAATCACCGAAACTGAAATTGCCCAGCATTTCGAAGAAGGTATGATGCCGCAGAGTCTTTCCCACGCTCTCGAGGTCACCCGCCCTCAGGCACTTCTGAACGGTAACCGCCCTGGGATGTTCCGCCTGGTCAGGGTTCATGTAATAATCCTTGAACTGGACCATTCCCGCCGAAGTAAACAGCAGGGTCGGATCATTGGGGGGTACCAGGGGCGCGCTGGGAAATTCCAGGTGATCCTTATCCCTGAAGAAATCTATAAACGATTCTCTGATCTCGCCGGCTGATTTAATGCTGTCACTCATACTGATCCTCGAAAAAACCCTTTCTTAATATGCTGGAACATATACTGTTGGTTACCTCGCTGCGGAATCCTCTTCTTCTGAGAAATCCATTTACTCTGGCTACCAGGCGTTCCCGGTCGCCGGCGGGCGAGAACTTCTTCCGTATCATTTCTTCCGCCACTTCCCTCTCCATTCCCCTTCCGTAATAACGTCCAAGAGCTTCATCTATCAACGAAAGTTCCACACCCGCGGCGAGAAGCTTCTTCTTGATCATACCGGGTCCGGTTGGACGGCGCTTCAACCTGTATTCGATATAATTATGCGTGAACTCTACGTCGTCCAGGTACCGGTGCTCTTTTAAGGTCTTAATAATATAATCGATTACGGCTTGGTTCTCCACACCTTCTTCTCTCAGGGAGGCGCTGATTTCACCTTCGCTCCGGTCACGCCTCCTGAGCTTTTCGCCGGCCAGCCGCATTCCGGCCTCTCTGGCCAGGTCATCGCTCAGCAACCGAATGTCCGACTCCTCAAGAACAGCCCCCGGCTGCAGAAGGTACTCCGTCTCGGCTTTCTTTACTACCAGAAATCTGTCGCCGCCGGATGTTTCTATCCTTCTGAGCCCCCCGGCTTTCCGCCTGACGGAGGTGACCTCGATTCCCTTACTTTTCTTCTGCTTTTTCATCTTCAGGCTTTGACTTCCCGGGCATCGTGGTCAATCCGTAATGTTCTCTTATCTTCTGCTCTATCTCATCCCTTATATCAGTATTCTCAAGCAGGAACATCCTGGAGTTTTCCTTGCCCTGGCCAAGCCTTGTTTCGCCGTAGGAATACCAGCTTCCCATCTTGCTGATAATATCGGAGCTTTCTCCAAGCTCCAGAAGATCGCTCTCCATGCTGATACCCTCATCGAACAGAATCTCGAATTCGGCCTGCCTGAAAGGGGGCGCAACCTTGTTCTTTACAACCTTTACCCTGGTTTTGTTCCCTATGATGTTGTCCTGGTCCTTGATCTTCCCTATCCTCCGGATATCCATTCTTACCGTACTGTAAAACTTCAGGGCGTTCCCGCCCGACGTGGTTTCCGGATTTCCGAAAAGGACTCCGATCTTCATCCGGATCTGGTTTGTAAAAATCATACAGGTCTTCGACTTTGATACTGCCCCCGCTATCTTTCTGAGAGCCTGAGACATCAGCCGCGCCTGGAGCCCCACGTGCGAATCTCCCATCTGGCCCTCTATTTCCGCCGAAGGTACCAGCGCCGCCACCGAGTCGACTATCACTATGTCAATGGCGTCGCTCCTGATCAGAACCTCTGCTATCTCGAGAGCCTGTTCTCCGGTATCCGGCTGCGATACCAGCAGTTCATCCGTATTGACCCCTATCTTTCTGGCATATCCTACATCCAGAGCGTGTTCGGCGTCTATGAAGGCGGCTACTCCCCCCAGCTTCTGGGCATTCGCCACGATAGAGCAGGCCAGGGTGGTCTTCCCGGAACCTTCCGGCCCGTAGATTTCTATAACCCGGCCCCGGGGCACTCCTCCCACTCCCAGAGCCACATCCAGCGCAAGGCTCCCCGTTGGTATGGTTTCTATCGGAACGATCCCCCCATCGGCGCCCAGACGCATAATGGCGCCCTTCCCGAACTGCTTTTCAATCTGATTGACAGCCAGGTCTACGGCCTTCTTCTTGTTTTTTTTCTTCTTTGAATCTGCCATCTTCACCCTTCCACTCCTTCATCCATGAAAAAACAATTTATCCGGTCAATGGATAATTCCGGTATTGAATTTATAACATCTAACCATGATTGATTCAATGATAATCAACCACCGGAGAAGCTGAAATCGGCTAATTTTTCATACCTGGCGCCGGACCGGCTCAGAAAGCTTCTGATCAACTGGAACGAATCTACTTTCTGGGTGTTATCCGCTCTCAGGGGCGGGACCTTTCTGAGCTTTTCTATTATCTCGGGAGCCGGCCTCTTCTTTATCCGCGCCAGGGTCAGATGAGGATGGTATGCCCGCTTTTCCTTCCCGAACCCCAGAGCTGACATCTCTGCCTCTAAACCCTGAGCCAGAGAGGTTAGTTTCTCACTCCCTTCACTCACCGAATAGAAAATAACCCTCGGGGAGGAAAGTGAAGGAAAGGCGCCGAATTCATCCAGGGAAAGGATGAAGCCATTTCCTGTTTCCGATGACACTTTTGCGGCTGCTTCCCTGATGGCGGGCAGTTTGCTCTCATCTGTTTCACCCAGAAACTTAAGGGTAAAATGAAAGTTTTCCGGGGGGACCCAGCGGAAAGGCACCCTGCCGAAATCCTGTTCTTCAATCGCTCTGATTACGCTGTTCCTGACTTCTTCCGAAAGCTCTATTCCGAAGAAAAGCCTCATGCGATACGCGCCTCCCTTCAATCGTTCAAGGCCGTCTTATAACTATCCAGCCGGTCACTGAAACCCAGCAGGGATAATCTGAGAATATCCAGGGCTGAAACAGCAGCTGAGTGTCTGACGTTTTCTCTTCCACCGGCAAATTGCCCGGGGACGCAGTATAAACCGTCGGGCGTCCGCAGGCCAATATAACAGACCCCCACGTTTTTTTCCGGAGTGGCTCCTCCCGGGCCTGCGATCCCGGTGGTGGAAAGGGCATAATCAGCCGAGCGTATGGAAGCCGCCGAAAGCGCCATCTCCACGCATACCCGGGGGCTGACCGCGCCGGATGATCTTATCAGGCCGGGGTCTATTCCCAGTGTTTCCACCTTGGACTCATTGCTGTAAGTTATGAACCCTTCCATGAAAACGCGGCTGGCTCCGGGAATGGAAACAATTTCCGAAGAAAGAAGCCCCCCGGTAACAGATTCAGCTACCGCCAGAGTCATATCTCTTTCCCTGAGAATTTCCAGCACCACAGAACTCAGAGAGCGTGTTTCCCTTGAGAACAGGTAGCTGCCAAGCTTCCCGGCGGCCTCATCCAGGGACCGGCTATCCGATCCGGAGGGGAAATACAAATAATTAATCATGGGAAAGGGGCTGAACATGGAAATCTGCTCCAGCTGTTTTCGGGACAGCGTTTCGGCGAGTCTGTTTTCTATCGAACCGCTGTCAAGGCCGCAGACTGCCATCACCGGGCCGGCGCTCCGGCCCGGCCGCTCCTTCAGAAATTCTAAAATCCCGCCCGCCTGAAAAGAGGAGGGGAAGAACAGGATTTCACAATCCCCGCAGCTTGAAACAACCGCCGAATCCTCTTCCCGGGAAACCGCCTCGAATCCGGACCGTGGAGGCATAACCGCCGCCGGATCGGCATCCCCCCATAAAATTACCCTATCATTCCCGGGCGCGGCCCGCATGACACTCTCTGCTATAACGTTGCTGTCAGAGGGAAGAAATGACAGGCCGGAAAGCTCACCCCCCAGTTCCCGGATCATTCGCGACAACGATTCCAGGTCACCTCCGCGGCGGTAGTAATTGACGGCCATTATTTTGAATTTCATAATATCCCGCATGAGGAAACTTATCTTACAACCCCAGGAGGCTGAGAAGATAGATCCCCAGTTTAAGAGTGATAAAAGAGTATATACCTGCTATTACGTCATCTATAACTACTCCCGCTCCCCCGGGCAATCTCTGGGATACCCCGGCTGGAAACGGCTTGGCGATATCGTATATCCTGAACAGAATAAATCCGGCAGAGGCGGTAATCAATGAAGGTTCGAACATGAAAAGAGAGAACTGCATCCCTACAAATTCATCTATTACTATTTCAGGCGCGTCATGTCCGTAGTACCGTTCCATCCGGCCGGCAATGAAGATAGAAAGGGGAAGGGTCATTACCAGAAGATAAGGGTGAACCAGGAACCGGCCTCCAGGAATGAACAGATACCAGATCAGCCACAGAAAACTCGCGAATGAAGCCGGGGCCACCGGGAAAAACCCGCTGTATAAAAATGACCCCACCAGCGTTATGACTCTTCTGCCCAATTTATTCTCCTTCATATTAATTGAACAGAATACATTCGGGCTGTTAGATGGTCAAGACTATAATAGATGGAGTTTCCCCGGTTTCGATACCCAATCAAGCGTGCGATTATTTCCATGGGTTGCGGCTCATTGATCATTTCAGGACCATCCGCAGGGCGAGCGGGCACGGAATTCTGACCCCTCCGGGCGGAAAGAGCGAGCCGGGGTTCGGAGCAAGCGGGTTCCTCGCCGGGGAAACCGGCAGTGGTTCTGAGATAATCGATCAGCCGCCCTCATCAGCGCTGAAAGCCCACTCCGGTTGCCCAATTCAATAGGAGATTCATAACCGGAAGGTTAACAGGATTTCAGCCGCATTTCCGGGGAAGCTCCCGGATAAAAGCAGCCTGGTTCAGGGTAAATAATAAAATATGGGAAAGTCTTTCCGGCTCTCTTCTAATTGAGGTTTCTGAGAACCGATTTCGCCACCGACTTCAGGGTATTGAATACTCCCATGCCGTTGACCGCCACAGCCTCGAAGGAGGGATACTTCCGGGGATTCAGCTCCTGTTCCAGATCTTCAACGGAAATTATATCATTGAGATCTCTCTTATTATACTGAATCGAAAAGGGTATATCCCCCAGCTTGATGTTATATTCCTTCAGATTTTCATGAAGGTTATAGAGGCTCTCTATATTGGCGTCGTAACGTGAGACCTGGGAATCGGCCACGAAAATTATGCCGTCCACCCCCCTGAGAATCAGCTTCCTGCTGGCATCATAGTAAACCTGTCCGGGAACTGTATAGAGGTGGAAACGGGTTTTGAACCCCTTTACTTCACCCAGCTCCAGCGGAAGAAAATCGAAAAAGAGAGTCCGGTCCATTTCAGTGGCGAGGGTTATCAGTTTTCCCTTGGTTTCCGGGGATACCTTGTTATAGATATATTGAATATTTGTTGTTTTCCCGCACAGCCCGGGGCCATAGTACACGATCTTGACGTTAATTTCTCTCGATGAATAATTTATAAGCGACAATACGATCCTCCTAATCAGAGAATAAACTGTCTATCTCAAACTCCGCTTCAGCACGGAAATCCTCGTCAAAACTGGACTCTGAATAATCTTCGTTTTCATACTCAAGTTTTTCATACAGTCTTCTGATCACCACTGCCAGCTCTTCGACGGCTTTTCTGGTTCTCAGCCGCACCAGTCCCAGCGTGGTCCTCCGGTCGAAAAGAACTACCAGAATAATGTCTTTTTCCACTTTGGAAAGATACATACTCTCGTCGCTACCCTGATGATACAGGGTTGAGAAGTCCTTTTCGCCTATCAGATTGGCCAGCCGTGCGTTTGCTTCAAAATCCGCAGCGCAGAGAGATGTGAATGTATGAATATCAAACCGGGGATCCTGGCCCACGTTAGATATCAACTGTCCGGTTTTATCCAGCAGCAGGACACTCTTGGAATTGGAGTTATCAATTAATTCCTCCAGGGCGGCATTTATCGCCCAATAATCTTTTTCAAACACCTTCCAATTAGCTCTAACCATGGTTATTTGCGCTCCTATCGGATTAAATCTCTTCTCTGGTCTCGAAGGCTTTTGCCAGCGTATTACCGTTAATATATTCGAGTGTGCTTCCCATCGGAATCCCTCTCGCCAGCCTGGTAACCCGGATTCCGGTATCCTTCAATAATTCGTTGATATAGAGAGCGGTGGTGTCGCCCTCAACACTGGTGCTGGTTGCCAGAATCACTTCTTCAATCCCTTCTTTTTCAATCCTCGCCTCAAGCCCTTCAATATTGAGCTCTTCAATTCCTACTCCATCCAGAGGAGACAAGAGTCCATGCAGTACATGGTAGCGGCCCCTGAAATTGCCGATTTTTTCGAAAAAATAAATGTCGGCAGGCCTTTCAACGATGCATACGACTCCGTTTTCTCTTTTCGGGTCGTTGCAGATTCTGCAGGTGTCGCTTTCTGCAAGGTTTCCGCATATACTGCAGAATCTGACTTTTTCTTTGACTCGCAGTAGTACTTTCGCAAAATCCTCGACCTCCTCCCTGTCAGTGTATAATATTGCGAAAGCAAGCCTTCGCGCGGTCTTTTCGCCTATTCCGGGCATCTTCTTGAAGTGGTCTATCAATGCCCTGAGAACCGGCAGTTCATAATTCATTATTACCTCTCTCATTCTGTATGCAAAATCCCTGCCTTAAATATGGATATTTTCAGTTATTTCCCGTAGATTCAGATTTACATAAATCCCCGCGGATCGGCCCCAATTCAGAAAATATCGGGAATGGGAAGTCCCCCGGTAAGTGAGCCCATCTTCTCCTTGATCATAGCTTCAACCTGTTTATTGGCCTCATTGACCGCGGCTGCCACCAGTTCCTCAAGCATTTCAATATCTTCAGGATCGACCACTTCAGGGTCTATTCTGACCGATACCGCTTCATGAGCACCGTTCATTACAACCTTGACCATCCCCCCGCCTGCCGCGACTTCAACAGTCTCTCCGGCAACCTCTTCCTGCATTTTCGAAATCTTCTTCTGCATCTGCTGCATCTGTTTCAGCATCTTACCCATATTCTTCATTGGCCGGCCCTCCTCTTCTTATGTCTGGTTTCAACTATTTCTCCGTCGAACTCCTCTACCAGCCTCTTTGCCATGGCCTTCCCTTCCAGTATCCTGTTTAACTCCGGATCCGCCTTTTTTTTCGTTTTTGATGGTTTACGCTCCGGAGAGCTCTTCGCTCCACTGTCAGATTTACCTGTCTCAACGACATCTATGGTAAATTTTTTGCCGAAACAGATTTCGAGCTGTTTCTCTATATAACGCCTGTTCTTTCCCTCTTTAACCATTCCGCATGCAAACCGGTTCCTGGGATCGAACCCGAGAATTATATTATTTCCGTCAACTTCCAGAACCCTCGCCGACATCAGCCATATACCCAGAGTCAGCTTGGCTTCCCTTACCTTGGAAAGGAACCTCTCCCACTCCTCCCTTCCTCCAAGCCCCGAAAGCGCCCTGTCAGTTTCCGCCTTATCGTCAACCTGGTAACTTACTTTCGTACAGTTTTCTTCCGGAGACGCAACCTCTCCGGGGCGGGTTCCGCCGGTTTTCCCCGGATCTTTGCCGCTGCGGGCGGGCTTCTCTTTCGCCGGCGCCCTGCCGGCGCTCCCGCCGCCGCCCGCCGGCCCCCCACTGCCCCCTGAATCCAGCCGGCCTATCAATTCGGAAATATCCACTGCTGAATCCCAGGAAGCTGCCTCGGCAACCACCGCTTCGAGATGATAACGCTGCTGAGCGGTCCTTCTGAATTCGTCAAATGAACGGACTGCCGCCCTGAACAGAAGCAGCAGATCTTCTACCTTGAATTTATCGGCAATAGAGGAAAATTCCTCGAATTCAGACCCTGTAAGGTCAAGCCACCGCAATGATTCCCTTCCTCCCACCCCTATAACCAGAAGTGATCTTATACCTTCCATGTAAGCCAGGAAGAATTCCTCCAGATCCAGCCCCGACGAGACAGCCCGGTTTACTATACCCAGCGCTTCACTCCTGTTGCGTTCCCCTATGGCGGTCAGAAGCTCCGATATCAGGGTCGAGTCAACCAATCCCAGCACTGATCTTACCAGTTCAATATCTATCTTTTTTTCAGCGGCTGATATCGATTGATCCAGCAGCGATTCGGCGTCCCTCATACTTCCGTCCGAACGCCTGGCTATAAGCTGAAGGGCATCCTTATCAAAATCGATCCCTTCACTTTCACAGATCTTCTCCAGCTGGCCGATTATCTCGGAGAACTCCAGCCGCTTGAAACTGAATCTCTGGCACCTGGAGCGTATGGTAGCTGGAACCTTATTCGGCTCTGTGGTAGCCAGAATCATGAATACGTGTGGAGGCGGTTCTTCCAGTGTTTTGAGGAGGGCGTTGAAAGCCTGGGGGGTCAGCATATGAACTTCGTCGATAATATATATCTTGGACCGGCCGCCGCTGGAAGTATAACCTATCTTCTCTCTGAGGTCCCGAATCTCGTCAATTCCGCGGTTTGACGCGCCGTCTATTTCCATAACATCCAGGTGTTCTCCGTTTGCCACCGCCAGGCAGGAATCACACTGGTTACAGGGTTCTCCTCCAGAGCGTTTTTCGCAGTTGATAATCTTGGCCAGTATCCTGGCTGTTGAGGTCTTTCCGCAACCCCGGGGGCCGGAAAACAGGTATGCATGAGCAACCCTCCCCTTCTCAACCGCTCTGGAAAGGGTAGTTGACACATGGTCCTGCCCCACTATCTCCGAGAATTTCTGAGGACGCCATTTCCTGGCAAGGATCAAGTAAGACATAAAAAGTTCACCACTTCTCAGTACTTTTACCGGCCGCGCCCGCGGCATCGAGAAGGGCTCCCGGCTCCATCAGCGAGGTTAACTCCAGTAAGGGTCACCGCATCACATAAGAGTTACTGCTTACCGCTGCTACCTTCCGGTCCTGACGGGATTTGCAGGTTCCTATTGCACGGCTCCTTACTATCAACGTCACTTCCCGCTGCCGATCACGCGGAAACCGCATTCCCTCAACCGGGAATTCAACCCCGCTATAGCGGATTGCGGGTTCAGGGCACCGCTACCTCCCCGTCTAGCGCGGCCGTAAATTTATCTGGTGGAGATGAGCGGACTCGAACCGCCGACCCCCTCGTTGCGAACGAGGTGCTCTCCCAGCTGAGCTACATCCCCACTCCAATGACTATTCCCACCAGCGGATTAATATCTCTATAATGGCGGAGAGAGAGGGATTCGAACCCCCGGAGCAGAAAACTGCTCAACGGTTTTCGAGACCGCCCCATTCAACCAGCTCTGGCATCTCTCCGCTCATAAGATTCTATTTTAAAAAGTGCGGAGAGAGAGGGATTCGAACCCTCGGAGGGGAAAACCCCTCACGCGATTTCCAATCGCGCCGATTCAGCCACTCTCGCATCTCTCCGTCATTTACCTTTCTCTCTCAGATTGTGAAAAAAATCACGCAAAAGCAAGAGACATTTTTCTTTTTTTATTCCCTGGCAGATCTCAATCCGATGATTAAACAGGTTGAGCCTGTGAAAATCATCGACAGAGCCGCAGGCTCCGCTCCTGGGTTGCCCGGCCCCGTACACAACCCTTTCCACTCTCGATAAGTAGAATGCTCCCATGCACATATGGCAGGGCTCGACGGTTACATATACAGCGGCTCGGTCCAGACGCCAGTCTCCCAGTCTGGAACAGGCGCGCCTTACCGCGAGAATTTCAGCGTGAGCCGTGGGGTCGCCCCGCTTTTCAACTTCGTTATGCCCCCGGCCCAGTAACTCCCCGTCTCTTACCACCACCGCTCCGACCGGCACCTCGCCGGCTTTCAGCGCCTTCCCTGCCTCTATCAGGGCTTCATCCATCCAGATATCATCCATGGAAGATTACTTCAGGGAATGGGAAGGGATCGAGGCGACCAGAACTTCCACCACCTTGATCAGCACGTTCTCAAAGGCCGGAGCCGAATACATGTCCTTGCCGGTAGCGGTAATACCGCTTATCCGCCTGTCATAACCTCCGGATCCCACAACTTCGACCCGGTCCCCTTCGGTTCTGACCCCCTCCATATAATTTTCATCGGTAGCTTCCCAGAGCACATTTCCCGAGAGGGGATCTATAAAATAGAGCTTCATCCCTACCTGGGTTGCAGAGGAAGTGCCGGATTCGCGGTAATCGGCCTCATCCTTGTGCCAGAGCATTACCTCCGGCAGAAGAATTGCATCGAAATCGAGATTTTCTCTCAACAGCCTCACCATCCGGACGTCGGCTCCCTCACCCCTCAGCCAGTTATCCCTGAATTCAGCGAATGCGCCGCTTCCCGCCTCCCTCTCCATCACCATCCTGAACTGCTGGGGCGAGATAAATACGTAATCATCCCTGGTCATAAGATTTTCCCACAGAATATGGCGGGTAAGTATCTCAGATTCTCTCCTGGGGTCATCCCCCTCGGGAACAGAACTTATCACCGGCGCTACCAGCACTCTGCGTATTTCATTGGGCTCAAATTCTGGATCCACCTTTATGCTGGAAGGGTGCTGCGCCCTGCATGATGGCAGAAGGAACAAAACGGCAGCCAGACTGAAACCCATTATCTTATTCACGTGAACTCCCTCTGATTATTATGGTATACTGCACAACCGGATTTAATGGTAATACCGCCTGATACCGGATGTCAACAGCTAAAAGGCCCTGAAATACCGGCACGCCTTATTTGATTAATGTAATAGATTGTTTATAAAGGCACTTGCAAGTGAACAGCGGTCTGTGCACCTTCTCAGGCAGAACGAAGCGGCCCGGAGTTATCCCGGTAAAACCGGTTTCTGATGAAACTGCCCGGGCTGGTTTTCAGGTAAACAGGGGTTGGCTGATCAATTATATTCAGGGTCCTCTATGGCAACATTCCCGGTAGACCTTTCAACCATCAGCATTTTATCCAATCCCTTCTCCTGTCTCCGGAAATTTTCACCGGGCATTACAAAGACCAGCCCTTTCTCGTTAGCGCTTCCGTCAGGGTAGAATATTACCCTGGGCGGGCTTCCGGAAAATGTTATCGGCGCCGATATATAATTTCCCTCCCGGTCTACAGCGCTTCCCACGAAACCGAATACCTGGCCGGCGGGGAGAGTAAACGGGCCCATGATTATTTCGCCCGGGTCATGTGCGCCGTTGCCCCTGTTCGCTTCCACAAACCGTGGATCAGAAGGATTCCCTTTTCCGCCGCCGTCATCATCAAGGATGCTCAGACTGGAATTAGCCAGATCGAAGAATACCACATATTCGTTCTTTTCACATATTGCCCGGCTTCTGGCCTTTCTCAGAATTCCAGCCACCAGTTGAGCCGAGTTGCTTGACTGGCTATGCCTCAGGTATCGAATCAGAGGCTGTGTTCCAACCGCGAGAATCAGGCCCAATACCGATATTATTACCATCATCTCTACGAAGGCAAAGCCTCTTCTGTTCTGTTTCTCCAGCGTCTTCATTTATTCTCCTCCGAATCTTCCTTTACGCCGGTTACTAATGGCTAAACCCGTACCAATTAACACTCTTTTTCTTAAGATCAGAATATTCAACCAGTTATAAAGAGCGCCCTCTGATACCGCGGTTAAATTAAATATCAAATTGCAAATATCAGTTGCATTATCAGTTTTTTATAATGCGATATATAATTGTAATAAAATAAGTTAGACAGACTATAGGTTGCGATGGGTAACTATACGGAAATACGGGGCACCCTGTTCGCGGCAGGCGTGCCGGGGAAAGTTAATAAGATGCACCGGTAATTCATGAGACTTTGAGCGGGATACCCCGCTCCCTGTTTCATGAACGGAGAGAACCGCCCGAAAGGAAATTAATGAAACCTTCAGTCTTCCAAATCATCCATTCCCGGTATGGAGCCGAGCATCTTTTCCTTGGCCAGAAGCTTCTTCCAGGTTGTCTCCACTCCTTTTTCCATGGCGGCGATTTCTTTGTCGCTGAGGTGCCTGAACCTTCCCTGGGCTTTGATATACTCACTGAAAGGGGTCGGCTCGAAGTCCTTGAAGACTGACAATTTTTCGCCATTCTCGGTTACTTCAACCATGGGATAAACCCTGGCGGTGACCGCCCGGCGGGCTATCCATATGGTAAGTTTGGGATCCAGCTTCCAGCCGGTGGGACAGGGAGCTATAATCTGAATATATCTGGTTCCCTTTATATCTTTGGCCTTCTTGAACTTATTTATCAGGTCTTCCGGGTAGGCGACCGAGGTAGTAGCTACATAGGGTATCGAATGGGCCGCCATAATATCTATCATATTCTTCTTTGGCCTCTTCTTGTAATTGGTCACCGGCGTAGTGGTAGTCCAGGCTCCCAGTGGAGTGGAGGAACTCCTCTGTATACCGGTGTTCATGTACGCTTCGTTATCATAGCAGACATATATGATATCCTCATTACGCTCCGCTGCTCCTGAAAGAGCCTGAAGGCCGATATCGTAAGTACCTCCGTCGCCGGCCCAGGCAACCACAGTGGAATCCGTATCCCCCCGCATCTGAAGGCCCGCCTTCACGCCGGAAGCGGCTACCGCCGCTGTCTCGAACGCGGTATGAAAGATGGGCAGGTTCACCGCGGAATGAGGGAAAGAACCGTCAATCACAGACCAGCAGCATGCCGGTATAACCAACACAGTATTCTTGCCGAGAGCTTTCAGGGCAAGGCGCATCGCCTGTGTAGCTCCGCAGCCCTGGCAGGCCAGATGCCCTGAGCCCATCAGTTCTTCCGTTGAGATCCTGGCTTCTTTCATTTCTTCACTCCAATCCAGTTAATATAAGGTTCGGGGTTTTTATCATTAATCGCCATGTCGGCGACATCTCTCAGCACATCGGGTGTGATATCGCGACCTCCAAGGCCAAGAATATAGCCAATTATTGGAATATCCGTATAACCGTAGAGAGCGCTTTTGACTTCCTGGAAGAATATTCCATGGTTTCCGAAGGAGATATTTCGATCAAGAACCGCCACCTTCTCTGCCGAACTGAGGATTTTCTTTACCTCCTCGAATGGGAACGGCCTGAATACCCTTATTTTAAGCGACCCTATCTTAATTCCCTCATCCCTCATTTCATCGACAACGGCCCGGACGGTCGATGCAACTGTTCCCGAGCAAACCATAATTATCTCTGCGTCATCGCATCGATACGGGTGAACCAGGCCGTATTCACGTCCGAAATGCTCACCGAACTCCTTCCCCGTCTTCTCTATCAGCCCTCTCGCTTCACCCATCGCCTCCTCGATCATGTAGCGAAGCTCCATGTAATAGTCGGGGCTGGCCAGGTTGCCGAATGAATGGGGATCGTTAACGTCCAGTTTGATCTCCGGTTTGTACTCGGGAAGGAATTCCCTTACTTCCTTCGCTTCCAGAATATCAACTATCTCGTAAGTATGAGAAAGGAAAAATGCGTCCAGCACCAGCATTACCGGCAATTGAAGCTGTTCGGCTATCTTGAAAGCCTGGGGAATAGTGTCCTGCGTCTCCTGATTGCTCTCGCAGTATATCTGAATCCAGCCCACATCTCTCATGGACAGAGAATCATTCTGGTCGGTCCATATAGACCAGGGCGGGCCTATCGCCCTGTTTATATTAGCCAGCACTATTGGCAGCCTGGATCCAACAGCCCAGTGAAGCATCTCTGTCATCAGCAGAAGCCCCTGTGAGGAGGTGGCAGTAAAGGCGCGCGACCCGGCTGCCGAAGCGCCCACGCATGCCGCCATGGCGCTGTGCTCCGATTCGACCTTTATGAATTTGGCATCTATTTCGCCACTCGCGCACATCTCCGAAAGAAGCTCAACCACGTGTGTCTGGGGAGTTATCGGATAGGCGGAAATCACCTTCGCTTCTGACGCCCGCACACCATAGCTTACGGCGTGATTTCCCATTATGGTCTTTTTCATATTTACTCCTCCTCTATGACAAAAACGTTGCGCGGGCACTCCTGTACGCATACCAGGCAACCTTTGCAGTAATCATAGTTTATCTCATATTCGTCTTCCCTGCGGATAATCGCCGTGTCAGGGCAGAAAATCCAGCAGTTATCACAGTAATTGCATACTCCGCAGGAGAAACACCGCTCGGCTTCCTTCTGAATAAGGTCTTCATCATACCCCTTCATAATCTCGCTGAAATCTTTTCTGGCCTCATTGGGGAGAATCCTGGGTTGGGAATTCTGCTTGAGTTTCGGGAAATAGTCCGTATTTATCTTCTCTATCCCGAACTCCTCATATTCTTCCTCCACCGGATCATCGGCACCCCGGAACACCCTGTCCATCTTCTCCGCCGATCTCCTTCCAGCCGCCACCGCCTCCACCACACTGGCCGCGCCGGTCACTATATCTCCGCCCGCGAAGAACCGGTCTCTGCTGGTCCGGCCGTATTCCCCCGAGACGTTCAGAAGGTTCCACCTGGTATCCAGGGCCTCTTCGAAGCCCTCCAGATCTGAGGTTTCACCTATGGCGGTGAAGAGATTATCCACTTCCATGGTGAATTCTTCGCCCTCAACCGGTACGGGACGGCGGCGCCCCGATTCATCCGGCTCGCCCAGTTCCATTTTCTGGAAAACCACCCTGCTGAGTTTGCCGTCTTTCGCAATAATTTCCCTGGGGGACGCCAGATATTCGAACTTGACTCCCTCTTCCCTGGCTTCTTCTATTTCATCGGCTATCGCGGGCATCTCGGCCAGAGTCCTCCTGTAAACCACGGTAACGTCACCTCCCAGCCTCAGCGCGCATCGCGCCACGTCCATGGCGGTGTTTCCTCCGCCGATCACAGCCACCTTTCCACCTGCTTCAGGATTCCTGCCGCTGTTGACCTCTCTCAGAAAATCCAGGCCCTTCCGGACGCCCTCGCAATCCTCATTGTCAAGTCCCAGCTCCCTGCTGCCGCTCAGACCGACACCCAGGAACACGGCATCGAACTCACCCTCAAGTTCTTCGAGGGATTTATCAGTTCCAACCTTTACCCCGGTGACAACTTCGATCGGGCCCGATTCCACTATGCTATTGATTACCTTGTCCAGTATTTCTTTGGGAAGGCGGTATTCCGGTATTCCCCACCGGAGCACTCCGCCCAATTCGGTGTCAGCTTCGAAAATGGTTACCGGATAACCTGAACGGGCAAGGTAGAAAGCGCAGGAAAGCCCGGCCGGCCCTCCTCCCACTACCGCCACTTTCTCATCTCTGGCTGCCTTCGACTTCTTCATCCACCCTGGGTTTTCAAGCCCCTTATCGCCAAGAGCCCTCTCCAGTGAAATAATATTTATCGATTCGTCATAATCACTCCTGGTGCATTTGGTCATGCATGGATGGTAACATACCCTTCCGGTAACCGCCGGCATCGGATTGGTTTCAATTATCGTTTCCCACGCCGCCCTGTAATCCCCGTCCAGGATAAGCTGAATATAGTGCTGTATATTTTCACCGGCGGGGCATCCCTGGATGCAGGGAGATATTGCCCGGGAATAAACAGGCCTTACATTTCTCCAGGAACCTGTC
Source organism: Candidatus Krumholzibacteriales bacterium (assembly GCA_046483305.1). Classification (GTDB taxonomy): domain Bacteria; phylum Krumholzibacteriota; class Krumholzibacteriia; order Krumholzibacteriales; family WJIX01; genus WJIX01. Next base: position 13,398 of record JAWODM010000029.1, on the reverse strand, counting down.
TCATTCCAGAGCATATCGGCAATGGTCATCGGACGAATCGGCATTTCCTTATAACTGCTGAATTCTGTTTTCCTGCTCATTTATCCTCCAGTTTCCGGCCGCGGAATTCGCGAGAAAAATATTACTCCTGTTTCATTTCGGTTTTCCTGACCTGTTCGTGTGCTTCCCTTGCCGCTTCCGCATTCTCCTCTTCCTTCATGGGAACAAAGGCCTTGATAGCCTCCTGTACGGCATCCAGGCTGACCAGGCCGGTCACGGCGGCAAAAGCTCCCACGATGGCAGTATTCACTATCGGGGCCGACCTTGATCCCAGCCCATGCTTTATCGCTATTTTACTGGCATTAACAGTAGCCACATTGTTATTGCTGAGAAGATCCGAATTGGACATATCCTCGCCGGTATTAATCAGTATCCAGCCGCCTTTTTTCAGCCCGTCGGTTATATTAACGGTATCGATCAGAACGGCATCCAGGACCACCAGGTGGTCGGGATGATAAATCTGGCACCTTTCCCTTATTTCAGTGTCAGAAACCCGTGTGAACGCCATTACCGGCGCGCCCCGGCGCTCCACTCCGAAAGCGGGAAACGCCTGAACAAATTTCCCTTCGCGAAAAAAGGCGTCCGCCAGTATCTCCGAAGCGATTACAGACCCCTGCCCTCCCCTGCCATGTGTTCTTATCTCTATCATTGCTGTTTCCCTTCAGTATTAATTAACGGCTTGTAACTTCTTAATTCCGTGGAAATAAGGATATTTACTCCTGTTCCTAAAGACTAATGGGTTTCAGATTCTAACCGAAATCCCGACTGGCAGTCAAGAATTTTATCGGTTCACCTAAATTTACAAGAAAATATGGCTATTGCAAGGAAATCGCCGGATTTGAATTGCCGGAAAGCAAGATAAATACGCCCAGGAGGATTCGAACCCCCAACCTTCTGGTCCGTAGCCAGACGCTCTATCCAATTGAGCTATGGGCGCATATGATGATGGCGGAGAGGGAGGGATTCGAACCCTCGGTAGGGGGTTATTCCCTACAACCGCTTAGCAGGCGGTTGCCTTCAGCCACTCGGCCACCTCTCCTGAGTGTTCAGCCGCTGAATGAGCAGCGACAGAATCCGCCCGCTCAAATCAGCCTATCCAACCCTGCCGTCTGCCAATGTTGGATATTAATTATTTTTCTGCGGAGGGCGAGGGATTCGAACCCCCATGCGCTCGCGCGCGGCGGTTTTCAAGACCGCTGCCTTACCAGTTAGGACTAGCCCTCCGAAAACCTTAACCCTCCCGGCATGAAAGCTTAGTTTCACGCCTTATCCCCTGTATAAACTGACTCCGTAGTATAAAAATTAAATCTTCCATTGTCAAATCAAGTATTCCATACCCGTCAATTAAATAACCCCGGGGCTCCCCGTATCTTAAACGGAGGAAAATCATAAAGGTTCCTCGCCGAAGCCGTTTTCACCTGTCAAATCGCGTTCCTGCTCTTCCCACTCCCTCAATTTCCTTCTGCTCCGGCGCCTCTTGAACAGATATGCGGCGATGAACAGCAGCACTATAGCGCTCCAGAAAGGCGCCGAGGCGGCCAGAAAAATAACATTTCTGTATTTATCCTTGATAATTACATCTATCCTGATGGAGAAATCTTCAACCGTTTCACCGAAGGTAAGAAAAAACGCCCTCCTGAAATCCCCCAGATCGCGGGTAAAAGCGGTCAGAGTTATCAGGTCGCCCTCCCTCTCGGAGAACAGCTCCCTCACCGCAAAATAACTGAGCATATAGGCTAATTTACGGTTTCCGGATGGAAAAGCGTAACTCAAATCCTCCAGGAAGGGGCAATCCTTCTGCCATACCGCCAGCAGGAACTGCCATTGATCCCCAAGGGTCCATTCCCTGGACTGAACCATCGCCACACCTTCCTGAAACCATAGCGGACAGCCGGCCCCTTCCATTCTTTGAGCAAGAAGAAGGTGAGAAAGTTCATGCCTTACCACTATCCTGAGGGGCCTTGCCGATTTAAGGACCGCATCAGCATTTATACAGAGGGTCATCTCGGATATATTGCCGCAGGCTTCGCTCCATTCGGGGATAACACCCGGGTACAGCTCGAGATACTCATCCCTTCCGGGAGCTATGTAAAGGTCTATCGAATCGATACCTGACATTCCAAACTGGCCCGCTATCTCCCGGACCGATTCATTAATAATCTCTCTCGTCCTGAGAGCCAATCTCCGGTACCTTGAGGGATAATAAAGGGTTACGTAACCTCCGCCCGCAGTTGTTCTGTTTTCCGGAATACTCTTCGAGCCATACGCGCCTGAGGGGAAAAAGAGAGAGAAGGCGGCTGCCAGAATCAGGAATCTCATTTTTCCGGTACTTTCATTATAATTCCGCCTCCCACCACCATGCCCCGGTGATAGAGAACCAGAGACTGGCCGGGAGTAATCGCCCTCTGCGGCTCTCTGAACCTGACCGTCATCCGGCCCTCATCAAAATCTATACTCTCGACCGGAGCGGGCGGGTGCCTGTACCTGATTTTGGCGCTCAGCTCGACCCCCTCCAGATTCCCCCTGATAACGGTATTCCGGCATACCGCCAGCCTGGAAAAGAGGTCCTCGCGCTGGCCAAGAATAACCACATTTCTGGCAGGGTCTATCTCTACCACATACAGCGGAGCTGGAGCCGATATGCCGAAGCCCTTTCTCTGCCCCACCGTATAGAAACAGCATCCCCGGTGGGTACCTATCTTATTACCTTTCAGATCAAGCACATCGCCGCTGGATGAAGTCAGTATCGCGGACAGAAAAGGAAACAGCCCCTCCTCGGTCAGGAAGCATATATCCTGGCTTTCATCACTCCCGGCCGGAAGCTCCATATCCCTGACCGCCTTTATTACTTCCTTCTTGTTTCCCTCCCCCAGAGGGAAGATACACCTTTCCAGGAGCTCAGGGCTTACCCGGTACAGGAAATAAGACTGATCCTTATTCCGGTCGGCGGCAGCCGCGACAACCGGGATTCCCCTGAATCTTCCTGTAGAGGCGTAATGTCCGGTGGCTATCCAGCGCGCCCCTGTCCGGTCAGCCGCCCGGGCGATCAGGGGAAATTTGACATACTGATTGCACATTACGCAGGGATTCGGAGTTTCCCCGAAGCCATAGCTGCTCACCAGGTAATCGACAACATTCTTATCGAAGAGGGCGCCGGCATCCACCGCCTGATGCTCTATACCCAGGCTGCCGCATATGCGGCGGGCTCTCTCGACGATACGGTCCTCTCTCCGGGCCTGAGTATCACCCATACCTGAAAAGAAACGCAGGGTGATTCCGGTGACCGAGAATCCTTCTCTTATAAGAGCATAAGCGGCAAATGTGCTGTCAACACCGCCGCTCATCCCCACTGCCGCCCTCTCTCCCGGGTTCACTTCCATAAGATGGACCCCTTTCCTGCTGATTCAGTATAAGATTCCCCTATTATCAGGAGTTAATTCCGTGAAGAGAGTAAACAGCTCTCTATCCTGTCTCCCTCTTCTATCTCCTGAACGACATCCATACCCTCCACAACCCTCGCAAACATGGTATATTCCCCGTCAATGGAGGGTATCTCCTTCTTGCAGATATAGAACTGGGTAGTCGCCGAGTCGTAATCGTTGGGCAGCCGGGCCATACCCACCATACCGGTGGTATGTTTTATGTACTGTGAGAACATCTCGCCCGGTACCGGCGGAAACTGGTGATCCTTCTTGCCAGTCTGAACCAGGTATGACTCCACCCGGTGAAACTCCAGCCCGTCATAAAATCCCGATTTTATCAGTTTCCTGATCCTTGCTACGGCAAGCGGGGCTTTGTCCGGCATTAACTCGAGTTTGATAATACCTCCATCCTCCATCCTGATAACGGCGATACTGTCCGGGGAATCCTGTTCCGGCTTCTGGCCGCTTTCCGTCTTCACGGACGTGGAATCCTGTCCGGCCGCCGCGGCAGGGAGAACAAGGGAGCAGAGGACTGCGGCAAGAACAGGAACCATAATCATTCTTGATGACATTTTACCTCCTCTCCTGAATCTGTTTTCAGATAATAATACCCCATCCCCTTAAAAAAATAAAGCCTCCCCGCGGGCGGGAGGCTATATTTTCATTCACGGTTCTACGATTTACTCTTACATCTGCTGCTGCTTCTTGGCCTCCCTGATTTCGATCAGCTTCTTCTGACGGTCTATCTGTTTGATCGAAGAGGACTTCCAGGGTTCGGTTCCGATATTAACCGCTTTCTGGAAATGAGACATTGCTTCCTCATACTTGCCCTGCTTGGAGACTGCCACACCCAGCTGGTAAAGCAGGAAAGCTTCATTGCCGTCATCCAGGTTCAGGCCGGCCCTGGCGGCCTCGACCGCCTTGCCCCACTGTTTGTTCTCATTGTAAATCAAAGCCAGAAGGGCGAATGTCTGACTGTCCCCGCCGCTGATAATATTTGCCTTCTCCAGCTCGCTGGCGGCCCTCGCCATATCGCCTCCCGACTGAGAAATGGCAAAACCGAGCCGCTTGTGAAACGCTGCCAGGTCAGGAAACACCTCCACCAGCTTCTCATAAAGGGGAACCGCTTCCTTGTACTTCGAGCTGGAAAAATAAGCGGAGGCCAGTTTCTTCATCATGGTATAATTATCGGGCTCCGTCTCCATAGCCATCTCCAGGTACTCTACCTGCTTATCCTCATCGCCCTTTTCGCCGTATATTGAAGCTATGGTTCCCATTACCGCCACATCGTCCGGCTTGACCTTCAGAGCTCTCCTGAAATAGCTGATAGCTTCATCCCAGTTTTCTCTCTGCCTGGCTATGAAACCGAGACGGATATTGCCGAAGTAATGGAGTGAATCCTGCGCGGTAAGGATTTTAAAATATTTCTCGGCCTCATCCAGGTTCCCGAGCTTCAGATAGTTGTTCCCCAGGGATCCCACCACGTTGGTGTTTCCGGGCTCCAGTTTTTCGGCCTTCCTGTATGCTTCATTCGATTCCTTGAATTTCTTAACCTTGGCCAGAGCGTTTCCCAGCATCGCCCATGCCGAAAAATAATCCGGATCGAGTTTTACCGCCTTCCTGAGATGATCTATGGCCTCGTAATAACTCTCGGATTTCATATACTGCTCGGCGCTCTGGTATTCTATCTGGGCCGGTGTTAATTTCTTGTCGAATCCCCGCTCATCCTTGAACTGGGGGAGGGCCGATACCGGCAAAGTCATAGCGGAGTTAAGCAGCAGGAGGCTTATTATAACCGAAACCGCCACAGTAAACTTCTTGCACATAGTTCTTTCCTTTCTCAAACATACTTATTGCCCTTTTTAATCTTTACTATTTAAATAATAATAAGATTGCGTTGTCAATATCAACATGTAATTTGCTGTCGCCCGAAAGGCTTTACAGGGCGCCCGTTCAATGGCGCATTCAGTTATCCGGTCCGTAGGTTTCCCCCACCGGTGGCTGCTTCATGGCGTTTTCTATCATTTCAATGTTCTTCCTGGCCCTGGAAGCTAAATACCCTCCCGGCTCCAGTTTGATTACCTTTCTCCATTCCCTGAGAGCTTCCCTGTATATTCCGCTGTCCGCGAAAAAGCTGCCCAGATAGTAATGCGGCTGAGGATTGGAGGGATCGGACTCCAGCGCGCGCATCAGGTAGCTTACACCAAGATCAAATACTTCATTGCGGTAGAATAGAGAACCAAGATGGGTATTGGCAAGGACGTCATCCGGGCGTATTTCAAGCGCCTTTTTGTAATTCTCCACGGCCTTCATCATTATATTATCTTCATCGTACAGAATCCCCATGTTGACAAATGCCTTGAACATGGCGCTGTCCTCTCTGACAGCCCTCTGATAATAATGAATCGCCGAGTCCGCCTCGCCAAGTTCGTGAAAAGCGACCCCCAGATGGAAGAACAGGTCGCCGCCGCCTCCCTCATCTTCCAGGACATACTTCAGATAACTTATCCTGGGCCTGGGGTCCAATCCTTCAAGCTTCTTATCCAGAGGTATCCGCTCCTGCGCGGCAGCCGCCGAAACGGCCAGCGCGGCCGCCAGAACAAACAAATTTATGCTGACCGATTTAATCATATTAGCTTAATCAGGCCGGAAGAAGCCGCTAATACTTCTTCTGCTCCCGCCTTTTCCAGGCTTCCGAGACATTTACACTGAGATTAACTCTCATGACATTCTCTTCGATACCGTTCGAGTCATTGGAACCGATCTTTCCGAATTCGAAGGATAAATCCAGAGAACCGGGCCCTCCGGGAAGCTTTATACCGCTCCCGAAGGTCACGAACCTTGAGATGACCGGTTCGCCTTCAGGTATTTCGATATGCCAGCGGTCCTCATAGAACCCTATTCTCAGGGGCATTCTGGAAAAGAAGGAGCTTTTTCCGGAGCTCCGCAGGCGTTCAAGGCCCACCGCGATCATTCTCTCTTCACCCAGGGCGCCTTCAAACTGTTCAAAGCCTTCGGCTTCAGGAGCTTCCCTCATCCATAATGCCGAGGTGATCCACCATCTTTCCGATATCCCCGCGGCCAGGGACAGGCTGTAGGCGGAGGGAAGAGAAAAATCGTAACTGCTCCTGCTGTTGAGCTCTGCCAGAGAATAATCGATACGCTCGTTCACCGAATAATTAATTTCCGCGTCATAGGTGGCCCCCAGCATCAGCCTTGAATGCGGCTTTGCCAGAATCGAAATCCCCCATGATGTGGCGGAGAAGTTCCGGTCCATCTCCGAGTTGACCAGGCTGTAGTCCTGGTTCTGAAAGTTTTCTGTCACCTTGTCCCTTATGGAGCCCCTTTCCAGATGGATTTCGCTCTCCAGGCTCACCCGGTCATGGATTTTCCAGGCGACTCCTATCGGTACCGAATAAAGCGATCCGTTGTGAGAATACTCTTCCAGGGCCGAGCCGCTCCAGCCGTATGAGGGGCCGCTGACCGCAGCAGGGACCGTAAAATCGACCCTGCCCTCGAACCTGGTTCTGTAACCCATATTAAATACCAGGCCTTCCGCAAGGGGAAATGCCACTACAACAGCGGGGAGCTGATAGTTATTCCTGGATGCCTCGTTATCTCCGTAGACAGCGGTGCCGTACAGGAATCTCTGGTTGAGGCCCAGGGTGACCCTGGTCAGTGACGCGGTGGTGGCCGGATTCATGGTCAGGGCGGCTGTTGAATCGGGAAGCGCTCCCGATGAGAAGGCCAGGGCGGCATCGCGCCCCCCGCCACGGAAGGTGTGTTCGCCTATATAATTAAGGCTGAACAGCGATTGCGCGCGGCTGGTTCCGGTTACCGCAACCAGCAGGGCCATCATAATCAAATATATTCTCGATATATATCTCATAATTCCTGTTTAAAATCAGCCGGCAGAGAGTATATTACTTTTATATGTGGTTTCAGCGAATCCACGGGCCCCGAATAAAATGATACCTTCTGGAAACGTGTTATCTCCAGATCTGATTGGAGTACCAGGCCCAGGTTTTCTCTGGGCCCGTAGAGGACATCATTGGTATAACCTCTCAGCGGGAATTCCAGTTTTCCTGAATTAGTAGCGTAAAAGTCCTGCCTGTCCACCCCGGTACCCTCCCAGAAGCCCTCGTCCAGGGGATTGTCGGAATCGGGGGCATACAGGTATGAGTAGAACTTTTCATCCAGGCCCAGGTACTGAAGCTCTCCGGCGGTAATTCCGAATCCCTTCTGTCCTTCAACTTCCAGGACCAGGGCGGAGTAGTGGACCATGGCGCTGTCGGAAAGAGACTCCAGATCAAATCTGAAGTGGAGCCTGGTGGCAGCCCCGCCGACCACCGCCAGCTCGCCGTCAGGAGTATACGAGGGCACGCTGTAATCCTTATCCACCGCGATAGTGTCGCCGCTGGAGTCGTTGAAATAGATCCTCAGGGAGATCGGATTCTCCTCATAATTGATGGAAAAGAATTCAAAGAATCCCATGGAATCAGGCCGCTCCTCAACTACCAGGGCTATTCCGTACTCCCAGGGCTGACTGCTCTGATCCACCCATCCCTGGATCACTGACGGGTCAATACCGAACTCGTTTTCTCCCGCGGTGACCAGGACCCGGGCCTCCGTAGAGCCGTTCTGGTCCGGAACCGGAACCGGTTCATTCCCCGGGGCGTTATCGCCAGACAGGGAATCGTCCTCTGTGAAAGAGCCGGTGAGAGGGTAAATCCCGAACCTGAGTTCACAGTCGGGGCTGGATATCAGAGGAAGATAAAGTACCGCTGACTCCACCACTTTGCCCTGGTTCCTTCTCGCCAGCGAATCCAGTGAATCGGAATCAAAATCGAGGAAAATACGGTTGAACTCAAGCGACCTGTTTCTCCCAAACTTCAGAAGGCTGCTCTGCCCGCCAACATCGGTGGGGATTGGATTCGAAGTCACATTATCCATGGGTATTATCTTGCAGAAGGTTTCCCCGCCGCCGGGCAGGTAGGTGCCCTCATCTATGAACTTCTGAGTTACGGGGCCCTCCGGATCGGAGCCGCACCCCGACAGAAGAACTATCAGAACGGCAGCTGTTATCCTTTTAATATTGATCATCTGTCCTTTGCAGTATATTCAAAACAGATCCTTATCGTGGTGTATGATATTTAAAGTTAATAATAATAGCAAGAAAAGAATTCACCCGGGGATGGGCCCTGTCCCCCGCGGAAGAGCTGGGAATGGCCGGTTTCATCGGGAAAATCTCCTTCAGCCCCGGAAGCGCTCAGGCCTGCCCTCCAATTACAAGAAAGCCCGTTGATCCGACCCCCCGGACGGACCAACGGTTAAGACGCTTCAGTGTAGAGAGTACTGCATATTTTCCCCATAAATTGGGGTTCTCACATACTCAAGCGCCAAAAATAACAAACAGTGATTAAACAACTCTATCCCCGGCTCCCTTCTTTGCGTCGAAGTAGAGATAAAAACAGAGTCCGGCAAACAGAATCACGCTCAGGACCTCGCCGATTGCCATTTCAGAAATTCCGGTATCAAGGAAATCCCAACCTATGAAAGCGATAAAGGCGCTCACTATCCCCATCAGGGCCCCGCCCGCCACGAACCCGGAAGCTATCAGGGTTCCGCGGTCTTTTCTCTTCTTGTTCACCTCTACGCTTGTGCTGCTGTTCGAAACCAGGTGGGCCACGATACCCCCGATCAGGATCGGGGTGTTAAGCTGAATCGGAAGGTACATCCCCAGAGCAAAGGGAAGAGGAGATATCTTCAGCATTTCCAGCACCAGGGCCATGAACCCTCCTGCCATGTACAGGCCCCACGGAACATCCGATTTCGACATCAGAGTCTTGATTACCGCCGCCATCGCGTTAGCCTGAGGCGCTGCCAGCGCCCCCTCGCCGCTGAAACCGTATACCTTGTGCAGGAGCATGATTACACCTGTTATGCAGACCGCCGATACGATTATGCCGACGAATTTATACTTCTCCTGCTTTGCCGGAGTGGATCCCAGCCAGTACCCAACCTTCAGGTCTGTTATAAAGGTCCCGGCAGTTGCCAGGGCTGTACAAACCACTCCCCCTATTATCAGCGCGGACACCATGCCGGCCGGCCCGGAGAGGCCCGCCGCCGCCAGAATCACGCTGGAAAGTATGAGTGTCATCAGGGTCATCCCCGAAACCGGGTTCATTCCGACTATAGCTATCGCCCTGGCCGCCACCGTGGTAAAAAGAAATGAGATTACCGCCACTATCAGAAGAGCCAGTATCGCGATACCCCAGGAATCCACCACTCCGATCCTGAAAAAGAGGAATACGGCCAGGAGAGTTATCACCGTACCGCCGACCACCGCCGCCATGGCTATATCCCGGTCCGTCCTCTTCTCGGTCGCTTTGCTCTTGCCTGTAAATATTTCCTTGAATCCGACAGTAAAGGTAGAAACAATAATTTTCGAGGATTTTATGATCCCTATTATACCGGCCACCGCTATGCCGCCGATACCGATATGCCTTATGTAATGGTCGAATATATCTTCCGGCCTCATCTGGGAAATCAATGCCGCGGCATCGCCCACCGGAGCCCCCAGGTGCCTCCCGAAATAGTAAACCGAAGGTATCAGTACCAGCCAGGAGAGGAAACTCCCCGCGCATATTATCAGGGCGTATCTTAACCCGATAATATAACCGAGGCCCATTACCGCCGCTCCGGCATTTACCTTCACCACCAGCTTGGCCTTATCGGCTACCGCCGCCAGAGGAGGTATTACCCTGGTCGATATTACCTCGCGCCAGAGCCCGAAAGTGGCAATGCAGAAATCGTAGACACCTCCGATGATAGCCGCTTTCACCAGTATTCTGGCCTGCCTGCCGCCGCTTTCCCCGGTTACAAGCACTTCGTTGATGGCGGTGCCCTCCGGGAAAGGGAGTATCCCGTGCATATCCCTCACGAAATACCTTCTCATAGGAATCAGGAAAAGGATCCCCAGGAATCCTCCCAGCATGGCCGCCAGGAAGGTCTGATAGAATTTCAGCTCCAGATCCAGGATGAAGATCGCCGGCAGGGTAAAGATCATTCCTGCGACTACCGCTCCGGAAGCCGCTCCAATGGACTGAATAATCACATTCTCGCTGATGGTGTTGCGGCGTTTGAAAAATCCACCCATTCCCACCGCGAGGATCGCGATCGGTATCGCTGCTTCGAAGACCTGTCCTATTTTAAGGCCCAGATAAGCGGCAGAAGCGGTAAAAATAACCGCCATGATAATCCCCGTCAGTACCGATCTGATAGTTGTCTCGGGAACCGTTCTGTCCGCCGGAACATAAGGTACATACTCTTCGCCCGGTTCGAGTTGCCGGTAAGCGTTTTCCGGCAGGCCTTTGGCTTCTGACATGGTTACTCCTTCTTGCTGTCCGAGGCTTCAGTACCCCTCCTGAGGGAGAGGGCTTTCCGGTGATTTCGGTTATTGGAATTAATTCTTACACAAAAGAACGAAAAGCTGTCAACAAAATAATGCTTTTAACAGGATAAGCCCGTCCGGGCGCGCGGGCTGTTTATATGGAGAGGCTGAGAATCTTTCTGAATATTCCGGAGGTCTCCCTGCCGATTATATCCATCTGCTCCTGCGTGAAATCGGGATCATAGTAAGACGGCGGTGTCAATCCGGCTCCCTGCTCCTCTATCGTCTTATCATCCACATCCAGCCGGGCGTGAGAGTATACCCCGCCCAGCACTCTCTCGGAATCCTCGCACAGCTTCCTGTAGCTGACTACCATTGCCGACTCGGCAAGTTCCGGCCTGGCGGTCAACTCCCGGTATATGTAATTATGTATGTCCGCCCAGTACTTCGCCCAACCTTCCACCTCATTCCCGCTTTCCCAAAGATGCATTATCTCTCCGGTTCTCGACCCCGGTCCAGTATTTATCGGCCTTAAGTCCAGCCCGAACTCGAAATGACCCACCCTTCTCATATAGGACAGCACTTTCCTGTCCTTCCTTTCCTCCTGCTTGAGAAGGCGGTGCTGCTTCATCAATGAAGCTATATGCCATACCGGGTCTCTGACCGGTATAACAAAAGATACTTCACCGAAAAGCCGCTTCAGGTATCCCAGCCTGGTAACATTGTAATTATTCTTGGCCAGATATCTCCCCCTGCCCCTGGATAAAAGAAGCTTGCGAATGGTATTGCGATAGAAGTCATCAAAGTCGCTTCCGGTGTCTTCGGCGGTTAGAGTATTATCCATAGCCGGATTGTGAAGGTCCGGAAAGAACTTCATCCATAGGATTTCCTCCATCGCCTCGGGGCTCTCCGGGGTAACCTCTATACGGTCTCCGTGAGACCTCTCCACCGCTTCGCTTCTTTTCCGGTACAACCTCAGAAACTTGCTCCACCAGAAGGGAATCATCACCAGAGGAAAGTCCATGTATCTGTAGGTCGCCGTTTCGCTGTGACGTGAGATAAGCTCCAGCAGTATGGTGGTCCCGGACCGGGCCAATCCACAAACGTAAACCGGGCGCCTGATCTGAGTATCTTTCAGTCTGTCCCTGAGAGATCGGGTCTCCATCCCGGCCAGAGAAAACAGAAGATCGCTGTTGTGTTCGGCAACCCATCCCAGAAAATCATGCAGGGGAACAGTGTCCATTCCATACTCCAGCCGCTACTTTATCCGGAAGATAATTCTTCCCGAAAGGGCGGTAATAAAAACCAGAAGAAAATAAGGTAACTCCACCCCCTGCCCCCAGCCGGGCATGAATCCAAGATAAATTCTTCTGGAAGTATTGAACCTTATCTCATCAATCTCCGCATCATCCCTGATATAACCCGCGGGGTTTTCAAATAGCGCGTTCCACCACCAGCGTTTCGAGACGGAAGGAACCGGTGGATGAAGCGGATTCCCGCTGTACAGAACCCTGTTATTCCCGTCCCTGACTGTGACCTCTTCCTGGGTTTGGCTCAGCTGTAGTTTCACGCCGCCTGCCGGAGCTTCCGCCGAGAGTGTTTCCGGCGCCGTATATCCGAGCGAGGTGTGAAGGTACAGAAGCAGAACGATAACCGGAACCGCCGAGACCAGCGCGGGCCCGATCGCGCTGGAGAAAAACAGCATGGAGGTTTTAAGATTCTTTCTTGATACCGCCATGTACTCCTTGAATTCCAGGTCCTGATTACCCATTAATTCACGGCGGTACTTTCTGAGCTGTTCCTTGTATCCGGCTATCTTATCCTGTGGAGAGATAAGAGCGTAAACAGCAACCGAGAGAGCTCCGGCAACCACTCCCCAGAGGCATATCCTGACCAGAGGGGGGAGCAGCGCTGCCAGAAGCCCGTCAATTGCATCGAAAAGCGGGAATATTACGTTAATCATCTTTATCTTCCGTTACCTGCTCTTCCGCCGGTTCTTCAATCTCTATATCTTCGCCTTTCCTCTTCTTCATCCAGCGCTTCAGAGCCCTGAAAGGCCAGAGAAGAATGCCCCCGATGGTAAAGAACAGGGCCGCAAGGACCGCGATTATCGCTCCGATAAGGGAAATGCCGGTCCCCGGGCCGACGTAGGCCGCCGCTTCAACAGGTATGACAACTAATAAAAAGGCTATCAACGTTGCCGGAAATCCATTTAGAAATATATTTTTATTCATCTGTCTGCTCCCGTTTATCTAAGAATTCCAGGTATTGGTATCTGTAGCGGCTCGCTTCCCAGATTTTATCTCCTATCGGCCTGAATTTATCCCACCTGGGTGCTATCCAGCTCCATACTATCCTGCCGTCTTCCGTTATCTCAAAGATACGGTCGCACCACATCTCGCTTATCAGGATATTTCCGTTCGGCAGATGCTGGTGCTTGCCCCTAGTAGAACTGGTGGTGCTGTCCTATGGTGTTGCCGAACACCAGGTACTGGCACATCGCAGGGTCCCAGCCCTTGCCTTCCATCCAACGTTTTGCAGTGG
>JAWODM010000023.1:0-46328 GCA_046483305.1 Candidatus Krumholzibacteriales bacterium | reverse complement strand
ATTTCCTCTCTTCCTGCCTGATAGAGGCTGATCTTATGGCCAGGATTCTGAAAGGCGATAAATTCGGTGAATGGTTCCATGATTTTCTTCCCGGGCTGGAAGCCGGAGAACCGGACAATCTGCTCAGCCCCGCGGTGGTATCGGACAGATCAGATCCCAAGATAGTTCATCTGGACGGGCTCAACCTGAGCCGGGCCTGGTGTTATTACCGGATAGCGGCCTCTCTTCCTTCCGATGACCCGGCAAGAGATATTATTCTGAGCTCTGCCCGGCGGCATGCGGCAAGCGCGAAGGTAGTCAGCGGTAACTACGAGGGAGAGCACTGGCTGGCATCCTTTGCGGTATATATGCTTTCAGTCAGGGAAAAGGGCGGCTTCTGACAGGTAAAGCATCCTTTTCTGTGGAGATCCGATGAGAAAGAAAATAGTCCAGTCTGACGGGCTTCTTATTCTTACTGCCGTTATCTGGGGGTTCGCCTTTGTGGCACAGAGAGTGGGGATGAGGTATGTAGGCCCGTTCATATTTAACGGGGTCCGTTTCGCCCTGGCGGCGGTATTCCTTTTTCCTCTGGTATTGATTAAAAGGAGAAAAACTGAGGACAGGCAGCTCTGGAACCCGGGCAATATTATCCGGAGCGGCTTCTTCGCCGGACTGTTCCTGTTTGCGGGATCGTCGCTTCAGCAGGTGGGGGTAGTGTTCACCACGGCGGGCAAGGCCGGGTTTATTACCGGCCTGTATGTGGTTATAGTGCCGCTTGCGGGCCTGCTGCTGTGGAGAGAGAGAACCGGTACCGGGACCTGGATCGGGGCGGTGCTCGCGGTGGCGGGGCTGTACCTTCTGACCATAGGAAAAGACTTTATTCCGCAGAAGGGGGACCTTCTGGTTCTGGCCGGCGCCTTCTTCTTCGCGGGGCACGTAATAGCGATAGGAAAGCTCTGCCGCAGGATAGACCCGCTGGCGCTGGCCCTGGTTCAGTGCCTGACCTGCTCCATTCTGAGCCTGGGGGTTTCGGCCGCTGCCGAGAGCAATTCGGTGGGTTCGATTATAGAGGCAGCAGTTCCTATAATATACGGGGGTGTTTTCTCGGTGGGGATGGCGTACACATTCCAGATATTCGCGCAGCGTTACGCCCCCGCCGCCCATGCTTCCGTGATAATGAGCTTCGAGGCGGTATTCGCGGTGCTCGGCGGCTGGCTGATCCTGGGAGAAGTGCTTTCGGCCCGGGGGATACTTGGCTGTGTCCTGATGTTTGCCGGGATGATCCTCTCACAGATCAGTGTGAGGAGGGAAAGGGCGGAGTTCGGGAGCTGAAAGCGCTGAATTGATCCAGAATTAAAACCTTGTATAATGCACATATGTTCATTATAATTCAATCCGGACAGAAAATTAAGGAGCTGTTTTGCCGCGAAGAAAGAAAAGAAGGATAGTTGCCAACCCGCCCGTTTATACAGATTTCAAACCGGCGGGGATCAGGGCCAGGGGGCTTCAGCGGATAGTTCTTACCCTGGATGAGTATGAGGCGGTACGGCTGGCGGACAGTATGGAATTGAGCCACGCCGCCGCGGCGGGAAAGATGAAGATATCGCGTTCGACCTTCTCCCGGCTGATAGAGAGCGCCAGGGGGAAGATAGCCGATTTCCTGACCAGCGGAAAACTCCTGTCCATCAGAGGGGGGAGAGTCCACTTCAGGAGAAATATTATCAGGTGCGGGGATTGCGGGATGGTATTCGGCGCGGAGCTGGCAAGCAGCCCTTCCAGATGCCGGTCCTGCGGTTCCGGTAACCTGATAGACCTGGCCGGTGGATTCGGCCATGGAAGATGCTGCATTCAGGGGGATGGTTCCGAATAGAGTAATAAACATTAGTCCGGATTTGTGATGAAAGGAGAGATCAGATTATGAGAATTGCCATTTCGACTGAGAACAATATGGTTGCCGCCCACTTCGGCAGGTGTCCGCAGTATACCATGGTGGATATAGAAGACGGTAAGGTTACCGGCAGAGAGGTAGTGGATAATCCGGGGCACGCGCCGGGAGCTATCCCGAAGTTTCTGAGCGAAAAAGGCTGCGACCTGATAATTGCGGGTGGAATGGGGAAAAGGGCCCAGGAGTTTTTCCGTCAGTTCAAAATTGACTGGATCACCGGGGTCCAGGGGGATGTGGATGCCATAATTGATGATTTTATTAATAACAGATTAACGGCGGGCGAGAGTACCTGCGACCATGGAGAAGGAAAGGGCACCGGTTACCGGGACTGCCATTAGAGAGGCTGGATTATGAAGGTAGCAATAGCCAGCGGCAAGGGCGGTACCGGCAAGACCACCCTTGCGACCAATCTGGCATCTTTCATGGCTGAAAGAGAAAAAGTAGTCCTTGCCGACCTGGATGTGGAGGAGCCCAATTCAGGCCTGTTTATAAAAGCCTCTCTGCACCTCAGTGAAGATAAGTTCAAGAGCATTCCCTCCTGGGACAGCGGCAGGTGCACACTCTGCGGACTCTGCCAGGAGGTCTGTTATTTCAATGCGGTAATAAAAATGGTGGACGATATCATGATCTTCCCCCGGCTCTGCCACAGCTGCTACGCCTGCTCGGAGCTCTGTCCGGAGGAAGCGCTTCCGATGGAAAAGGTGAAGATAGGCGAGTTGCGGCACTTCTGCGGAGAGAATCTGGATTTCGTGGACAGTTCTCTTCTGATAGGAGAGGAACAGGCAGTTCCGTTGATCTCGCAGACCAAGGATTACCTGGATCGAAATCTGCCGGATGCCGGCCTGATATTAATGGATTCGCCGCCGGGCACTTCATGTCCGATGATAGAGGCGGTGAAGGACGCCGACCTGATAATCCTGGTCACCGAGCCCACCCCGTTCGGCCTTCACGATCTCAGGCTGGCGGTGGAGACGGTCAGGCAGCTGGGAAAGAATCATGCGGTGGTTATAAACCGGTACGGTATCGGAAACGATGATGTTATCGGCTACTGCAATCAAGAGGGTATTGAGATCCCGGCAAGAATTCCGAATGACCGCAGGATAGCGGCCCTATACGCGGAGGGCGAGCTGCTCGATATCGAAGCGGTACGGGAACAGCTGGAAAAGATTGCCCGTTTCATAAATAATTTCAGGAAGGGGGAGGGGGAATGAAAGAGATAGTGGTAATCTCGGGTAAAGGGGGTACGGGAAAGACCTCCGTTACGGCCGCATTCGCTCAGCTTGCCGCCGGAAGAGCGATTATCGCCGACTGTGATGTCGATGCCGCGGATATGCACCTGCTTCTGGAGCCGGAGATCTCCAGGGGAGAGGATTTCTTCAGCGGGTACCTGGCTGTGATAGACCGCGATAAATGTATCCGGTGCGGGGAATGCGCCTCGGTTTGCCGTTTCAGCGCAGTGGAAACGGAGAATGATGAATACCGGGTAGTGCCCCTGGACTGCGAGGGATGCGGTTACTGCGCAAGGATCTGCCCTGCCGGCGCGATCGAGATGGAGCTCCAGAATGTAGGCAGATGGTTTGATTCTCCGATAAAATCGGGCAGCAGAATGATTCATGCCCGGTTGGGGATCGGGGCAGAGAATTCAGGCAAACTGGTGGCGCGGGTGAAGAAGGAGGCCAGGCAGCTCGCCGGGAAAGACAGCAGGGATTACGTGATAGTCGATGGTTCTCCGGGGGTGGGATGCCCGGTGGTGTCTTCGCTCTCCGGGGCCGATTATGTTATTCTGGTGACGGAGCCTTCAGTTGCCGGTATTCACGACCTGAAAAGGGTTTATGAATTAGTGCAGATGCACAGGATAAAGACGGGCTGTATCATCAACAAGTATGACCTGAATGATGATAAGACCGGGGAGATAAAGAAGTTCCTGGAAGAGGAGGGAATAGCCCTGATCAGTTTGATACCCTACAATGAAAACTTTACCAGGGCAATGACCATGGGGAAGACCATCGTGGAATACCACGACCGGGAGTTGAAAGGGATTGTTGAGGACAGCTGGAAGAAGGTAAGGGAAATAGTGGATAACATTAATTAAGAGAGATGATAGAGGAGGAGAAATGAAGATTTTATTCACCAGCAGGGGCGACAGCTGGGATTCCGGGATGGACCCAAGGTTCGGAAGAACAGAGTACTTTTTCATTTATGATGATGAATCGGAGGAGGTAGAGGTCTACGACAATCGCGATATAGCGGATCAGGCCCATGGAGCCGGTCCCAGGACGGCGCAGAAGATGGCTGAATATGATGTCGATGTGGTGGTTACCGGGAATGGCCCCGGCGGCAACGCCGCAGCGGTTATAGAGAAGATGGGGGTAAAGGTTTTTGCCGGAGCCGGTGATATGACTGTCCGGGAGGCCTATCAGAGCTACCGCGACGGCGGGCTGGAGGAGTTCTGAAAAAGGGGGAGCGATAGAGTCCAGCCCCGCGGCGGATAAGGGCCATTGAGAAAAATATAAAAAAGATGTTGTATTATTATAACCGTATGATTAGAATACTCTCTGAATCCTTTTAATCTGGTCCGGGAGGCCAGCAAAGGAGAATGAGAACAAGATCGGAGAACGCGATTACCTCCCGGAACGGGAGGCTTTTTTTTGCCCGGCGGCCGGATCGAAACGGATTCTAAATTTGCAGTGGAAACTGCGATTATTGCAGGAGGGATATTTTTGAAAATAAAAAGAAAAGCAGTAGTGATGGACAAGGAGCAGATCAGGCATACCCTGTTGAGGATCTCTCATGAGATAGTGGAAAAGAACAAGGGAGTTGATGACCTGGTGCTGGTGGGCATTAGAAAGCGGGGGGTCCCGCTGGCCGAAAGAATCGCCAGATTCATCGGCGAATTCGAAGGCCGGGAGGTTAAGGTGGGGGCTCTGGATATTACCCTTTACAGGGACGACGTGGTGATGATCGCCTCCAACCCGGTGGTTGGCAAGACTGAGATAAATCACGATATTAACGACAAGGTAGTGGTGCTGGTCGACGATGTCCTGTTCACCGGCAGGACGGTGAGAGCCGCCCTGGATGAACTTATAGATTTCGGCCGGCCCAGGGCTATCAGGCTGGCGGTTCTGATAGACAGAGGCCACCGCGAGTTTCCGATTAGAGCCGATTTTGTGGGAAAGAACGTTCCCACATCGAGTGACGAAACCATCAAGCTGCTGTTTGAGGAGACAGACGGAGAAGAGAAGGTAGTTCTGTGCGACATAGTCTACGAGGATAAGAAGAAAACCGGAGGGAGCGGAAAAAAGAAGGGAAAGTAGGGATATTCCGGTGATGGGGACGATGAAGAGCCGGGTTTTTTTGGTTCTGCAACCGGGAAAGGATAAAAGTGAAATTTAAACGCAAGAATCTGCTTGGCCTGGAGGAGCTGGAGGCGGAAGAAATAAATCTGATCCTGGATACCGCCGAGAATTTCAAGGAAATCTCCGAGAGGGCCATAAAGAAGGTTCCCGCCCTGCGGGGTATAACGGTGGCGAATCTCTTCTATGAGCCGAGTACCAGGACGAAACTGAGTTTTGAGCTGGCCGAGAAAAGGCTCAGCGCTGACTCTGTCAGTTTCTCGAAGGCCGCCTCATCCGTTAAGAAAGGGGAGAGTCTGCGGGATACCGCCGAGAATATCGAGGCGATGAAAGTTGATATCGTGGTGATGAGGCACGGAAGCTCGGGGGCCCATAAGTTTCTATCTGAATTTCTTGACGCCTCTGTCGTAAATGCCGGTGACGGGCAGCATGAGCATCCCACCCAGGCGCTGCTGGATATGCTCACCCTGAGACAGAGGTGGGGATCTTTCGAGGGGAAGAAAGTTACCATTATAGGCGATATTAAGCACAGCCGGGTAGCCAGGTCGAATATCTGGGGTCTTACCAGGATGGGCGTGGAAGTAACTCTCTGCGGGCCGCCGACCATGATGCCGGTGGAAGTGGAGAAGATGGGAGAGGGGGGAGTAACCGCGGAGTACGACCTCCGCAAGGCGGTATCGGAAGCGGACGCAATTAATATCCTGAGAATTCAGCTTGAACGGCAGAAGTCGAAACTTTTCCCCAGCAGAAGAGAATATCTCAGCAGGTTCGGGGTTACCGGCGAGGTGCTGGAGAGCGCTCCCCCGGACTGTATAGTAATGCATCCGGGCCCCATGAACAGGGGTGTGGAAATCAGCCAGGAAGTAGCCGACGGAGACAGGGCGGTAATCCTTCCCCAGGTGACCAACGGGGTGGCGGTAAGGATGGCGGTTCTGTTTCTGATCGCGGGAGGGAAGAGCAGCGAATCGGAAATTCATTAATAAAGAAGGAAGCAAGGAGTTCAGATGATCAAATGGAGAAACAGAAGTGAATTCTGGATAACCGGAGCGAAACTGATAGATCCCTCCAGGAATAAACCGGCTTACGGCAGTATCCATGTTAAAAAGGGATTGATAGAAGAGGTGGCGTGGAAAAAGAAGATTGAGACCAATCTCCCGGTCCTTGAACTGGAAGATTATGTGGTAACTCCGGGATTCGTGGATATCCATGCCCACCTCAGAGAACCTGGTTACGAGGATAAGGAGACAGTGGCTTCGGGAACCGCGGCAGCGATAGCGGGAGGATACACTTCGGTGGCCTGTATGGCGAATACTGATCCGGTGGTGGATGACCCCAGTGTGGTCAGGTATATTCTCAACAGAAACGAGGATGCCGGCAACTGCCGCCTGTACGTGATCGGAGCAGTCACAGAGGGTTTGAAGGGCTCTGACATAAGTGAGTTCGGGCTGCTGGCCGATGCCGGGATCACGGCCCTCAGTGACGACGGAAAATATATTTCCAGAGGCAGGGTAATGCGCTCCGCTCTCGAATACGCCGGGATGCTGGGCCTTACCGTAATCTCTCACTGTGAGGACGATACCCTGTCGGCCGGAGGGCTGATGAATGAAGGTTATTATTCCACCAAACTGGGGCTGGCCGGCATACCGTCACAGGCTGAAGAGACAGCGGTTTACAGGGATATTTCCCTGTCAGGATTGACCGGCTCCCGGCTGCATATCGCCCATGCCAGCACCGCAGGTTCGGTTGAAATTATCAGAAGGGGAAAAGAGCGGGGAATTCCGGTAACCGCGGAGGTAACCCCTCACCACCTTACCATGGACGATTCCATGCTTCAGAGTTACGACCGGAATCTGAAGGTCAACCCCCCTCTCAGGTCCTCCAGTGATGTGGATATTCTGCTGGACGGCCTCAAGAGCGGTGTTATAGACTGTATCGCAACTGATCACGCTCCCCACAATGTGATAGACAAGCAGGTGGAGTTCGATCTTGCCCCGCCGGGAATGATTGGGCTTCAGACCGCCTTTTCACAGCTTAATACGGAACTGGTCAGAACCGGCAGGCTGGAGCTTACCGATCTGGTGCGGCTGATGACTTCCGCTCCCGCCGGGGTGCTGGGCATACCGGGCGGAACCATGGAGAAAGGCGCGGCGGCGGACCTGGCTGTAATAGACCCGGAACAGGAGTGGGTTTACGACATGTCGAACAACAGATCGATATCCTGCAACAGCCCCCTGGTCGGCAAGACCCTTACCGGGAGGGTCCAGGGAGTGTTTGTGGGAGGTAAATGGACTTCAACGGTGGATTAACCTGGATCTGCAAAACAGTTCGGAGAACCATTGAGCGATAAAAACAGAATATTCCGGAAATTAAATATCACTGTCGCCGCGATTCTGCTTTCAACTCTATTCTCCTGTGTTTATTTCAATACATTGTACAACGCCAGAAGGATTTACAGCGAAGCCGAGTACCGCCGGATAGAGGAAGAGAGATCTCTGCGTTCTCTGGAGAATGATTATGAGAAGGTGGTAGTGAAATGCTCCAAGATTCTCAAGAACCATCCGGACAGCCGGTGGGCCGACGACGCGGCATTTCTGCTGGGCAAGACCTTCTTCCGGATGGAGGATTACTCAAAATCTGAGAAGAAATTCAAGGAGATTATCGAAAACTGGCCTGATGACCAGTACGCGCCTCTTTCCAGGATGTGGCTGGCCAGGATCTATATGACCAGAGAGGAATATCAGCAGGCTCTCAATTATATTGAGAGCTTCCTTGAGATGTATCCGGACCATAAGGCCCGGTTCGACGTACATATGCTGGCCGGCGATATTAAGCAGGCGCAGGGGGAGAATGAGGAGGCGCTGGAGTATTATCTTGGAATAGTGGAGGAAGCCGGGGATGACCGGATGGTGGAAGAAGCGGTTCTGAGAGCGGCTGATATGCATTATTCCCTGGAGCAGTGGGCGGAGGCCGCCGAATATTACGAAAATATTCTGGGGAAGGGAATTACCTGGGAGACAAGACTGAATGTTTCTCTTCCTCTGGGCAGGTGCTATACCGAGCTGGGTAGATGCTCTGAAGCGGTTGATATCTACAATCAACTCCTGGAGAATGTCAGACAGCGGCGCGAGAAGGCTCCGATTCTGCTGGGAATGGCCAGGGGTTATGAATGCATGGATTCCCTCCAGATGGCCATAGACTATTATGAGGACCTGATGGGCAAATTCCCCAAATCGACATATTCGGCAGAGGCGAGTTTTTATCTGGGCAGTCTTTATCACCAGAAGACAGATTCGCTTCAGAAGGCCAGGGAGTATTTCGGAAGAGTAGCCAAAGAGGACCCTGAATCGGAATTCGCGAGCGAATCGCTGAAGAAAGCCAACAGTATCAGCAGGTTGATAGAATTCGAGAGTGTGGAGGAGGGGGAAGAGACCCCCGAGCAGAAGGCGAAACGGAATTTCTACAGGGCTGAAATCCAGCTGGTCCAGTTCGACCAGTTCGAAAAAGCTTTAGAAAATTACAGTGCGATAGTTGATAGCTTCCCCGGGACTGAATCGGCGAGAAAGGCGGCTTACGCGGTGGGATGGATCTACGAAAAGAAAATGGGGCAGCCGGAGAAAGCGGTCCGGGCTTACCGGAAGGTAATACGAGCCTACCCGCGGCATGCCCAGGCCGCCGGAGCTCTGAATAGAATAGAATCCCTGGAGGGCAGGGAAGCGGTTATGGACCTGCGGGCCTATGTTGATTCCGTTCAGGCATTGCCCGATACAGCCGCGGCAGCACCGCGGGGAATGCCATCCGGTAATCTCCAGCCAGCAGAATCAGCAGCGGATTCATTGGGAATGTCGACCGTAGAGGGTGATTCATCCGCCGCGGCGCCCGATTCTTCAGGGGCCGGGACGAAGCAATAAAGGTGGGTAAGGCATGAATATTAACCGGGGGCCATTCCAGGCCATAATTGAAATAAACGAGCAGGTCTCTCCCTTCGCCTATATGCTGACTCTTCAAAAACCCGAAGGTTTCGCGGAGCCGATGCCCGGCCAGTTCGTCTCCATTAAGATTGGCGACGTCACTTCACCCCTTCTCAGAAGGCCTTTCAGTATAATGGACTCCACTCCAGGCACCCTGGTGCTGCTGGTCAAGGCGGTGGGTCCCGGTACCAGGTATATAGCAGGCCGCAGGGCTTCTGAAACCCTTGACCTGATAGGCCCTCTGGGTGAGACTTACTTCGATATTCCGGAAAGCGAGGATGCTGTTTTCGTGGCGGGGGGAACCGGCCTTGCCCCCCTGGTATATACAGCCAGAAACTGGGCCAAGGACGGCCGGATAGGAATCTCTCACTTCCTGTATGGCGCCAATACCGGAGATGAGCTTCTGACCGGGCTGTGCAGGGAGGATTTCACGTCCGTTCATGTCGCAACCCTGGATGGCTCGGAAGGGTTCAAGGGGGATGTAGTGCAAATGTTCAGCTCTCTCAGGGAGAAAGGAGCGCTGCCGGAACGCTATCTATTCTCCTGCGGGCCAGCGGGGATGGTCAAGGAGTTGGTGGAGGGGGGGACCGGAAATTTCAGAAGCCACCAGACTTCGCTGGAAACCGTGATGGCCTGCGGTGTGGGAGCCTGCAGGGGATGTGTGGTTCCGATCAAAACAGAGGGTGGGGCGGCATTCAGAGCGGTATGTTCGGAAGGAACGGTATTCGAAGCTGACGAGATAGACTGGAAAAAATGGAGGGAATAGAGAGGCAAATGGAACCGACCAGAGTCAGGATCGGCGATTTTACACTGAAAAATCCGGTAATTCTCGCTTCCGGGCCCGCCGGATACGGATTGGAATATTCAGATTTTATAAATATGGAAAAACTGGGAGCGGTGGTTACCAAGACCATTTCCCTGCATCCCAGGGCCGGTAACAGCGGAAGGCGCCTGATGGAAACACCCTCCGGCCTTCTGAACAGCGTCGGGCTGGAGAATGTGGGAGTTGAGGTTTTTTTCAGGGAGAAACTGCCGGAACTTATGGATCTGGGAGCTTATCCCATCGTCAGCCTGGCCTGCGAGGGTCAGGAGGAATATAAGGGCCTGCTGGAAACCGTATCCGGTCAGGAGAATGTGGATATAGTGGAACTTAATCTTTCCTGTCCCAATGTAGACCGGGGAGGAATGGCAGTCGGAACCGATCCAGGCCTGCTGAAGTGGTATATAACAAGGGCAAAAGATATTCTTGCGGGCAAAGCCGTTGTGGCCAAGCTGACGCCGAACGTGGGTGATATCGCAGGGCTGGCAGCGGTGTGTGAAGAAGCGGGA
The DNA here is from genome assembly GCA_046483305.1 of Candidatus Krumholzibacteriales bacterium. Taxonomy (GTDB): domain Bacteria; phylum Krumholzibacteriota; class Krumholzibacteriia; order Krumholzibacteriales; family WJIX01; genus WJIX01. Next base: position 35,754 of record JAWODM010000023.1, on the reverse strand, counting down.
GCGGACGGCATTACAGCTATTAACACATTGCTGGGGATGGATATAGACCCTGATACCGGCTGCCCGGTATTCGACAGGGGAGTAGCCGGCCTGTCAGGACCGGCTATATTGCCGGTGGCGCTGAGAGCTGTTTATGAAATATGCCGGCAGGTGGAAATTCCGGTCCTTGGCTCGGGCGGAATCAATTCGGTAACCGACGCCAGAAAGTTTTTCGCCGCCGGTGCCGCGGCTGTTCAGATCGGCACCGCAATTTTCTATGATCCGGGACTCCCGGAGCGGATAGCTGATTCTGCTGCCGGGACAGGAAACTGAAAAAACAGGGGGGATATTCATGAGCCGAAGAGAGTGTGAAATTATCGCCGCGCTGGACGTGGAGAAGGGTTCAAGAGCCCTGGAGCTGGTCGAAAAGCTCAAGGGGCAGTTAGATTATTTCAAGATAGGCAGCAGGCTTTTTACAGCCGAAGGGCCGCCGCTTATCGAGGCTATCAGAAAAAATAACGGAAGGGTATTTCTCGATCTTAAATTTCATGATATTCCGGCAACCGTATCAGGCGCAGTCAAAGCGGCCTGCAGGATGGGGGTCGACATGATGACCCTCCATACCACGGGCGGATTTGAAATGATGAGAGAAGCCGCCAGAACCGCCAGCGAGGTATCGGAGAAAACAGGGAACCGGCGCCCCCTTCTGGTAGGAGTTACTATCCTGACCAGCCTTGAGGAAACCGACCTGGAGGTGATCTCGCCGGTAAAATATAATATAGCCGATATCGTAGGCAACCTCTCCGCCAGGGCGAAAGAGGCCGGGATGGACGGAATTGTGTGCTCGGTACTGGAGGCAGCTGATGTACGAAGGAAGTTCGGCGAAGATTTTGTTATTGTCACCCCCGGTATAAGGCCTGCCGGAACGGGCCTGAATGATCAGAAAAGGGTTGCTACCCCCACCAGTGCGGCAGAGGCCGGTTCGAACTATCTGGTGATCGGGCGCCCGATCTATAAGGCTCCCAGGCCCGAAGAAGCAGCCGCAAGGATTCTGGCTGAACTGGAGGTCCTATAGGCTGATATGTGGGAAGCGGCTTCAATATTTGTCCTGGTATATATTTCCCTCATGCTCAGCAGCCGGTACCGCTGGCTGATTACCTGGATCGGAGTGGGAGTTGCCCTGATCCTCGGAGCCATAGAGATAGCTGACGTTTACCGGGGAGTCGACTGGAATATAATCGGTATACTGTTCGGTTCGCTTCTCCTTGCCGATGCTTTCGTATACTCCAGATTGCCTGAGACGATCTCCGATCACCTGATTAACAGGTCCCCCAACCTGGGGATATCCCTGATGCTGATAATCGTGTTCGCCTCGATTTTCTCCATCTTCATGGATAACGTGGTAACCGTTCTGGTGATCGCCCCGATAGCGCTGCAGGTGACCAGGAAGGCCGGGATCAACCCGGTACCGGTAATAATCGGCCTGGCCATATCTTCAAATCTTCAGGGAATGGCAATACTGATAGGTGATACCCCCAGTATGATTCTTGCCGCCAGGACTCCCATGGATTTTCTTGATTTCTTCTTCTACAACAATCCGGAGTCTTCTTACCAGTCCTGGAAGGCTGGTATTTTCTGGATAGTGCAGGTGGGGGCGGTGGCCGGGTTCGTGGTTCTCTATCATTATTTCAGGAAAGAGAAGCGAAAGCCCGCGCGCCTGGAGATTACTCCGGTCAGGAGCTGGTTTCCCCTGGCCATGCTGGTTATGGCGGTAATATTACTTTCTGCCGCCAGCATTATTGATCCCCATTTCACCTGGTTCGGGGGAGTGGCTACCGTCATTACCGGTTCAATTTCATACTTCTATGTCCGGGCCAGGAAATTCCACCACCAGATCGAGGACCAGCACGGATTCGACTGGGAGACCGTAATGTTCCTGACCGGGATCTTCGTTCTGGTGTATATGCTGGAGAAGCAGGGGGTAATCGAATCGCTGGTTAGCGGGTTCGGCCTCCTGGAAGGAGCCTCGGATTTTGTGATACTTACCGCGGTGGTCTGGTTTTCGGTGGCGGTATCGGCCTTTATCGACAACGTTCCCTATATTGCCGCAATGTTCCCGGTAGTGCACGGACTGGCTGAAAAACTGGGCATACCCCATGAGCTGCTCTTTCTGGGAGTGTTGATCGGTTCATGCATGGGAGGGAACATAACCCCCATCGGAGCCGCCGCCAACCTTACCGCAACCGGGATTCTGAGAAGAGAGGGGAGGCCGGTCTCTTTCGCTTCTTTTGTGAGGATAGGGCTTCCCTTTACCGTGGCGGCGACCACGGTCTCATACCTGCTGCTCTATCTTATATACAGAAATCCGGGCGCAAACGGATAGATATCCGGAAAGCGAGGCAGTGTGGAAAGAGATAAAAAGGCGGCAGGGATATTCAACCAGGGGTACAACTGCGCCCAGTCGGTGGTTATAGCCCACGCAGACCTGCTGGGCCTGCCGGAGATTGAGGCGGCGGCCCTGGCCGCCGGATTTGGAGCCGGAATGGGCAAAGTTCAAACCGTATGCGGAGCGGTGAGCGGAGCGATAATAGTAACAGGGAGATCGCTTTACCGGGACCGGGACCGGGAAGTTACCAGAGAGCTTATTTATGATAAGGTCAATGAATTCATAATGAAGTTCCGGAAACGTTTCGGCTCTCTGGAGTGTATCGATCTGACAGGGATGGATATAAGTACCGCGGAGGGGATGGAGAAAGCTGAGCGGGAGGGAATATTCAGGGACAAATGCGAGAACTATGTGAAGGAAAGCTGTAGAATCCTGGAAGAGATACTCTGATGATTACCGGCGCGAACCTGATCGTCCCGGCAGAAATAAGTATCTGGATTCCAGCTGGCGGTAATATGGCCCTGAACATCTGATATACTCTGACAGGTAAGGGTGATTCCGGGCTGCTTGAATCCGGATGGGTATTTGAAAATGAAACCTGACAAGGATGAGAAAATCATAATCAGGGAATTCAGGCCGGATGAATATGATTCCCTTACCGGGATGTGGTCCGCTTCGGGCCTATCCTTCAAACCCTCGGGCCGCGACAGGAGGGAAAGATTGATTTCAGAACTCAGGGATGGTCCCGGAACTCTGCTGGTAGCCGAGGTTGACGGGGATATCGCGGGCTCGGTTCTGGTTACTCACGACGGCAGAAAGGGGTGGATAAACCGGCTGGCGGTTCTTCCCGGGTTGAGGAGAAGGGGCATCGCCCGGCGCCTTGTCGAGGAAGCGCAGAGGAGGCTGGGTCAGGCGGGGATCGAGATAACAGCCGTTCTGATAGAGGGGGACAACCCTGAATCCAGGAACCTCTTCAGGAAACTGGGATTCGCCGAGCACGGCGATATTGTATATTTTTCGAGGAGAAAGCACCCCGGGGTTTAGCAACCGGTATCTTAATACTTGACCGCGGCTTGAAATCGGTTAATCTGATTGAAAAAGCATTATTAAAGGCAGAGGGCAGGATGGAAATATGAAGATAAGCACGACTGAGCAGATGAGGGATCTGGACAGAAGGGCGGTGGAGGAGTACGGGATAAGTGAGCAGATGCTGATGGAGAACGCCGGCCTCGCTGTTTATTCGGTTATCCTCTCGCGAATTGGTATCCGGGGAAAAAGATTCGTTGTTTTCTGCGGCCCGGGAAACAATGGCGGCGACGGCCTGGTAATCGCAAGAAAGATTCACTCCGAAGGGGGAGAGTTAAAAGTTTTCCTCACCGGCAACCCTCAGAAATACTCCGGCCCGGCAGCGGTAAATTACAATATAATTTCCGGACTGCCGGTCGATGTTGAGGTTATTGAAGAGACCCGGCAGGCAGAGGAAGAGGTGGAGAAGTGCGGCGTGGTGGTGGATGCAATATTCGGCACCGGAATCACCAGGGAGGTGGAAGGGGTGTACGCGGATTTAATAGACCTTATCAACAGAGCCGGGAAAACTGTGGTCAGTGTTGATATCCCCTCCGGGGTCAATGGCGACAGCGCGGCGGTGATGGGAAGAGCGGTCAGGGCGGACCATACCGTTACCTTCGGGCTTCCCAAGGCCGGGAATATTCTTTATCCCGGTTTCGGTTACTGCGGAGAACTTCATGTAACCCATATATCCTTTCCTCCCGGGCTTTATGACCGGCCTGATATAATGATGGAAACTGCCAGCCCGGCTGAACTGCCTCCCAGAAAGAAAGCCGGGCACAAGGGAACCTTCGGGGATGTGCTGTTCGTTGCCGGTGCGCGCGGGTATTATGGCGCCCCCCATTTTTCGGCGCTTTCCTTCCTGAAAGCCGGGGGAGGCTATTCCCGGCTGGCTACCCCGGCCTCAGCCGCCCCGGGGATTGCCTCCGGGGGAAAAGAGATTGTATTTATACCGCTTCCGGAGACCGAAAGCGGCAGCCTATCCCTGGATAGCGCCGGCAGCATACTGGATATAGCGGAGGATATGGATATGGTGGTGGTGGGGCCGGGTCTTTCGCTGGAGGAGGAAACCAGAGAACTTGTCAGAGTGCTGGTGGAGAAGATACCGTGCCCGGTTCTTATAGACGGAGACGGCATCACCGCTGCGGCTGAAAATCTGGAGATACTGAAAAAAAGGAAGGGAAAGACGGTGATCACTCCCCATCCTGGGGAGATGTCCAGAATATGCGGAAGAAGTACCGGTGAAATAATGGCCGATAGCGTCAGGATCCTGCGGGAACAGGCTTCCGGCCTTAATTCCCTTATTATCCTGAAGGGAGCCCATACCCTGACCGGCCTGCCGGATGGAAATATCTACGTCAACATGAGCGGAAACCAGGGAATGGCCAGCGCGGGGTCGGGAGACGTTCTTACCGGCTGCATTCCGGCAATGTTCGGGCTGGGATTGACCCTGGAGGAAGCCGCGGTCTGCGGGGTTTTCATCCATGGCCTTTCCGGCGATATGGCGGCCGGACAGAAGGGGAGCGACGGGATAACCGCCTCCGATATAATGGAATTTCTACCTCTGGCTGTTAAGAGCTATAGGGCGAACAGATCGGAGATACTCAGAGACTGCTATCACAGTATTTACAGAATTTAATCCCATTGCAGGAGATTGCTCTAAACCGTACCGAGAGAGGGGCGCAATTGAACAGAATGATTTTGACCGGACAACCTTATGTCTCCGATTACTTTATTGATACAGTCATCCGGAACCGGATCCCGGTTATTGACATCCCCGGGACAAGAGAGCTGATCCGTTCAGAGAGGGTCCGGTTCATTGGGGAGGAGGAAGCGGCCAGTAAGATTAATCGATCCGAAAACAATCTTCTCTACACTGTCTCCGAAAGCGCTATCGAATGGATAAGCGACAACCTGTCCGGGACCGGCATTCCGGGATCGCTGGAGGTTTTCAAGGATAAAGTAAAGTTCAGAGACCTGACTTCCGGACTCTATCCCGATCTTTTTTACCGGGAGGTAGAACTTCGCCAGCTGGATGATTTAGAAGCTGAGCGGCTTCCGCTGCCGGCGGTAATAAAGCCGGCGGTCGGATTCTTCAGCCTGGGGGTAAATGCCGTCAGCTCGATGGATGAATGGCCCCTGGCGGTAAGGGCTATCAGGGAGGAAGCAGAAGCTCATGGGGAGTTGTACCCTGACAGGGTCCTGGACACTTCCAGGTTTATCATAGAGGAGTACATAGAGGGAGAAGAATACGCTATAGATATATATGCCGACGGCGAAGGCAGGCCGGTAGTGGTGGGTATACTGAAGCATCTTTTCGGGTCCGAAGACGATGTGAGCGACCGTGTTTATGTAACTTCGGCGGAAATCATAGAGGACAGGCTGGAGCTGTTTACAGAATTCGGGGAGCGGATAACGGAACTCGCCGGCCTGAAGAATTTTCCATTCCACGCGGAGGTGCGGATAGGGCCGGACGGGCGGCCGGTCCCGATAGAAATTAACCCGCTGAGGTTCGGAGCCTGGTGCACCACCGCCGATCTGACCGGAAAGGCGTTCGGGATCAATCCCTATGAATATTATTTCTTCCGGAAGAGGCCGGACTGGAATGAACTGCTGTCGCATGACAGGGGGAAGCTATACTCCCTGGTGGCTCTCAATAACACCACCGGATTGAAGGGCGATCGCATAGAGAGCTTTGATTACGATAAGCTGGCTTCCATGTTCGAGAATCCCCTGGAGGTCAGAAAATGGGACTTCAGAGAAAATCCCCTGTTCGGGTTCCTGGTTACGGAGACCAGCAGGGAAAATATATCGGAGCTGGAATATATTCTCCGGTCCGATCTCAGCGAATTTGTTGTGCCGGCTGATCCGGGCAGATAATTCCTGCGGGGGAGACGGCATGAGGATTAAGCAGGGGGGCAGAAATGGGGCAGAGGATCAGGCCTGACCGGAAATACTTCACTAAATCCATCATGGTATGGGCTGCCATAAGCGCCGTTATTATTGCGGCAGCGGCGCTTATTCATCTCATTGTCTACCTGGCGGAAGGGGACCCTGCGGCGCCCCCGGTTGTGTGGATAGTTGCCATATCCCTGGCGCTGCTTCTCTGGGTAATAGGCCTCCCTCTCAACCGGATCTGGATCAACAATCTCAGCTACGTTATAACTGATGACAGAATAATCGTATATAAGGGGATACTGACCAGGAAGCAGCAGAACATTCCTTTCCGGGCGGTAACCGATTTCGTCCTCAGCAGGTCTGTCTACGATCGTATTCTCGGGATCGGTTCGGTGCTGGTCCAGACCGCGGGGCAGTCTCAGACTGCCGGCGGATACGAGGGATGCCTGCGCGGGCTCCTGGAATATGAATCTCTATACAGCGGACTCAAGGATAAACTCAGAGACGCCGCCATCAGCGGCGCCCGGACGACCATCGAGCCGGACGCGGAGAAGAGCGGAGCTGTCCTGGAGGAAATTCTGGGGGAACTAAGAAAGATAAGCAGGAGCCTCGAAAAGGGAGACCGCCCTTCCGGGGATTAGAAGAAACAGAACCGGTGTCCACTCATTAATTTTCAATATCCGTTCCGGAGGGTACAATAACCCTGAGGGCGCGGGGGAGCAGTTTTACGGTTACCGGAGTTCTGCCCATAAGTTCTCCGTCAGCCTGCACATCCGCCGGTTTTTCGCTCTCCACGGTAATGCTGTTTCTGACCTGAAGGCTCCTGATGATGGTGTAATGCGGTTTTCTTCTTATCAGGTTGAGAAAGAGCCTGGGGTAATCGCGTATGGAGTCCGCCTTGACGTAACATACATCCAGGGCTCCGTCATCCATTCTGATTTCCGGGCTTTGCGGGATCACCATCCTGTTTATAATCCCGCTGTTGGAGATCGATATCTCGGGCGACCGGATAACCATTATCTCACCGTCCGCTTCCACGGTGAAACGCTGGGGGCGGACCTTCCCGAGGTTTTTGAGAGTGGCGCCGATATAAGCCATAAAACCCCATATCTTCTTGTCGCTCCTGGAAAGGTTTCTGATAGTGACCCCGCTCAGGCCCACTCCAATATTGGATAGAAAAATCCTGTCATCCAGGCACATGACATCTATTACCTTTTCGCTGTAATCCCGGGCAAGCAGTTCCACCGCCTTTCTGGTCCTGAGCGGAATTTCCAGTTCTCTGGCCAGGAGGTTGCCCGTACCTGAAGGGATAATGCCCAGCGGCATGTCCGTTCCGGCCAGGACGCCTGCCACTCCGGCTACGGTTCCGTCGCCTCCGGCGGCGACAACCAGGTCGTAACCGCCGTGGATATTATCCTCTATCTGGTTCCTGAGCGGTTTGGAATGGTCTACCTCCAGTACTTTCATGGATACCCCCACTCCGGCTAGATTCTTTTCCAGAGAGCGTTCCAGCTCTCTTTTCTTGAAACTTCCGGCAGCCGGGTTCTTTATTATCAGTATTTTCTTCATAATATCACTGTCAGGTTTGCGGATCCCTGCGTTTCGGAGCCCTGTCAGGGGTGCCGGTGTCGGAATTGAAGCATTTGAAGCAGGGCCGCACCACCGGCAAACCACGCACTATGCTATTGTATTTAAAAGCGCTCAACCTTTCAAGGCTGTTTCCCTGCGCCCGCCAATGAAGTTTCAGCCGCAATGCCGGACCGCCCCGCTGCTTCTGGCCCGGCGCCCGAGCTGGCTTCAGGCACATAGCCTCGAGCTGTTATTATCAGCTTATAAGCGGATTGTTTTCGAGAAGCCTGCGGTTAGGATAACCGGGCGCAGTGCCAGATTGTTGTGGACAAACAGACAAATTTATTTCATTACTTGTACAACACGGAGTATTTTAGAAAGACGTTATATTAACCAGTTTGCCATGGAGGAAAATAAGATGGAGGAGCTCAAGCGGCGTATTCTGGATGTAATAGGACAACCGAACATGACCGGATTTGCCACTGTAACCGAAGAAGGGGCGCCATGGGTCAGATACGTAATGGCTGTCGGGGCGGATGATATGAGCATCCGCTTTTCCACCTTTCTGGGTTCCAGGAAAGTTTCGCAGGTCCATAACGATCCCCGGGTACATCTGGTTTGCGGAGTTGCCGGCCCGGAGGACTGGGACAGCTACATCCAGATAGAGGGGACAGCCGAGGTGGTTACCGATATCGAAGAGAAGGAGCTGTTCTGGAACCCCATGCTGTCCGAGTACTTCGACGGCCCGGAAGACCCGGATTACGCTATTATAAAGGTCACCCCATCCAGAATAGAGTATTACGGAAAAGAAAACATGGAAATGGAGGTGTGGACCTCCGAGTAGAGAGGGATGATTGAGTATGCCTGTTGTTGACTACCTTCTGTCATTTCTGGTTTCTTCATGGGACACCCTGAGGGAGATGTCTCCCTATCTTCTGTTCGGGTTTCTGGTGGCCGGAATTCTCTCGGTGCTGGTCAGGCCGGAGAGTGTAGAGCGGCATCTGGGGGGCAGGGGGCTGCTCCAGATAATAAAGGCGGCTCTGTTCGGAGTTCCCCTTCCTCTCTGTTCCTGCGGCGTAATCCCAGTTTCCGCATCGCTCAGGAAGCACGGGGCCAGTTCAGGCGCCACCACCTCGTTTCTTATATCCACGCCTCAGACCGGGGCCGACAGCATATTAGTCACTTTCAGTCTTCTGGGGCCGGTATTCGCGATAGTGAGGCCGGTGGTTTCATTCATCAGCGGCCTGGTGGGCGGAGGATTGGTTCTGCTTTTCGGGGAGAAGGGGATCGATGCCGAGAGTAACAGGCCGGTATGCCACGCGGAGTGCTGCGCCGGGACGGGCAAAAAGAAATCGGGTATCATTCAGGTTCTTCGCTACGGATTCAGGACTCTGCCGGAGGACCTCTACAAGTCTCTCATAATCGGAATTCTGATTGCCGGTGTTATCTCGGCTGTAATACCTGAGGATTTCTTCGCCCCGGTACTGGGTGGAGGCATCCTGTCGCTCATTATTCTGATGGCGGCGGGGATACCGGTTTATGTCTGCGCCACGGCTTCGGTGCCGATCGCGGCCGCCCTGATAGCCAAGGGAGTCTCTCCGGGCGCCGCCCTGGTTTTTCTGATGACAGGCCCCGCCACCAACGCGGCAACCATCTCCACCGTATGGAAGATAATGGGAAGGAGGACCGCCCTGATATACCTGGGAACAGTAGCCCTGAGCGCTCTGGCGGCCGGTCTCTTCCTGGACCGTGTCTTAATAACCGGGCCTTCGGCTGTTTCTTCCTCGATGCCCTGGATGATTCCCGCCGCGGCAAAGGATTTCTCGGCCGTGATCCTGCTGGCGGTTCTGGCTTCGGCGGCGTTCAGGAGGCCCACTCGTGAACATGATGAAGCCGCGGAGGGGGAGCGGAAGCTCAGGATAAGAGTTTCCGGGATGACCTGCCACCACTGCGCCGAATCAGTGAGGAACGCCCTGCTGGAGAGTGAAAGCGTGGAGACCGCCCTGGTCGATCACAAGAAGGGTACCGCCCATGTTACAGGCGGGGATTTTGATATCCCTGAGCTTGGGAAATTGATAGAAGAAGCCGGATACGGTTTCGAGGATGCCGAAGAGGTGGAATAGCCCCGCCCGCTCCGGATCCTCCGGCTTGCATCTCTCTATTAGTGCATATAGCTTCCCCCGTTGATATCAATGGTGGTTCCTGTGGCGTGGTCCATCCTGCCGCTGGCTATAAGTACCGTTACCGGGGAAATATCTTCCGGTTCGGTCAGCCTGGAAAGAGAAAGCTCATTGAGGATATCATCCTCTCCCTTTTCCCCGAGGTGGTCATCGATCATTTCGGTCCTTACAAAACCGGGGGCTATGGCAAACGATTTGATATTATGGACTCCGAAGGAGCGGGCTATGGAACGGCTGAGAGAGACAATCCCGCCCTTGCTGGCGGCGTAGTGAAGATGATCCCTGGTCTCTCCCCTGAAGGCGGCGCGGGAGGCGATATTTATTATTCTACCCCCTCCTGAACCGATGAAGTGATTTATCGCTTCCCTGCAGAGAATCCCGGCGCTGGTGAGATTAACTGCAATAGTCCTGTCCCAGTCTCTGGCCCACCCGGCGGGATCCTTTTCCACCGGGGCATGCTCGAAAATCCCCGCGTTGTTCACCAGCAGATTCACTTTTCCGTATCTCTCCAGAACCTCCCCGAACAGGCGAAGGGCCTGGTCCCGGTCCTCCAGGTCCGCCATGAAAACCGAGGAATTGTTACCCAGCTTTCTTGAAAGTTCCTCCGCTCTGGCTGAACTTTTTCTGCAGTGAACAGCCACCGTCGCTCCAGCTTTACCCAGACCCTCCGCGATAGCCCTGCCTATGCCCCTGCTGGAGCCTGTCACCAGAGCCACTTCTCCGCTGAGATCTATATTCATTTTCTGTTCCTCCTTCCCGGCGCCAGCCGGATTCTATTATCAGATTTACCTGCTCCGGGGCATTATACAACAGGACAGGATTTAAATAAACCCCTTTGCGGCTGGCGTGTTCTGCCGGCCCCGCCGCTATGCGAGCTTGACAAAGGGCTGGTATAAGAGTAAAAATCTTTTTAATAACAGAACTTAACACAATAACTGCCCCGGCGTCGGTTACCGGGGCTCAGGTGGAAACCCTTTATGAGTGCTGGCAGGATAATCCGGCTGTTCAGGAAGCTCTATATAAGGTTCAGAATCCGGGCCGCCGGGCCCATGAACAGAGCGTCTCTTTATTCCAGGTATTACGGCATTCAGTTCGGGGAGAATGTCAGGATCACCGGGATTATCCACCCCGGGAGCGAGCCGTGGCTGATCAGAGTGGGGGATAACGTTACCATTACCGAAGGGGTGGTATTTCATACTCACGACGGGGGCGCCTGGGTATTGAGGGATAAGTATCCCGGCCTGAATATTTATAAAAGGGTGGTAATAGGGAGCAATGTCTTCATAGGGTACCGGAGCCAGATAATGCCGGGAGTGAAGGTTGGCGACGATGTGATTATCGCCGCCGGCAGCGTGGTGACAAAGGACGTGCCGGGAAGATCGGTGGTGGGGGGAGTGCCCGCGGAGGTGATAAAGTCATTGGAAAGTTACGAGCAGAAGGCCCTGGAAGAGGGGATCTATGTTACCGGCAGAGACCGGGAGCGGCGCAAGAGGGAGATACTCAAGGGAATCCGGGATAATGATTAGTGTAGCCCGGAACTGACGGTGTTCAGCGGGCGGATTCTGCGGCCCGGCTCACCACGGATTCAGGCGATGAACAGATCAGTATCTATAAATGGTCCGCTGCTGGTTGCCCTGTCGGCCCTTCTGCTTATCTGCTGCGGGCAAGACAGAGAGCGAACCGCATCTCCGGAGGCCGGTGACAGCACCGCTGAATTGCAGCTGTATACTTACCGTATAGTCAACATTTACAATCATGCTCTGGACGCCTACACCCAGGGCCTGGTCTACGAAAACGGCTATCTCTACGAGGGGACCGGGCTTCACGGAGAATCCTCGCTGAGGAAGGTGGAGCTCGAAACCGGCGAGGTAATTCAGCGTCACGACCTTGCCTCCGAGCACTTCGGCGAAGGGATAACCATACTGGGGGACAGCATCTTTCAGCTGACCTGGACGTCAGGAAGGGGATTTATCTATGGAACAGGGCAGATGGATTCTATCGGCGAGTTCACCTACCCTTATTATCCGTGGGGGCTTACCGACGACGGAAGCGAACTGATAATGAGCGACGGTTCCGATACCATCTACTTTCTCTCACCGGCGACTTTCCGGGAAACCGGCAGGGTCAATGTCTGTCAGGACAGCGTCTCGATAGATGACCTGAACGAGTTGGAGTATATAGAGGGGAAGTTGTTCGCAAATGTTTACCGAAGCCATAACATCATGATAATAGATCCTCTCACCGGAAGAGTGACCGGCAGAATCAATCTCAACGGTATCCGCGAAGGATGTGTTCCCGCACCCGGAGCGGGAGTATTGAACGGGATCGCCTATGATGCGGAAACCGGGCGTATATTCGTCACCGGAAAGAACTGGCCGGAACTCTTTGAGATTGAGCTGCTTCCCGCTGACAATCAATAATTCCGGAAAGGCCGGGAACCCGCCCCTGGTGATAGGCAAGAGCGATACCGGTTATTCTCCGGACTCGATCTCCCGGGCAAGGTTGCCCACCGAACCGATATGTTCTCCCACCCGGTAGAATCCCCACCCGCCCACGCTGTAGATAAAACTATTCAGTTTTGAGGGATCAGGGGTCCCCTTTCCGTTCAGAATGGAGCTGTCCGCTTTTACGTCCATAATTTCACCGATGAACATGGTGTGAAGGCCCAGCTCGATTGTCTTTATGACCTTGCACTCCAAGGTCAGGGGAAACTCCTTGACCAGAGGGGCGTCGACCAGTTCGCTCCGGACCGGAGTGAGCCCGGTCGCGTCGAATTTGTCTCTGTCCCTTCCGGAGACTCTGCCGGTGAACGCCGCCACCGGGGCGAGTTCTTCAGAGGGTATGTTCACAGTGTATGCGCCGCTGTGCTTAATATTGCCGTAAGTATAGGTAGCCTCTCTCAGAGATACCGTAACACAGGGAGGGTCTGAGCAGCAGACTCCGACCCAGGAGGCTGTCATCATATTCGGTTTTCCCCCGGCGTCGTACGATCCTATCACCCATACCGGCGAGGGAGGCGCTATCGTTTTAGCTCCCAGCGATATCTTTTCCCCGGTACCGGCCCCTGATGCGGCAGCCGCAATGAATACCAATACTATTAATGTTACTGACGGTTTTCTCAGGTAATTGAACATCCCTGTCCTTTCGCTCTGCGCTCCGGCCTTTTCCGGAGCCTGTGACTCTCTGATTATTTGAGTATGATCCTGGCATCGGCAATCACGCAGTCTCTTGAGGTGCAGATTACCGGGTTGAGGTCTATCGACTCGAACTTTTCCCGCAGCTGGACGGCCAGTTCGGAGAATCTGATAACCAGGCCGGCAAGTTTTTCCATATTTACCGGCTCGCTTCCCCGGAATCCCTCGAGCAGCTGCCTGGCCTTGAGTTCCGAGACCATGGATTTAACGTCGTTTTCCCCGAGCGGCGCCATCCTTATTGAGCTGTCCTTGTATATTTCGACTCCAACCCCTCCTATCCCGAGAAGAATGACCGGCCCGAACTGCGAATCGGTTTTCGCCCCCACTATCATTTCGGTGCCCTCAAGCATCTGCTCTACCAGCATTCCTCTAAAACCCTTTATTCCGCTGAATCTGGCGAACACCTCCTCGAGTTTTTCAGGAGTTTCAATCCCCACTTCCACTCCCGATACATCGGTTTTGTGAATGACCTCCGGAGAGACTACCTTGGCTACCACCGGAAATCCTATCTGCCCGGCGAATGAGACCGCATCGGCGGAAGTTTCAGCCAGGGTGTACCGGGGAACTTCGAGTCCGGCGATGCTGAAGATACGCTTGGCTTCCGGTTCCATTACCCATCCGGCTTCCCGGAAATCCTCAATTATCTTTCCGATCTGTTTATCTACCATGGAGTGCACCTTTTCATAGCTTCTGCCATCAGCACGGCCCCATCTATGGAATGGGCGACCGGAACGTTATTCAGCTGAAATCCCTCTATTATCATCCTGTATTTTTCCACGTGCGGAACGTAAGCGATTATCGGTTTGCCCTCCTCATGATAAAGCTGGCTCAGCCTCGCTCCCACATCGGAGGTAATCTCCGGAAGATATGGCAGAAGCAGAACCAGGACACAGTCTATTTCATCGCAGCCGCTCAGGTGGGAAGCCGCCACCACGAAGTCGTCGTCCCTGGCGCTTCCGGTGAGGTCAAGAGGGTTGCCGAGAGAAGCTATCCCTCTTATCCCGGGGGTTAATTTTCCCCTTATCTCCTTCTGAAGATTCTCTGAAAGGGTTGGAACAGAAAGCACCGATTGCTCACAGGTGTCCACCGCTACCGCTCCATGCCCGCCGCTTGCGGTCACTATTCCGATATTTCCCCCTATCGTCCTGGTATAGCAGCTCAGAGATTCACAGAACGAAATCATTTCATGTTCATTTCTGGCTTCCACCAGTCCGTACTGCTTCATTACTGATGAAAATACCTTGTAATCACCCGCCAGGGAAGCTGTGTGGCTGGATACCGCCCTGGTTCCGGCTGAGCTCTTTCCCGCTTTCATGGTTATTACCGGTTTGGGGCACTTGGCGGCTGCTTTAATGAATTCTCGCCCTTCGCCCGGCCCGAACCCCTCTATATAGAAGGAGATCACATGAGTCATATCGTCTCTGGCAAAGAACTGAATCAGGTCAAGCTCGTTCACCACCGCCTTGTTGCCGATACTGATAGCCCGGGACAGGCCCACTCCCTGGCCGGTGAACTTAACCATCTGGTCCACCAGTATTCCGCCGCTCTGGCTTACTATTGCTACATTCCCCTTTTCAGGCCTGACCATTCTCTCGCTGGGGAGGAAAAAGGAATCCACCGCGGTGGGGGAGTATATACCCAGGCAGTTGGGGCCGATTATCGGAAAATCCGCTTTCCCGGCTATCTCCAGGAACTCATCCCTGAGTCTGCTGTTGCCGGTTTCGGCAAATCCTCCGGAGATTACGGCGGCGCCCCCCACCCAGCAGTCGACGCATTCTCTGAGAACCCCCGGCACATGCTCGGCCTTGACAGCCACAATTACCAGGTCGATCTTTTCCGGTATTTCGGAAAGACTTCTATAGATCTTATCCTTGTAGTAAGTTCCCCCGCGCGGATTAACTCCGTAAACCTTTACCGGGTATCTGAGGTTGTTCTTATTGTAGATAACGTTGGCGGGATGACGGTCGTTCTTGAGAGATACGCCCACTACCGCCATGGTTTCAGGTTCGAAAAGTGTTCTGAAATCCAAACTATCCTCCTTGGAATACTGCCCCTTATGGTGCTACAGACAGATGTAACTGTCAAGGATATAAAAAGCTTGGCCGTTAGGAAGACCCCGACGCGGACCGGCGAGCCTCAATCAGCCGGCCGGGGTTTCCCCGAACCTCCAGGCCGCAGGGGGAGCCCTTGTTCCGGCTGATTCGGCAGAACAGCGTCCCCGGCAAAACCCTTTTTTTCTTTTTTGACACTTGCCTTGATTTTACTCCCGATTGTTACTATTCTCAAATCTGTAAATTATTCTGTCAACCGGTAGCGAAAAAGGGAGAATGCCATGATCAGCGCTGAAGATATAAACGGTCTTTTCAAGAACCAGCTGGAGAAGATCCGGGATGAAGAACTGCGCGGGAAAGTAATTGATACCTGGGTTCTCGGCTGCAAATTGGGCAACTGGGAAAGGGTCGAGGACCTCCTGAATATGCCATACACACTCCTGGTGCCGACCGAAGGGATTAATTTTATTGAGCATACCATTGCGGTCACCGAAGGCGCAGTCGCCCTGGCAAGGGTGCAGGAGGATAATTATTCACACCTGCCCTACGCGATTGATTACGACAGGCTTTACGCGGGCGGACTGCTGCATGATGTCGGAAAACTGATGGAGATCGAATCCGACGGAAGGGGCGGTTACAGGAAGAGCCTTGCCGGGATGCACCTCAGGCACCCCATATCGGGAGCGGTAATAGCCGCCGAATGCGGGGTTGCGGAGGATATTCTGAATATTATCGCCTGCCACTCAAAAGAGGGTGACGGGAGGCCTCAGGAGGTTGAGACTGTATTTGTTCACCAGGCTGATTTCGCAACCTTCAATCCCCTCAGGATGAAGAGCAATAATATGCTGATAAGCGAAATACCCGAGGTGTAGCGGAAAGGGGCAGGAGAGCGCAGTCCGGGGGGCGGGAAGTAACCGGCTTGATAAGCGGCCCTGTTTCTTGATGAATTGAGTGTTGCAGGCAGGTTTAACCGGATGCCTTCCGACCCTTCGGTTGAATAAGGAGCCAGAGGTGAAAAGATGAGATTATATGAAAACGAAGCAAAGAAGGTTTTCAGCGAAGAAGGGATCAGGGTGCCCCGCCAGCTGGGGCTGATATGCAGCAGCGATCAGCTGGAAGATTTGCTTGCAGAGGGCGATTTCCCGGTTATGCTGAAAAGCCTGGTGCTTACCGGCGGAAGGGGGAAGGCGGGCGGAATAAAAAGGGCTGAGACACTGGATGAAGCGGTCAAACTGGCCGGCCGGATGCTGGGAAATGAGATCAGGGGTTATATGGTGGAGATGTTGATGGTAGAGGAGGCGGTGGAGCAGGTGGATGCAGCTTATGCCGGTGTGATCATGAACCCGGCTACCTACAATAATATTGTGATGGTCAGCCCGGCGGGAGGAGTGAATATAGAGAAGGTGGCCGCGGAGGACCCCGCTGCCATAATGAGAATAGAGCTTCGTGATAATGAGGAAAAACTCCCCGAAGGCGCCTCGATGAGGCTTACTGAATTCCTGATTGAGAGGATGGATGCGGAAGAGGAACATCACAATTCCATCAGGGATGCTATCGAAAATCTCTACGGGATTTACCAGAAATACGACTGCAGGGTTGCCGAGATCAACCCCCTGATACTCACCCCGGCCGGGCCCGTCGCGGCAGACGCGAAGATCGTGCTGGATGACAACGCTCTGTTCCGCCAGCGCCGGCTCTTCGAAATGCTCGGAATAGATGAGGTAAGACACGATGTCTCGGAGCCGACCAGGAATGAGGTAAGGGCCTGGAAGGCCGGATTCCCGTACGTTGACCTTCTGGATGAGGGGCATGCCAGAGACCCGGAGAAACTGTACGTAGGAATAGTCCCGGGAGGAGCCGGCTATGGAATTTTTTCCATAGATGAGGTTGCCAATATAGGGGAAAGGTTCTTCGACGGCCGGGTGGTACCGGTTAATTTCATGGATTCAGGCGGCGGCCCCTCCAGGGAGCAGGTGGCGGAAATGTTTCACCTGCTGATGGATTACGAACTGGTCGATCTGATCATAACCTCAAGGTTCGGAGGAGTTTCTTCATGCGACACTTTTATCAGGGGCCTGGTGAAATGCCTTCTGGACAGGCACCGCGGCGGACGCCGGATGGTGCCGGTTCACGGGAGGATGGTGGGGACGGATCTTCCGGGCGCCCGGGATTTCCTGGAGAAAGCGGTCCGCGATTACCCGGAAGAGCTGGCCGGCCTGGATATTACTGTCGGTAACAGCAGGATTATGGCAGAGGTAATAAAAGAGGGGATTGAGAAGGCTTTTGAGGAGAGAGGTTGATAGAGATGGTCGACAAGGTCAAGAGCTCTGAGGGTATGCTTTATTATATCATCGAAAAGATAAGGCCGCGGCTGGCCGAAAGAATAAGAAAAACGGGCAGGCTGGAGACCATGATAGTGGGGCTGGGGCGGCAGGGAAGGAAACACGCCGGCCTGATGAAAGAGTTTGGAACCGTGGTGGCCGCCGGGGTGGCACCCAACAAAGGGGGCGCCAGGGTTCAGGAGACCATACCGGTTTACAACACCGCCGCGGAAGCCCTGGAGGAACATCCCGATATAGCCGCGGCCAGCATCTGGCGCCATTACACTACCGCCGGGAAAGCGGCCCTGGAGGTTATTGAGGCCGGAGTGCCCCTGGTGGTGCTTATAACTGAGTTTATTCCCCTGAGGGATGTAAGGGATATACTGGTGGCTGCCCGCGAGCATAATACCCTGCTGATAGGAGGCAACACACCGGGTATTATTTTCCCCCCGGAAAGAATAAAGATCGGGATGCTGCCGGATATATTCGCGCCGGAGGAGAAGGAGCCCGGAGTTTACGGGGCGGGCGGGGTTTCCATCATATCCAGAAGCGGGGCGATTCTCTACCATATGTCCGACGCCATGGCCAGTGCGGGGATATCCCAGAATGCGGTGATCGGGGTGGGGGGAGACGGCGCCATAGGTTCTACCTTCAAGGATCTGGTTCCGCTGATGATGGGTTACGAGAAAACAGACCTGGTGGTAGTTGCCGGGGAAATTGGGGGATGCCAGGAAGAGGAACTGGCCCGGGATATCGGCGAAAATCCTGAAAAGTATCCCAAACCGGTGGTGGCCCTGATCTCCGGAGCTCACGCCCCGGAGGGAAAGACCATGGGGCACGCGGGAGCTATAGTAACACCGGGCAGGGAGACCGGAACTTACAGGTCGAAGAAAGAAGCCCTGGAGTCGGCCGGCGTGAAAGTGGTGAACAGCCAGTTCGATCTTATAACAGCGGTGAAGGATAAGCTCGGGGGAAGAACATATTTCGATCCGGAAAGTTATTTCAAGCGTATGAGACAAAAATGGGAGGAGCCGATGAAAAAACCAACCTGGGGAACCATGATAACCAGAGTCGAACCTGACAATCTGGTGGTTAGAGGGTATAGGCTGCAGGATATCATCAGGAAGGGAGACCTGATCTCAGCTGCCTGGCTGATAGTAGAAGGCGACCTTCCAGACCCCGAGACAGCCGCCGCCATGAAGAGCCTCTTCTTCAAGGCCGCGGGAACTTCGCTGCCGGAAGTGCCGGTGATGGAGGGGGAGGATATTTCAAGGATGCTCGCTAAATATATGCTTTGCGACGAATCCCTGTACTGTTTCTCTCCGGAGGATGAAGCAGCCAATGCCAGAAAGACTGTCTATGCTCTGGGAAGGCTGACCGCTTACCTGGCGGAAATACTGGGTAACCTTGAGCAGCTGAAGGATACAGGCACCGATCTGCCGGCCTCCGCGCTTGTATGCGCGGCGGTGACGGGCAGGAAGGATGAAAAGGCCTCCTCCATGATAGAGGCGATGATAGTGGCTTCTATCGATCACGGGGTTACTCCGCCTTCAGCCCAGGCGACCCTTATCGCCGCCTCGGTCCGGGCCGACTATGAGGTGGCGGTCTCGCACGGGATCGGAGCGATCACCGATGTCCACGGGGGAGCCGGCGAGAAGGCGGCGGCTTTCTTCCGCCAGTGCTCGCAGGCGGAGGCCGGGGGTGATATGGACCTGGAGGACGCCACCCGCAAGGTTATTAAGTCCTACATAGAAGAGGGCAGGCGTATTCAGGGGATGGGCCACAGGATTCACTCCGAAGATCCCAGAAGGGACGCTCTCTGGGAGAGGGCCGACCAGCTGGGGATAAGCTCCGACTGTGTAACCGTGTCCAGAATGGTACGCCGTCTCTTCAAGGAGATAAAGGGGATGGACCTTCCGGTTAATGTGGACGGAGTGATCGGGGCGATTATCGCGGATATGGGAATCGATTCCAGGCTGGCCAAGGCTCTGTTCGTTTTCGGCAGGGTATGCGGGCTCTCCGCCCACTACTTCGAGGAGATAATCACCCAGCCGGGAATGAGAAGAATAGTATTCGGCCAGGCTGAATACAAGGGTGAGCCGGAGAGGGAATACCCGGAATCCGGATAAGCGGAACCTCAATCAGGGTGTTGCTCCCGCCCGGGTGTGATAAGTTCCGGTTCAGATAATCCGGCGATGCCTGTAAAATGCCGTAGATGAGCTTTTAATTCGGCCGGGAAATTATATGTGCGGGATATACGGTTCAACCAAGTACTATCAGGACAATATCATAGAGCAGAAACTGGATCTGATGCGCTCCAGGGGGCCTGATTACAGGGGCTGGCGCTCTCTGGACGGTGGCGTAACTCTGGGACATACCAGGCTGGCTATCATCGATCCGGATCCCCGGTCGAACCAGCCATTCAGTTACCGCGGGATCTCCATAGTATTTAACGGCGAAATCTACAATTTCCGGGAAATCAGGAAGGAGCTGAAAGGAGCCGGTTACAGTTTCCGGACTGAATCTGATACGGAAGTCATCTGCGCGGCATACCTTGAATACGGCCAGGATTGCGTCAGGCGTTTCAACGGGATGTTCGCGTTCGTCATTTTCGACTCCAATAGCAACCATCTCTTCGGGGCGAGGGACCGTCTGGGCCAGAAACCGCTGTATTACTCGCTGTCCGGCGGAAATTTCGAATTCGCCTCTCAGCTTAACTCGGTGGCTGCCGGAAATCTCTTTTCGGTATCCGAACGGTCCATTACCGAATACCTGCTCTGGGGCTATATCCCGGAACCGTATTCCATATACAGCGAAGTACGCAAGTTAAGAGCCGGGCACAGCTTCGTCTATCAGCTGGGAAGCGGCCGCTTCCGGGAGAAGAAGTACTGGGACCTGGACTACCGCTGGGAAAATATTTACAGGGACGGTTACCGCTCCGCCGTAGATGACCTTGAAGAACTGCTGAAAGACGCGGTAAGACGCAGGATGATCTCTGATGTTCCGCTGGGGATATTTCTCTCCGGGGGGATCGATTCGTCACTCATTGCCGCCCTGGCACAGGCTGAATCGCCGGAACCGGTAAGAACCTTTTCGGTTAAATTTACCGAAGAGGGTTTCGATGAAAGCAGATACGCAGGGAAGGTAGCCCGGCATATCGGTTCGGAGCACACCGAAATAGTATGCGATTACGGCCGGGGCCTGGATATAATAAGGAACTTTCACCGCTACTACCACGAACCGTTTGCGGATTCATCGGCGATACCCTCAATAATTCTGGCTGACAGGGCCAGGGAATATGTGACCGTGGCTCTCTCCGGCGACGGAGGGGATGAAAGTTTCCTGGGGTATCATTCTCACCGGGATGCTCTTCGAAAAAGCTGGGTGTTCGCCCTGCCTCTTGCTGTGAGAAAAGCCGCAGCCCTGATACTGGACCTTTCGCCGCTGTATAAACACAGGCTCATCGCCGGCGGGTTGAGGCTGAAGGGGATAAATGAATTTCACTATACTTACTATACCGGGATAAATAAATCCTGGCTTGAAGAAATTCCCCGCGACTTTCAATACAGCGAAGCGCTCTACAGCGGAAAGCCTCTTCTTGAGAGAATAAGCGATTTTGATATAAAAACATATCTCAACGGCGATATAAATACCAAGGTTGACAGGGCCAGCATGGCAGCTTCGCTGGAATCGAGGTCGCCCCTGATGGATTACCGGGTGGTGGAGTTCGCCCGCAGCCTGCCCACCACCTATAAGTACCGCAGCGGTAATCAGAAGAGGATATTAAAGGATGTCCTGTTCAGGCATGTTCCGCCGCGGCTGTTCGGCAGGCCGAAATCCGGGTTCAGCGTACCGGTGGCGAGCTGGTTCAGAGAAGAGCTCAAAGAGTTCATGCTGGATAATATTAATGAGGAGAACCTGAGGAAGATACCCAATCTGAAGCCGGAGCCGGTGATCGGATTTGTGAAGGATCACCTGGATGGAAAGTGGAATCACAGCTCCAGAATATTCAGAGTCCTGGTCCTGATAAACTGGCTTCATAACAATTGAGCAGGATATGCAGAAGAGAGACGCCATCATAACGGTTCTGCCCGGAGACAGGCTGGGGGGCGCGGAGCAGTACCTCAGGAATATAGCGGTTCATTTTTCCAGAACCGGTTTTGAGGTGCATGCGGTTTTTCTGACCAGAAGAAAAGGCAATGACTGGGATGATGTTCCGGATAATCTGAATATGCATTTTTCCCGCGCCTGGTCGGAAAAGGGCGGGTTGTTCTTCATCGTCAGAAGGATATTCCGGATATCAAGAAGATGCCGGGTCAGGTATACATTTTCATCCAACACTCATATCAATTCTTTTCTGGGCCTTCTCAGGTGGGCCCGGGTATTGAAGACCGGAAAGCTGGTGGTAAGGGAATCGACTACCATATTAACCAGGTTCAAAGGGTTGAAGAGGCTGATCTTCGTAATGCATTACCGGATGGGATACCGGTTCGCCGACCTGGTAATTTGCCAGACAGAACGGATGAGGGACGAACTGTGGAGCTACCTGCCCCTTTCCAGGAATTGGAACATCAGGGTGGTGCGGAACCCGGTTGATCCTGATTATATAAGGCGGATGGCTTCGGAAAAACCTTCCGCCGCGGTCAGAGATGCGGGGGAGTACATAGTGGGAGCCGGCAGGCTGATCAGGATAAAGGGTTTCGATATTCTGATAGACGCTTTCAGCAGGATAGCGCCCTCCCATCCCCAACTTAATCTGGTAATACTCGGAGAGGGAGAGCTGAGGGGGAGTCTGGAAGAAAAAGCTTCCAGGCTGGGAATATCCGGCAGGGTTATTCTTCCTGGCCGGGTGAGCAATCCGGTGGTATGGTTCAGAGAGGCCAGGCTGTGCGTGGTTTCCTCCCTGGTGGAAGGGTTCCCCAATGTGCTGCTTCAGATGATGAGCCAGTGCGGCAGAGTGGTATCCACAACCTGCGCCGGTGGAATAGATAAGATAGAGGGACTGCTGACATGCCCGGCGGGGGATGCGGCGGGGCTGGCCGAAAAGATCGAAGCCGGCCTGAACATGGATGACACTTCGGAAACAAGAAGGCAGTTCGATTCCTTTCTGGATGATAACACTGTGGGCAAATTCGTGAATAGAATAATCAAGATCTGTTGACAGCCGGCCGGGAAATCTGTCAGGATAAGTGTTGATTTTTTTTCGGGGCTGTATTAAGTTTATGCCGTTTATTTTAACTGCATGAATACAACGGCCTGGAGAGGGCGGGAGACAGCAGATGCCCAGACTGATACTTATAATAATCGGCGCGGTCTTCGTTAATAACTTTGTCCTGCACAGATTCCTGGGTATCTGTCCGTTTCTTGGTGTTTCCAGGAAGCTGGACACGGCGGCGGGTATGAGCGGCGCCGTGCTGTTTGTCATGACCATGGCTTCAATAGTCACCTGGGTAATATACAACTATGTTCTGAGGCCTTACGGGCTCGAGTATCTTCAGACGGTTTCATTCATACTGGTAATAGCCAGCCTGGTGCAGTTCGTGGAGTTGGCTCTCCAGCGTATCAGCCCGGCCCTTTACAGGGCGCTGGGTATATACCTGCCGCTGATAACCACCAACTGTGCCGTTCTGGGGCTTTCCGTTCTCAACATCCAGAAGGGTTTTTCTTTCGTCGAAAGCGCCGTTTTCGGTATTGGGGCGGGGCTGGGATTTGCCCTGGCTATGATTCTTTTCGCCGGGATGAGAGAGAGAATAGAGCTTTGCGAAACCCCGGATTCATTCAGGGGGACAGCTATAGGGTTGGTAACTGCCGGCATTCTGTCTCTGGCATTTATGGGTTTCGCCGGGTTCGTCAATCTCTGAAGTTTACTTTCAAGGCCGGCATATTGTTTAAAGAAAGGGTCATCTAAATATGCTCAGCGCGGTAATAGCTTTAGCTGCCTTTGGCTTGATCGCCAGTCTCGGCCTGGCTGTCGCCGCCAGGGTGTTTGCGGTTGAAACGGATCCCAGGGCGGAGCAGGTCGAAGAAGCCCTGCCCGGAGCCAACTGCGGAGCCTGCGGACTGCCCGGCTGCTCGGAGCTGGCAAATAGAATTGCTGAAGGCAAGGCTGATATAGATGCCTGCCCGGTAGGAGGAGATTCGACCGCCAGAGCGATTGCAGAAATAATGGATATCGATTTTTCCGGAGGGGCGGCGAAGAAAGTGGCGGTGGTTCACTGCGCGGGTGATAATTCCGTAGCCCGGAAGAAATACTATTATAATGGAATATATGACTGCACCTCCGCTGATATCCTGTTCGGAGGAGACAAGGCCTGTTCCTACGGATGCCTGGGGCTGGGAACCTGCGTGGCTGCCTGCCCCTTTGACGCCTTAGAGATAACCGGCCGTGGAATAGCGGTGGTGGACCCGGAAAAGTGCACCGGATGCGGCAAGTGCGTGGATACCTGCCCCAAGGGTATTATCTCGCTGGCGCCTTATGAAAGAACCCTTCATGTCCTCTGTTCTTCTCACGACAAGGGCGGGCCGGCCAGAAAGAAATGCAGGGTGGCCTGCATCGGCTGCCAGAAATGCGTCAAGGCCGCTCCGGAGGGAGCTATTGAAATGGACGATTTTCTGGCAGTGGTGAATTACCAGGAGGAGATACCTGAAGAGGTTGCTGAGGAGTGCCCCACCGGCGCGATAAGAGTGGCGCCGCCGGGTACCAGGCTTATCGGCGAGCAGGATGAGGGAGATTCAGAGGGAGGCGATCAGTAATGGCAACCGGTTTCTTCGGAGGTGTTCATCCCAGCTACAACAAGGAGTTAGCCAGCGGTAGCGGCATCAGAAGAATGCCTCTGCCGGAGAGCCTTATCGTGCACCTCAACCAGAACCTGGGAGCTCCCCCAAAACCGGTAATCAAGCGGGGCGATAAGGTTAAGAAGGGACAGTTGATTGCGGAAGCCGGAGGTTTCGTTTCCGCCAACGTTCATTCGCCGGTCTCGGGAGAGGTCAAATCGGTGGGGATGTATCCTTCGCCGGTCGGAGCGGAGATGGAGGCTGCGGTTATAATCCCCGATCAGGAACAGGAATGGGCGGAAGGCATAGGGGATGAAAGGCCCTGTTCGGAGCTGAAGAAAGAAGAAATACCCGAGTTGGTAAGAGATGCCGGCATAGTCGGAATGGGAGGGGCGGCATTCCCCACCCATGTCAAGCTGATGCCTCCCGAGGACAAGAATATAGATATACTGATAATAAACGGAGTCGAATGCGAACCGTATCTTACCGCCGATCACCGCCTGATGCTGGAGCGGGGAAACGGCATCCTGGAGGGCGCCATTCTATTCGCCCGGGCGATTGAAGCCGAAGATATAGTGATAGCTATTGAAAAGAACAAACCTGACGCCATAGCCGCGATGAAGGAACTGGTGCGGGACAGGGATATCGGCGTACGGGGCATGGATGTGATCTACCCCCAGGGCGCCGAGAAACAGCTCATCTACGCACTGACCGGAAGGAAGGTTCCCGCCGGGGGGCTGCCCATGGATGTGGGAGCGCTGGTTCAGAACGTGGGTACCTGTTTTGCCGCCTACCAGGCCGCTTCCAGGGGGATTCCCCTGGTTGAAAGGGTGGTCACGGTGACCGGGAGCGGCATCAGGGAGCCGGGTAATATCCTGGTTCCGATAGGCGCCAGGTTCGGGGATATCATGGATTTCTGCGGAGGCATGAAAGAGGATACCGTCAAGATAATCAGCGGAGGGCCGATGATGGGAGTGGCCCAGTACTCGCTGGATTCTTCGGTAACCAAAGGTACCAGCGGAATACTTCTTCTGGGCATGGATGAGGTAAAGCAGTTCGAGAACGGCCCCTGTATCCGCTGCGGACGGTGCCTGGAAGCCTGCCCGATGAGGCTGAACCCTTCCGCGCTGAGTATCTTTGCAGAGAGAACCGATTACGATAGAACCGGGGAATACAATGTGATGGACTGTATAGAATGCGGATGCTGCGCATATGTGTGTCCCTCCATGAGGCCGATGGTCCATCATTTCAGAAAGGCGAAGGCTGAGATAAGGAAGAAGAACCGGGGATAATTCCTCAACGATGAACTGCAGTCTGGAGGTTCCTTTTGGAAGAGGAAAGGAAAGATAAAAAAGAAAGATCAGAAACCGGCACCGGAAGCGGTAAGGGTAAAACCGCCGCCGGCGGGAAGAAGAAAAAGCCGGATCCGGAAAGCAGGTTTCTGGTCAGTTCCTCGCCACATCTGCATCAGGGGGAAAATGTCGGCGATATAATGAAGCTGGTTGTATACGCGCTGCTTCCCGCGGCCATCTTCTCCATATACGTTTTTGGGTTATCCGCGCTGCGGGTTATCATCATCGCCGTCTGCTCGTCAATCCTCTTCGAATTAATAGCCCAGCGAATAATGAAACGCCCGGTTACCGTAAAGGACGGAAGCGCTATGCTGACCGGCCTTCTGCTGGCGTTTAATCTCCCTTCCACCAGCCCCTGGTGGCTTATCGTTACCGGGTCGTTCTTCGCGATAGTGATAGCCAAGCAGCTCTACGGAGGCCTGGGGTACAATCTGTTTAATCCCGCGCTGGTGGGCCGGGCGGTGCTCTTCATGTCCTTTCCGGTTCAGATGACCGCCAGGTGGGTAGCTCCCCGGGCCGCGGATGCGGTTACTACCGCCACGCCGCTGGGAGAGCTGAAAGAGGGGCTTCAGAACGCGGGGTATATAAATATAGATACAGGAAGCGAAAAACTGGTCGACTACCTTCTGGGGCTTCAGCCCGGATGCCTGGGGGAGGTTTCGGCAATACTGCTTCTCGCCGGAGGTATCTTCCTGATAATAAAGAAGGTGATTTCCTGGCATATCCCGGTTGCTTTCATAGGGTCGGTCTGGATAATGACCGGTATATTCCACCTGATAGATCCGGCTCAGTATGCCGGCCCGACCTTTCATATTCTTACCGGGGGCGTTTTCCTGGGGGCGATATTCATGGCCACCGATTATGTTACATCCCCGGTGACCAGGAGCGGGATGCTCATATTCGGGGTAGGATGCGGCCTGATAACTGTCCTGATCAGGCTGTTCGGTTCCTATCCGGAAGGGGTCAGCTTTTCCATACTGATCATGAACGCTGTCACCCCGCTTATAGACAGGTTTACAACACCGAAGGTTTTCGGAGCCGTTGAAGCGGCTGAATAGAGAGTTCTGGAGGATGCGATGAAAGATATAGCCCGGTTGTGTTTTGTGCTTACGCTGATAACGGCGGTCTCCGCGGGAGTGCTCGCCTATGTGAGCAATCAAACCGAGGAGCCGATCGCGAGGGCACTCCGGGAGGCAAAGATGAAAGCTGTACGCCAGGTGCTCCCCTCCTACGACAACGAACTTATGGAGGACAGGGTATTTGTGGAGAGTGAGGAGGGAGATTCGCTGGAGGTGTTCGTCGGCAAAAAGGGCGATCAATTCACCGGCGCGGCTTTCCCGGTGGTGGCCCATGAAGGTTACTCCGGGGACATCAATTTTCTGGTAGGAGTGAACTCTGACGGAGTCATTCAGGGTATCCAGATTCTGAATCATTCCGAGACGCCCGGGCTGGGCGCCAAAATCCAGGAGCCGGAATTCAGAAATCAGTACCGGCAGTGCAGTATAGATTCTCCTCAGGTCTGGAAGGTGACCAGGGACGGCGGAAAATTCGAACCTGTCACCGGCGCCACCATATCGTCCCGGGCGATAACTGAGGCCACCCTCAAAGGGCTTGAATTCTTCAAGAACAATTACGGAAGAATATCAGGGAAAGCATCCGGAAGCGGCACTGCCGATAATCAGGAGAAGGAATAATGAATCGAGCAGCCAGAGAATTTCTGAAAGGGTTCTGGAGTGAAAATCCGATATTCCGCCTGGTGCTGGGCCTGTGTCCCACCCTGGCGGTTACCACCACCACAGAGAACGGCCTGGGAATGGGGCTGGCTTCCACTTTTGTGCTGGTCTGCTCAAATACGGTTATATCCCTTATTAGGTCTTTCATACCGAAGAAGGTCCGTATCCCGGCTTTCATCGTAACCATCGCCACCTTCGTTACCATAGTGGACCTGGTAATGAACGGGTACTTCCACGCCTTGCACCAGAGCCTGGGGCTGTTCATTCCGCTCATTGTGGTAAACTGCATAATTCTGGGAAGGGCCGAGGCTTTCGCGTCAAAGAACCCGGTCTGGATCTCGATAATTGACGGATTCGGAATGGGGTTCGGATTCACCATATCACTGATGGTGATAGGAGCGGTCAGAGAGCTCCTGGGAAACGGAACCATATTCGGCGCCTCCATATTCGGCGATTCCTATCTTCCCCTTCTGCTGATGATTATGCCGCCGGGGGCCTTCATGGTACTGGGAGTGCTGCTGGGCCTGATGAATAAGGTGGAGATAAAGATGGCGGAAAGGGCCGGCAGGGAACCTCTGATAAAGAAGAAGCATGATTGCTCTTCCTGTATAATGCAGGGCAAGTGGTTCGATTTCGATACCGGAGAAGAAAAAACCGGCAGTTAAGCCTGCCATCCGCAGGTTCAGTTCCGGATACCCGCAATATCCGCGCGGTCACATAATCATTGAACCAAAACAGGCGGTTGATGTAGAATCCCGATGTATGCTTCAGCCGTTTCAGGCCTGAAGCTTCATGGTATTATCAGGCCAGTATCGCTCTGACTGATGGAAAGGGGGGATTACTGAATAATGGAAAAGATAAAGATTGACCCTTCCGCCGCTTACATATACCCCATGCCGGTGGTTCTGGTCGGTGCGGTAGTCGAAGGGAAGGCTAATTTCATGGCTGTGGCCTGGGCAACCAGGGTCAACTTCAAGCCTCCCCTGTTCGCGGTAGCGATAGGGCCCCACTACACCAGCAGGGGAATAGAAGATAACGGGGAATTCACCATCAATATACCGGGAGTTTCTCTGATGGAGAAAACCGATTACTGCGGGCTGGTTTCCGGCGTCAATAAGGATAAATCGCAGATATTCAACATCTTCTACGGTGAACTTGAAAAAGCTCCGCTGATCGTGGAATGCCCGCTGTCCATATCCCTGTCACTCCGTGACACCGTTGAGATGCCCTCCAATAAACTATTTATCGGAGAGCCGGTGGAAGTTTTCACGGAGCGGAAGTATATGAATGATGACAAGCCGGATATAACCAGGATGAAACCGTTCATGCTTACCATGCCCGGTAACCGCTACTGGTCGGTCGGCAAAGAGATAGGAAAGGCCTGGAGCGCGGGGCGGGTAATCAGAAGAGAAGGCGAAAATTAAAATGGGGAAGCCGGTGAAGGACAGGGTTCTGGTAACTTACGCCACCAAATACGGCGCCACCGGGGAGATAGCCGGGAAGATCGCGCGGGTGTTCAGAGGGGAAGGAAGGCTGACAGGTTGACATCAGGGGGCTGGGGCCTCAATCCGGGCAGCGATGTGAGTTATGGAAGCGGAATAATAGATGCCTTTCCGGATGACATCGCCTCAGCGACATAATATAATCTGAAGGCCATGGTGATTGAACTCGATGAAGAAACAGATTTGTAACCTTATTTCATTAAGGATGTTAAGGAGCTGATATGCAGAAGAGATCTACAGTAGCAGTGCTGATCGATGTTGACGGGACTCTGGCCTCTCCCTACCGGAATGGTATCAGGACTATAAGGCCCTCGGCTCTGGAGGCGGTCCGCTTTCTGTCAGAGCAGGCCGCTGTTTTCCTGTGGTCTCACTCGGGATCGGAGAACGGGCAGCGTCTCCTGGAGGAATTCCCGGAGCTGGAGGAATTTATTTCGGGGTCATACGGCAAGCATGATTTCCCGCGGGATCAATTTATCGAGATCTACTGTATCGATGACGAGGAGGTCGATCCCCAGGTTCTGGCAGAGAACCGGATAATTCTCGAAAGCAGTTATACGGGCGGCGATGACACAGAAGAGCTGATAGAAGCTGCCGGCCTGATTCTGGAGGATATAATCAGTAATGGGGAGTAGCTTGAATTACGGCCGGATGTGGATGGTGAATCCGAACGCGGTTGATAACAGGAGATAAAATTGGCCGGTTAATAGACAGGCCAGGCGGGAACAGGAGGTAATTTCATATGCCGTTTACGGTGGAGCAGTTTTTCGAAGTATTTGAAAGTTATAATCTTGCCATCTGGCCCGCCCAGATCGCTGCCTACATTCTCGGTATCGCCGCGGTAATACTTGCCTTCCGGGGCGATGGGATAAAGGAAAGAGTGGCAGCCGGTATTCTGGCGCTGTTCTGGATATGGATGGGGATATTCTACCATATCGTGCATTTCAGCAGGATTAATCCCGCCGCCCGTGTGTTCGGATTTCTATTCATCCTGCAGGGGCTGCTGTTTATTATCACGGGGACGGTGCGCGGCAGGATCAGATTCCGCTTTTCGGGAGGCTGGATCTCCGTGACCGGATTTATCTTTATACTGTTCTCCATGGTTATTTATCCGCTGATCGGCAAGCTGGCGGGCCATGCGTATCCCGGCGTTCCGGTCTTCGGAGTGGCTCCATGCCCGGTCACTATCTTTACCTTCGGGCTGATGCTGTGGGTATCCCGGCCGGTACCGGTTTATAACGTTCTTATACCGCTCATCTGGTCCCTGATAGGGACTTCCGCCGCTTTCAATCTGAGCGTTCCTCAGGATTACGGCCTGGGGATAGCGGGTATTCTTGGCACGGTTCTCTTAATAGTCAGAAACCGGAGGCTGAAAAGGCAGGTAGCAGACGGGCTTCCGGAGGCGGAGCGGGAAACCCCGGGCCAGCCATGATACCGGCTGATTTTCAGTTCTTATAACTGCCGGCGGTTGCTTCCGCTTTCCTATTCCTCGTCCAGGAACAGTTTTCCGGTCAGATTGCCGGTTTTATGGTAGTGTATGACATGGTCCCTTGCGGTGACGAACACTGCGTCCGCGTAATTACCTGTTCGCCT
The DNA here is from genome assembly GCA_046483305.1 of Candidatus Krumholzibacteriales bacterium. Classification (GTDB taxonomy): domain Bacteria; phylum Krumholzibacteriota; class Krumholzibacteriia; order Krumholzibacteriales; family WJIX01; genus WJIX01. The sequence continues at coordinate 5,157 of JAWODM010000023.1, read as the reverse complement.
CAGGTAACCCTCCCTGGCGGTTTCCTTCAGATAGGGGAGAGAATCGGGCGGGTCCGATATGGAGATGTTCCCGCACAGCGAAGTCCCTTTCTCGGGGCCGAGTATGAACAGGGAGGTGGAGAGAGCGTCAGCGGCGGTGGCGGTGGGAGCGATTACCGTTACTCCGCGCATGCTCCCGGAAACCGGCCTGCCCGTTCTGGGGTCCATAATATGGCCGAAATCCTCTCCGCCGATCTCCACGAAATTCTCGTAATTGCCGGAAGTGGCGACCGCCTCATTCCTCAATATAATGTATCCTATTATAGAATCAGTTATTACCGGATTGCGGATCCCCACTGCCCAGCCCCTCTTGCCGGGAGGCGAGCCGATCGCATACATATTGCCGCCCAGATCTATCAGCGCGGAAGTAACCCCTTCCTCCCGGAGTATTCCGGCGCACCTGTCCACTGCATAACCCTTCGCTATCCCCGCCAGGTCTATCTCCGTTCCCGGAGGCAGAGTTACTCCCGAACTGTCTATCATTATCTTTTCGAAGCCGACTCTCTGCATGACGTCAGCTATACTTTCAGCGGAAGGTATGCTGTCCGGTCCTTCCTGGAATCCCCATAGCCGCGAAAGCGGCCTGGCCGTGATATCGAAAGCTCCGGAGGTAAGGGAAGAAAACTGCTTTGCTGTATCTATAAGGTCTATAAGCTCCCCGGGAAGCTGAACCGGAACCCCGCCCGGGGCTGAATTAAGCCTGGAAAGATCGCTCTCAGGATTCCAGGTACTCATCATCCGCTCCAGCCTGTGAAGAACATGCAGGGCTTCCCCGGATACCCTTTCCGCCTGTTCCTTTTTCATTCCGTAGATTGATACGGAAGCTCTGGTTCCCATCACATAAGTGCTTTTCCTGAAAGGTTTCTCTCCGCTGCAGGATGAGTCAACAGCGAACAATGCCGCCGCGAATAGAATCAGGGACATATGTTTCCGTTGTGCTGACATATTGCCGTCTTTGATTATGAACCCGGTTTTCCGAGCAGTCTGAACATCCTGTTTTTGTATTCTTCTACTCCCGGTTGATCGAACGGGTTTATCCCCGCCAGCCGGGCGCTGACCGAGACAGCCAGCTCAAAAAAGATGAACAGTTCACCGAGAGCCGCCGGGCTGAGGGAGGGCACCTCGATTGACATTACCGGGATCCCCCCTGAGATATGAGCGTCCCTGGTTCCCTGGTAGGCCATTCTGTTTATCTCCCCCAGTGATTTTCCGGCCAGATAATTAAGCCCGTCCAGGTTTTTCCGGTCTTCCGGCACCGCCAGGTCCTCCCCCGGCTGGCTCGATACCAGAAAGGTTTCAAGAATATTCCTGGGCCCCTCCTGAAGAAGCTGGCCCATGGAGTGAAGGTCTGTGGTCATCACCGTAGAAGCGGGGAAAAGCCCCCTGCCGTTCTTTCCTTCTGATTCCCCGGCGAGCTGTTTCCACCATTCACAGAAGAGATCCAGCTCGGGATGAAAAGTGGAAAGTACTTCTATCGCCGTTCCCCCGCTGTGCAGAAGGTGCCGGGGCAGAGCGTAAAGCAGCATGATGTTGCCGCCGGTTTCCCCGGTGTAACGGTCAAGGGCTTCCGCGGCGCCTTTCAACATATCTGCCAGAGGTATACCCGCCGCGGCGCAGGGAAGAAGCCCCACCGGAGAGAGAATACTGAATCTGCCGCCCACATCGCGGGGTATATCAAATGTCTGAATCCCTTTTTCTTCGGCCAGTTGCCTGAGGGCGCCCTTTTCCGGATCGGTGATAGCTATTATCCTGCCGGATGGGTCAGAGTCCCGCCGGTTCAGCAGATCTCTCAGAAGCCGGAATGCTATAGCTGTCTCCGTTGTGGTTCCCGACTTTGAAATAACGCATACGGCGAAACGGCGCCCCTCCAGCTCCTTGAGCAGGCGGTGGTGATAAAGGGGAGAGAGGTTGTTGCCGGCAAAGTATACAGGGAATCCGCCCTTCTCGCAGAGAGCTTCGATGGCGGCCCTTGCCCCGAGGTAGGATCCCCCAATGCCGGCCACCACCAGGCAGTCATTATCCTCCCGTATTCTTTCCCCCGCCCGTTCCAGCTGGCCGATCCGGTCCGCCGGAGCCGACGGAAGGTCAAGCCATCCGAGCATTTCCGATCCCTTGCCCTCCCTCCGGATAAGAGAGGACAGGGCGCTGCGGGCTTCCGGCATCTTCTCCCTGATCTTCTGATCAGTGATAAAATCTGAGATATTCCCCGGATCCAGAGTTATCATAATCTAATCCCGCCCTGTTATTCCTTCAGCTGCTCTTCAAGATACCGGTCGGTGATCTGCACGGTTTCGGATGTATGAGCGACCACCTCGTCTCTGATCTTCTCCGCTTCGGCTGAGATTTCACTGACGAATTTCCGGTCGGATATTCCGGCCAGATTTATCTTGATGTTGAAGTAAGCCCCCTCCGCAGCCGCTCTCGCGTTCAGAGCGGCCACTCCGGCATCGCTGGCCGAATTCCTGTTTCCCTTCTCAAACGCTCTGCGGGCCAGGTCCGCCGCCTCCCTGGTATTTTTCAGAACGGAAAGCGGCACCATGGTCGCGTTCCTGGTAGCTTCCTCAATCGCGGTATCCCTCTTTTCCTTGTCTTCCTTCTTTTTCTTGGGCATCCGGAAGGCATCCATGAGCTGGTTAAAGGCGTCGGTATCCCTGTCCACCGCGGCAAGGAATTTCTCCTTCAGCCTCTGGGCCTTTACGCCTATCTCTTCCATCTCGTCAAATACATCCTGATATTTACGTTTTCCGTGTGTAAGGGCTGCCACCATCGAGCTGAGCGCTCCGCTCAGAGCGCCGCATAGCGCCGCTACGCTCCCTCCGCCCGGAGCAGGAGAATCAGTGGACAGTTCGTCCACGAAGCTGTTGACCTCCATGTCATTGAGGCTGTCCTCGCGGCTGATCTGGTACTCGATGATCTTTTCCCCGGGCTTGAAGGGGTAAAGGTCGCTGAGCCCGAGAGAAAGGTCCGCTATATGGATGAGTTCCGAGCGGGGCACCCCGGTACTCTTCCCTGACTTCCTCAGAAAGTATTCGCCCGCCTGCAGGACCGCTTCGAGCGGTATGAGCCCTACCAGCTCGCTGCCGGTGACCCTGGCGCCGAGTTCATTCGCAATCCTGCAGCACTCGTCGAACACCCTGTGTGGCGGTGAAATCTTGTAATTGACCAGGTTAATGGAAACCTGGGCCCTCTCGAAGTCATCCACATACCATCCTATCGCCTTGACCGCCTTGAATATTCCCGGGTCGCGCAGCGCTTTGCCGTTCTCGTCCCGGACCACCTTCCTGTTCTGGTCCCTCTTCAGCCTTCCCTTTTCACGTATGGTGAAAGCTATCTCTCTTGCGATCTTCCGGTCCCGGGAATTTATATTGACGTTGTAGGCGATAAGGAATTCGCGCGCCCCGATTATGGTAGCGCCGGTCTTACTGTTGAATTCCGCGGGCCCGAAGTCCGGTTTCCACTCCGGATCTTTCAACTTCTCGGGAAGCCCCTCGTACTGGCCTTTTCTGACAGTGGCAAGGTTTTTTCTTTCAGGTCTGGAAGCGGCGTTCTCGTAAAGATATACGGGTATCTTCAGCTCTTCGCCGACCCGCTTTCCAAGCTTTCCGGCCAGTTCGACGCAGTCCTCCATGGTCACCCCTGAAACAGGCACGAAGGGGACCACGTCAGTGGCTCCCATTCTGGAATGAGCGCCTGTATGAGTGGACATGTCGATTACTTCCGCCGCTTTCGCTATTGCCCGGAAGGCCGCCTCCACCACTCCTTCCGGCGAGCCCACGAAAGTCACCACCGTTCTGTTGGTGCTTTCACCGGGGTCTACGTCCAGGAGTTTAACATCATCGACTGTTTCTATTTCGGCAGTAATCGTGTTTATTTTTTCAATGTCCCGTCCCTCGCTGAAATTGGGTACGCATTCAACGACTTTTTCCATCTCTGTAAACTCCTCCTTGTCTTAACATCATATATATGGCAGTTTTATGTTACAATATAATCAATAGGGCTCAGGGTCAAGTAGATGATTGAACTTTTAGATGAGAGGGCCGGATGAATTTCTTTCTAAGTGTTCCGTTGAGCCAGCTGGATGAAAGGCTGGAAAAGGTGATGGCGGGAGGTTTCTTTCCCGAGGTCAGGATGACCAGGACTGATTTCCTGATGAACCTTTCCGATACCGGGATTGATTCACTGGCTGACCGTATCAGGGAGGGAGGGGCCGGGGTGATTACGCACGGGCCTTTCTTCGGGCTGGATATAGCAAGTATGGACAAACATATCAGCAGCTTTTCCATTGAGTGCATGGTCAGGGGAGTGGAGGTGACCCGGGCCCTGGGGGGAGATCTGATGGTTATTCATACCGGGTATTCGCCATTTTTCTCCAGGGGAGGGAGGAGGCACTGGTTCCGGAACTGGGGCAAGAGGATCCGGCCGGTAATAGAGAGAGCGAAGTCAGCCGGGGTAACCATTGCGCTGGAGAACACCTGGGATGACTTCCCGGAGATACTGCTTCGCCTGCGCTCGCTGTGCGGCTCCGATGATGTCCGGTTCTGTCTGGATACCGGCCATGTTAACTGTTTCTCCAGGCTTTCTCTGAAGAGATGGTGGAATGCGATAGGGGATGATGTGGCGGTGCTTCACCTTCATGACAACTACGGCGATTCTGACGACCACCTTGTACCGGGGAAGGGAACTTTCGATTTCCGGGAGCTGGCGGAGCATCTGAGATCAGGGGAGGCCAGGCCAAAGCTGGACCTTGAAGTGCCCTGGGAGGACGCAGCCGAGAGCAGGGATTACCTTATCAATCTTTTTAGTTAACCCCGAAGAAGATATAATCAATCCGGCGTCTTATTGAGTTTTGGACCCCCAAATCAATTTGCTGGAGTTTCCCCAAAAAATAAGCCAGAATGTCGGTAAGGTAATCTTTAACAACAACTTAGTTTTAATAGCAACTGGAATCGGCCTTAAGCATAGATAGAAGCGGCTGAGTGATTAATTCAAAACCCTCCGGAGGGCGAGCGGGCATGGTTTTCTGCCCCGTCAGGGGCAGAAAGAGCGATGTGCGAGGCGGGAGTTGCGGTTTCCTCGCCGGGGAAACCGACAACGATTTTGAATTAATCACTCAGCCGC
>JAWODM010000001.1:0-3505 GCA_046483305.1 Candidatus Krumholzibacteriales bacterium | reverse complement strand
CGCTTCTAACCGTTATTGCTTCGGTATCCCTGATCGCTCTCTTTTTCATATTCTTCTTTATCATCAGGGATGCGGTGCCGTTCTTCCGGCTGGAGGGGTTCAGGGAATTCTTCACCAGTACATCCTGGTATCCCTCGAGAGAGAACCCGGAATTCGGAGCCCTGGCGATATTCGTGGGAAGCGCGCTGGTTACCCTGGGAGCGGTGATAGTGTCTGTTCCGCTGGGAGTGCTGGCCGCACTGTGCCTGAGCGATATCCTTCCCTTTACGGTCAGACAGTACGTAAAACCGGTTATAGAGATGCTGGCGGCGATACCTTCGGTAGTTTACGGTTTCTTCGCGCTGGTGGTTTTCGCTCCCTATCTTCAGCAGAAGGGCGGGGCCGCGCTTTCGATGGGGGCCTGGATCGTTCTTACACCTCTGGCGCTGGTTATATCGGTTATTCTGGGAGATGTTATAAGCTCCAGATTCGGCGGGGGGGAGAAAAAGACGGGGAGGTTTGTCTTCGCGGTTGTTATAGCTGGCGTCTCGGTATGGGGGATATATTCGCTCAGCGGCTTCTTTGCCGGAATAAAAGTGGTCAGCGGAACAAACGCCTTCAATGTCTCAATTATTCTGGGGATAATGGCTCTTCCGGTGATTGTAAGCGTATCCGAGGACGCGCTAAGCGCGGTGGGCAGGGATATGCGAGAGGGAAGCTACGCGCTGGGCGCAACCAGAGCTGAGACTCTTCTCAAGGTGATAGTCCCGGCTGCCAGGAGCGGAATATTCGCCGCTGTTATTCTGGGGGTTATGAGGGCTCTGGGTGAAACCATGGTAGTATGGATGGCTTCAGGGAACGCCGCCAGTATTCCGGAGCCCTGGTTTGACCTTCTGGAGCCGGTCAGGACCCTTACCGCCACTATCGCGGGCGATATGGGAGAGGCTGACCAGGTGACAGGTTCAGCCCGTTATCATGTTCTCTTCGCCATGGCGATGTGCCTTCTGATCTTCGCCTTTATATCGAACATGGTCAGCGAACATTTCGCGAAGAAGGCCAGGGGTATGTCCAGGTAAAACAGGCCGTCCTGTAAGGGGAGATAGCAGAGTATGGAACTACAGAGCAGAAAATTGTTCAACACCTCATTCACCACCGTCGGCGTTCTGGCGATATTGCTGATGGCGGTCTCGCTGGTGGTCCTGCTCTATCCGATTTTCATTAAGGGTGCCGGCGCGTTCGTATTCACGGAGACAGTGGAGAACCGTGAGCTGATGCTGCAGAGATTCGGCCGGGGCGACAGGAAGCGGGTCATGGCGGATGTCAGGGAGGCGGGGGCTGCCAGGAAGCCGGTCTATGAAATTATGGAAAGTTTCGAGAGAGAACTATCCGAAGGCGGTTCTGAATTCCGCGGGGAGTATGGGAGGGAATACAGAGAGGTAAGGGAACTGATTGAAGAGCTGCTTGGCCCCGGGCCCGGCGTCAGGGAGGCGGCCCTGATCAGGAAGAGGTACGGCGAGGTTAGAATGGACAGTGCGCTGGAGACCCTGGGCCGGATACTCAATGTGGAAACCTATGATTACTCCGACCCCTCCAGTATGGGGAAGAAGGTTCTCAAACCGAGGGAAGAAATATTCGAAGGCACCTCTCTGGAACCGCTTTTTTCGATTATTGAGAAAGATATAGAGAAGATGCTGAAACCGGAACTGACCCTTTACTGGCGTTTTCTTTTTGATAAATCGAAGGATTCCCACTTCTTCGGGGGAATCTGGCCGGAAGTGCTTGGAACTCTATATCTTTCCATCGGGGCGATGTTATTCGCAATACCGTTTGGAATAGTAGCGGCTATTTATCTTTCCGAATACGCCGGCGAGGGAAGGCTGACCAGGCTGATAAGGGTATCCATAAGCTCCCTGGCGGGTGTGCCCAGTATTGTTTTCGGGCTTTTCGGCCTGGCTTTCTTCATAAACACGATCGAGATTTCAAATTCCAAGAGCGTACTGGCGGGGTCGCTGACCCTGGCCCTGCTGGTTCTGCCGATTATCATACGGGCCTCGGAAGAGGCCATAAAGGCGGTTCCCAGGGGTTACAGGGAAGCCGCCATGAGCCTGGGAGGCGGAAAGTGGCACACTATCGTAAGGGTAGTGCTGCCGGCTGCCCTGCCCGGTATTCTGACCAGTATCATAGTAAGCCTGGGAAGAGCGGCGGGAGAGACCGCTCCGATTATTTTTACCGCCGCGGTGAGCGTGGGAAAACCGCTGGCCGTGTGGCAGACCGTATCTCAGCCGGCTCCGGCCCTTCCGTGGAGCATATACAATCTGGCTACCGAGCATGAGGCGGTAAACGAGATAAGGCATGTACAATACGGGATGGTTCTGACGCTGGTGGTTCTTGTTTTGCTTTTGAACCTTACTGCCATTATAGTTCGAGAGAGAATTTCAAGGAAATTGAGAAGATAAGGGGACCGGAACGAATGCGGGAAAAGAACAGTAATCAGGAGCAGCTTATAACTACCGAAGAATTCAGTGTATTCTACGGAAGCAACGAAGCGGTATGCGGTGTGACCATGGATATACCGGCCGGACTGGTCACTGCCATTATCGGCCCCAGCGGGTGCGGAAAGAGCACCTTTCTAAGGTCGATAAACAGGATGAATGACCTGATCCCCGGTTGCAGGGTGGAGGGGAAGCTGATGATAGACGCCCAGGATATCAATATCCCCAAGGTGGATGTGGTATCTCTGAGAAAGAACGTTGGAATGGTATTCCAGAAGCCCAATCCATTCCCCAAATCTGTTTTTGATAATGTTGCGTACGGCCCCAGGATCCATGGCGTCAAATCAAGGGACAAACTCAGCGATATTGTCAGAAACAGCCTGCAGCAGGCCGCCCTGTGGGAAGAGGTCAGGGACAGGCTCGATCACAACGCCCTGGACCTGTCCGGGGGGCAGCAGCAGAGGTTGTGTATAGCGAGGGCGATTGCGGTAAAGCCGAGCATCCTGCTGATGGATGAACCGGCCTCGGCCCTGGATCCCACCTCCACCGGCAAGATCGAGAACCTGATAGACGATCTCCGGGGCGACTATACTATAGTTATAGTAACTCATAATATGCAGCAGGCAGCCCGGGTCTCAGATTACACAGCCTTTCTATACGAAGGCGAATTAATTGAATTCGGAGAGACCGGCAAACTGTTTACCAATCCTGAGAAGAAAACCACGGAAGATTACATTACCGGAAGGTTTGGATAGGAGAATTTGAAATGGAAAGACACATAAGAAAAGAAATAGAGAACCTGAAGAGGCAGCTGCTAAGCCTCAGTTCGATGGTGGAGAATAACGTGGAGGATGCGGTTTACGCCCTGATCGAGAGGGATGCCGACAAGGCCAGGGAGGTCATGAGCAGGGATTCCGAGGTGGACCTGAAGGAAGTGGAAGTGGAGGAGGAGTGCCTTAAGGTGCTGGCTCTTCACCAGCCGGTGGCGATAGACCTGCGGCTGATCGTATCGATAATGAAGATCAACGATAACC
>JAWODM010000010.1:0-16259 GCA_046483305.1 Candidatus Krumholzibacteriales bacterium | reverse complement strand
GTAATCTTTAACAACAACTTAGTTTTAATAGCAACTGGAATCGGCCTTAAGCATTGATAGAAGCGGCTGAGTGATTAATTCAAAACCCTCCGGAGGGCGAGCGGGCATGGTTTTCTGCCCCGTCAGGGGCAGAAAGAGCGATGTGCGAGGCGGGAGTTGCGGTTTCCTCGCCGGGGAAACCGACAACGATTTTGAATTAATCACTCAGCCGCAAACCCAACAAATAATTAAACTACCTGATAGATTATAAAAATTGGGGAAACTCCAAACGCTTCCTCCTCCTTGACAGGCAAAATCAGACATGATAGAATGGGCTTCTAAATATTTGAAAAATTATTCCCGCGGGGCAGTGCGGCTTAATTCTAAAAAGGAGCAAGCGTTACTGATTGGGATTGGATTTAAATATAATCTGAATAAGCTTACCCTTTGATTGCTGATAGCAGTCGCAACTGAACGGCAGCGGATTACTGGTTCGAATAACCGCTCAGGGTGGATGAAGCGATAAAGTAAATACCTCTTCTCGCCGTAAATAGGAAGGCAAGTTGCGCGGCATAATCTGCAAAATCTATTTAATGATTATATTCAAGAAGGCGCGGCCCCCTCCCTAGCACAATCTTCATACATTAACAGTAAATCGAGCCACTTTGTTTTTAACGATGAGGATATATTACAATGCAATTAAGTTATTTCAAGAGAAGCCTTGCGGTTGTAATGCTTCTGACGGTAGCTGTTACTTCCGGCCTATGGCTAAGCTGCAGCGACCAGGCGAATATGCCGAATGAGCCCGTAAAGGTCGATACTCCCGTCAAGTTTAACGTAATGAATCCTGATGTACAGAAGGTTATCTCGATTCAGGACCGGCATACTGACCTTCTGTTCACCCACCCCGAAGTAGTTGGAACCGGAACCGGCCTCAATGAATCCGGGGATCTGGTTGTTGTGGTCTACACCGCCTCGGCGGTTGATCAGATACCTGTCGATCTTGAATCCCTGATGAACGAGGCTGCCCTGAATGCGATCCCGGAGACAGTCGAAAATATACCTCTGGTAGCTAAGAAAACAGGCAGTTTCAAGATCTTCGCTGATCCTACTGCAAGGTACCCCCGCCCGGTTCCGATCGGCGTATCCACGGGCCATCCCGATATTACCGCCGGTACAATCGGCTGCAGGGTAAAGGATAGCTCGGGGAATGTATACGCTCTGAGCAACAACCACATTTACGCCAACTGCAATGACGCATCCATTGGTGACAATGAGCTTCAGCCAGGACCGACCGACGGAGGGCAGGACCCCGAGGACGCCATTGGAACCCTGTACGATTATGAACAGATTCTTTACGACGGAAGCAGTAACTATATCGATGCGGCTATCGCAGCGACTACGACTGCTTATGTCGGAACGGCCACTCCTGAGGGTGACGGCTACGGAACCCCCAACTCTTCTACCAAATCGGCATCTCTCGGGATGAAGGTCCAGAAGTACGGCCGAACTACTGGATGGACTCACGGTGAGGTCTCGGAGCTGAATGTCACCGTTGAGGTATGTTATGAAGCCCGCGGGCCGTTCAACTGTGTCAAGTCAGCGGTTTTCGTGGACCAGATCGCTATCACCCCCGGAACCTTCAGCGATGGCGGCGATTCAGGTTCATTGATTGTTACGGACGACAGCAATGCAAACCCGGTAGCTCTTCTGTTCGCCGGAAGTTCCGAAAACACCCTGGCGAACCCGATCAATCTGGTGCTTAACAGGTTCAACGTGACTGTGGATGATGCCACCAGCGGTACTACCAACTATCCACCCACCGCTGATTTTACCTATACCACCAGTGATCTGACAGCCGATTTTTCCGATCAGAGCACCGATTCGGACGGAAGCATAGCGAGCTGGAGCTGGGACTTTGGAGACGGCGCCACATCGACCTCCCAGAACCCTTCTCATACCTATGCCAGCGACGGCACCTATACTGTCACTTTAACCGTTACCGATGACGACGGCGCTATCGATTCGGTCTCAAAGGATGTATCCGTCAGCAGCGGAAGCAGCAGCGGTATAACTCTGACCGCTACCGGATACAAGGTGCGCGGACGCAAAACCACTGATCTCGAATGGAGTGGTGCTACAGGTACGGATGTGGAGATATACCGGGATGGCGTATTGCTTACGGTTACCGAAAACGATGGATTCTACACTGATGCTACAGGCAGCGTCGGAGGAGGATCCTACACCTACCAGGTATGTGAAATTGGCGGTTCTCCCTGCTCAAACGAAGCGACCGTGACTTTCTAAAGAACCGACCCCGGACACAGCCCCTGTTATCGCAGGGGCTGTGTCCTTTTCAGTGTTATCCCTCTGAGCCCGGAGTGGAACGGGACGGTAAGGATTGGGAGATATGTCAGCTGGAGAATCAATAACAGAAGTTCTCAGGAGGCACACCGGAAGGTTGATGTCGATACCGGGGGTAGTGGGAACCGGCGAAGGCAGGGAAAACGGCAAACCATGCATAAGGATTTTTGTGTCAAAACTCACACCGGACCTCAGGAGAAAAATCCCGGAACGGATTGATGGCTACCCTGTATCGATCAGAGAAACCGGCATGTTCAGGAGTTTTTCCTGAAATAGTTAACGTTATGCTCCCTCCGGGTCAGTTATCCGTAAAATCTGATAAGAGCCGGCCGGGTATTACAAACCGTACTCTGGCGCTTGCAGGGAGCATGTGTTATAATTAACCGTAATGTAATGCCTCTGCCTGTCCGTTTTCCGGAGGAATATTATAAGCCCGGGAGCATTGAATGAAATCATTATCGCCTATTGCGGCCCGCCTCTCCACTGCAGTTATTCTCTGTTCATTGATCGCCGTTCCGGCTGACGCGCAGTCGGCAGCCCCTGACAATAATATCGAGTGGAACGGCGTTTCTCATATCTGGTTTCAGGACCGGCGCCCATTATGCCCGGTCTCCAACCAAGCCTTCTCGGTCAGGTTCCAGGCCTACCGTAATGACCTCACTTCGGCCAGGATTTACCTGGATGACGGAGGTTCGGCCTCCTGGATAACCGCGTCGGTTGCCGGCCGGCGCGGCCCCTACGACATCTGGGAGGGAGCGGTTCCGGCTACATCTTCGGCCACCGGTGTCAGCTACTATATAGAACTGACTGACGGGACAGATACCGATTATCTGAGCGTTTCGGGGGTATCCGACGGGGTGCCCGCTGATGGGGGATGGGCGCTTAATTTCAATACCCTGGAGCACGCTCCATTCGGCGCTACCCCGGCCACAGGCGGGGTTGTTTTCAGGGTCTGGGCTCCGGGCGCCACCAGCTGCTATATCCGGGGTGATTTCAACAGCTGGGGACTTACCGATCAGATGGACCGGGCGGGCGATGATTTCATAGCGTTCGTTCCGGGTGCCGCAGCGGGACAGGAGTACAAGTACTACTTCGAGCCGGGAGATATATGGAAGGCGGATGCCAGGGCCCGCGCATTCAACTCAGGAAGTTTCATGAATTCCATAATCGAAGACCCCTTCGGTTATAACTGGGTAGTGGAGGATTTCGACACCCCGGAGCTGGATCAGATGATTGTCTATCAGCTTCACGTGGGGACTTTCGCCGGAAGGAACGACCCATACGACTGGGCTCCCCATCCTTCCCGGTATATAGATGTCGGCGAAAGGGCCGCGCACCTCGCCGAACTGGGCGTAAATACGGTAATGCTGAACCCCATAACGGAGTTTCCCGGCGATCTGTCCGGCGGGTACAACCCGGTCAGCTCCTACGCCCCGGAGTGGGCTTACGGCCAGGCGGATAGGGTTAAGTATATGGTGGACCTGCTCCACCAGAACGGCATTGCGGTACTCCTGGATATCGTCTGGAACCACGTGAGCTACAGCGACAACTACCTGTGGTACTACGACGGCACCCAGATCTACTTCGACGATCCGGTGGTGGAAACCCCGTGGGGGTCGCAGGCGGACCTGGACAGGCAGGAGGTAAGAGATTACTACCTGCACAGCGCGCTCCACTGGCTGGAGGAATATAACATAGACGGGTTCCGGATGGATGCCACCGATTATATGACCCTGCAGGGTGGAGGATGGTCCCTGATGCAGGAACTGAACGATCTGGTGGACAACAGGTTCGCGGACAGGGTGATGATAGCCGAGCAGCTTCCCGACGATGACTGGGTTACCAGGCCCACCGGTATCGGAGGGGCCGGTTTCGACTCCCAGTATTTCGACTACTTTGTAGACTCCATCCGCGAGGAGATATTCGACGCCGCCCTGGGAGACCCCGAGATGTGGAAGATAAGGGATATCATAAATGGCGGAGGAACCTATCTCAGCGGCTCCAGGGCGTTCAATTACATGGAACTCCACGACGAAGCGTGGGAAATGAGCGGGGGGCAGAGGATGGTAAAGGATATAGACACCACCTATCCGCATGACGACCAGTATGCCCGGGGCCGGGTCAAACTGGGGCAGGGGGTGGTTAACTTTGCGCCGGGGATTCCCGCTTTTCTTATGGGACTGGACTGGCTTGAGGATACTGATTTCGGGAGCGGATCGGAGAACCGTATAGACTGGTCCAAGAAAACCGAATACAACGATCATTTCACCTTTTTCAAGGATATGATAGAGCTTAGAAAGAATTCCGCTTTTCACGCGGACGCCTCCCATACGGTTTTTCATATAAACGAAGGCGGCAATGTAATAGGGTTCAGGCGCTGGGACAGCGGCGCGGATTTTGTGGTTATAGCCAATTTTTCCAATACCGATTACTCTGATTACCGGATCGGAGTGCCGGAAGCGGGCAGCTGGTACGAACAGCTGAACAGCCAGGACAGCTACTACGGAGGTTCGGGGCCGACAAACTGCGGCCCCCTAGGGTCGGAAGCCGTTTCATACGACGGTTACAGCCAGTCGATTACCCTGAATCTTGCTCCCATGGCCCTGGTGGTGATTCAGTATGCCCCGGCCCCGACCGGTGCTGATGATGCCTCTGCGCCGCCGCCTGATATTCTGAAACCCTGCTATCCCAACCCCTTCAACCCGTCCACCAGCATCAGCTTCTCCTTATCGAAGCCCGGATATACTGTTTTGCGTATTTATGATGTCTCGGGGCGCCTGGTCCGGACAGTCCTGGAAAGGGCTCTTCCCGCAGGAGCTCATTCAGCCAGATGGGACGGCCGGAACCAGAGGGGGGAGATGGTAACCTCGGGGGTATATTTCTGCCGCCTCGAATCAGAGCGGTTCACCGCGACCAGGCGAATGGTGCTTCTGCGCTGATCCTTCTTATCAGGTTTATGGTCTGCCGGGTTCAGCCGGCCGGGTCAGAATTTCTTCTGATATATGTGGCAGTAGGGACTGCTTCCGGTCTTCTGGTAGTAATCCTGGTGGTAATCCTCCGCTTCCCAGAATATCCCGGCTTCACGAAGCCCGGTAGCTACATCGTATCCTTTATCCTCCAGGATCCCGATTAATTTCTCCGCGGTCTCTTTCTGCTCCTGATTCTGATAGAAAATCACCGAGCGGTACTGGTCTCCGATATCCGGACCCTGGCCGTTTCTCTGAGTAGGATCATGTATTTCAAAGAACAGTCTGGCCAGGGCTTCGTACGAGGTTTTCGATCGATCGAAGATAACTCTGACCGCCTCCACATGACCGGTCTTGCCGCCGCATACCTGCTTATAGGAAGGATTCTCCGTTTCTCCGCCGGTGTACCCGGTGCTGGTGGAGATCACTCCATCAACCCGCTTGAAATGGTACTCCACTCCCCAGAAACACCCTCCGGCGAAGACGGCTGTTTCAATTTTGTTCTGTTCGGCGGGCATGAAATCCATGGAGATTGAATTGACGCAGTGGCGGAGGTTCTTATCGGTAAAACCTTCTCCGGAAAATACGTGTCCCAGGTGGGCCCCGCAATTGGCGCAGACAATCTCTGTCCTGATCCCGTCAGGGTCCGGCTGCCGCTTTACTGCTCCGGGGATTTCGTCGTCAAAGCTCGGCCATCCGCAGCCGGAATCGAATTTGTCCTCCGAGCTGTAGAGAGGAGCGCCGCAGCGCTTGCAGGTATAAATCCCCTCCGCTTCATGTTTGTGGTATTTGCCCGTGAACGGTTCTTCCGTTCCCTTGTGAACAATCACCCGTTCTTCTTCTTTTGTCAGTTTTTTCATCTCTTCTTCCTGTCCTGATAAAGGGGCCGCCAGTGAAATTACAGTCAGCGCCAGGAGGCAGAAATGACTCTTGCTACTGCTGAAAATGTTCATCTCATTCCGCCTGTTTGGATCGTAAGGAGGCCGGTTTGACGCCGGCCCCGGAGTCCGGGGTTATAACCCTTATGAGGGCCGAAAGCCCCCGGGTGATTACCCGGGCTGATTTAAAGTCGATACGGCAGGCGCATCGATATCCGATTCTATTGACTTACTCTTCCTCGTCTTTCTCTCCGGCTATGGCGCGGCCTCCCAATTCCTTGTCCAGCATCAGAAGCGCGTGCGGAGAGCCCTTGACCATCTCCAGCTCCTGCAGCACCCTGGATGCGGAACCTTCCTCTTCAACCTGCTCGTCTACGAACCACTGGAGAAGGGTTTTGGAGGCATAGTCCTTTTCTTTCTCCGAAAGGTCGACCAGTTTGTTTATTTCGCCGGTTATATATTCTTCATGCTTGAGGGCATCCTTGAACGCGCTCACCGGAGAATCCCATTCGGAGGGAGGTTTTTCTATCTCTTCCAGTTCAACCCTGCCGTCCCTTTCCACGATATGGTCAAAGAATTTCATGGCGTGAATCAGTTCCTCAAATGCCTGGGCTTTGAGCCACTGTCCTATTCCCTCCAGCCCATCGGCGTAAAACTGGGTGGCCATGGAGAGATAAAGGTAAGCGGAGTACATCTCCTTCGTAATCTGCTCATTGAACGCCTTGTTCACCTTTTCGTTGATCATCTCATCACCTTCCTTTTACGGTTCTTTCAGATGAATGAAAAACTTATTTTAAAGCTCTTTCCCGGTATCGATCACCATCAGAAAAATTAACATGCTATCTCTTCAAGGCTGTTTTCAAATTCACGCATACCCGGGTTGTTGATTATTCCAACCCTGGTAAGAGCGAAATCGTATTTCACCGGGTCTTCCGGTGAAATTTCTCTGAAAGAATCAGTGATCTCCACGGCTGTTTTCATATCTCTCTGGGACCTTTCGGTCAGTCCCAGTTTCCTGGATAATCTGTACATGTGAGTATCCAGCGGGACTGTCAGCTTTGCGGGAGAGAGAGAACTCCACCCGCCTGGATCAACTTCATCCTCCCGGACCATCCACCGCAGATAGAGGTAAAGCCTCTTGCAGGGGCTCCCCTTTTCGGGGCAGGCGAGAAATCCCTTTCTCAGGAAGCCCCCGTCCAGCTCATTCACAAAGCCGCTGAGCGCCGGATTGATGTTGCCTCCGGCGCTTCTCATATGCGAAATAAAACATCCTTCCAGTGTGCCGAATTTCTCAAGGGCGGTTATGACTGAACTCAGAAGCCGGGTGATCTGACGCGAATCTATCCACCGGTGCTTGAAACCCTTCAGAGAACCATCCAGGCATTTTACTCCCTTAGAAAGAAGGTGCCGGCGGGGAGAAGCTCCCATACTCTGGAGCACTCTGGCGACACTTTTATTGATCTGTTTGACATTCCCGAACGCCAGCGAGGAAGCGACAAGGCCTGCTATTTCCCTGTCTCTTACGTCGGGATAATCGTACAGAAACACAAGCGGGTCTGAGCTGACATACTCCCTGCGGTTATAACGCAGATAGAGATTGTCCAGCATATCCTTGAGCTTCCCGCGACGGCAACCTGTATTTCCATCCATCTACTTACTCCGGACTTTTGAGAATTACAGATTTTATCTCTGGATGATCTCTACTTTTCCGTCAGTGTCTTGATGATCTCGGAGATCTTTACCACGTGCCGGTGTTCCTCCTCGATCAGCATATCTATCTTATCCCTGCCCAGGTCTTTCCTGGTCATATCCTTCATATACATGAAGAAGAGGATAGTATCCTTTTCGAAAGAAAGAGCCGTTTTGAGGGCTTCCAACTCTCCCTTTACGCTGGACGCGATACGCTCCGCTTCCTTCTCGGTGTTGAACAGCCGGGACTTGACCAGGGCGTCAAGATAAAGAGCTTCCTGGTCCTCCGGGTCCTGGGTAACTGTGGTGGTAGCTTTTGCCGGCAGAGATTCGCGCAGTTTGCGGAAGATCTGGAAATGCTTCTGTTCCTCGTCGGCCAGAAAGATCATCACTTCCTTTACCGCCGGATCGTCAACTTTTTCCGCGGCCTTCCGGTAATATGCCTCACCGTTTTTCTCAACGTCCATTCCCATTTCAAATACTTCGTCGGCGTTAAATGAAATACTCATCCTTGAATTTCCTCCATTATTGGCGGTATTACGGCGCGGCCCCCTCACGGAGGCCGCGCATCATCCCTACAGTTTTTCGAATTCGTCCTTACCCACTCCGCAGTCGGGGCATACCCAGTCGTCGGGCAGGTCCTCGAAAGACGTTCCCGGGTCGATACCGTTTTCCGGGTCGCCCTTTTCAGGATCGTATATATACCCGCATACCGTGCATTCGTACTTGTCCATCCCACTCTCCTTTCTTTGAAAGTCTGCCGGTCAGTCTTCCATGAATGCCGTGGAATCCATATCGAACCAGTAGAATCCCCCGGCCATGGCATTCTTTTCCGCCACCAGAAGGTTGTAGTGGCCATCTTCGTCTTCCGCCAGTGTCAGGTAAAGCTCTCTCAAATCCTCATCATCCACCTTTTCCGCCTGCTCGGAATAAAACTCGTTGGCTCTCAGTTCCGCTTCAATCGCTATATCCAGTGCTTCTTCGGCCCCGGCTCTCTGGTTAAGCCGGATACCATTTATTTCGGATTTCTCTATCTTCTCGTCGGACATTTCAAACCGCTCGGGGGAAAGTTTGTTGTACCACGATACCAGTTTCTCCCGGTGCATTTTTTCGTCCCCGGCTATCTCTTCGAATTTCTTCTTGCCCCCGGGATTGGTTATCTCCTCCGCTACTGTGGTGTAAAACCTGAAGGCGCCTATCTCCCGGTAGATAGCTTCTTCCAGCGCGTCAATGGTCTGTTTGTCAGATTTCACTTGATCTCTCCTTTCGCCGGACAGCTCACCTGTGTTTGGTCTGGTGATAGTAGGCGTATGTCATCGGTTCTTCATCCCTGAATGTTTCTCCTCCCGCCACATCACCCACGAAAATGCTGTGAGTTCCGGCATCCATTTGCATATCTCTGATAACTGTGCATTCTATGTAACCTATGGCGTCCTTAAGCACCGGGCAGCCGGTTCTGCCTTTTATAATGTCCAGCCCCTTGAACTTGTCGAATTCCCTTCCGGAGCGGTAACCGAATCTCCTTACTATTTTCTGGTCATCCTTTCCCAGAATCGAAGCTGCGAAAACGCCGCTCTTCTCTATATATTCATGGGTCAGATTATCATGGCTGATGCCTACCGCGAACCGGGGAGGGTCAGCTGTTATCTGCATGAACGCGTTGCAAATCTGTCCGTTCATGCTGTCCCCGTCAAGGGAACTTACCATATACAGGCCATAACTGATCTTCCAGCAGGTGGTTATAATATGCTCTAATTCCCCCTCCGGGAATTTGAATTCATTCTCTCTCTTAAAATATTTTCTGTCCGCCCCGCAGGAGGGGCATTTCTCCGGCGGAAAAGGACTCAGGGCGGAGTGGCCGCATTTTTCACATAACCAGTTCTGAGCTATCATATAGTTACCTTTCAGTATTTCTCACAGACTCCGGTTCTGTGCCCGGCCGTTTCTGTTCTGTTGACTGTTGACGGTTCAATAAGAAATCCCTTACAATCTTCAGCACCGGGTTATCCCTGTATTCAGTTCGGGAGCGACCGCCGGGGGATGCATGGCTCTTCCGGGGATTGAGCCTCAGGTCTTATGATGCTGTTTTCTTTCGGCCCTCAAACGGCCGCTCCCAAACCCGCTGCGTATCCTGACCCGGGACTTGAATTCCTGCTCCCGGATTCGTTTCAGTATTAATAGTTCTCACCAAGAAGCTCGAAATGAGCTTTCGGGTGAGCACATGCCGGGCATATTTTGGGCGCTTCGGCCCCTTCGTGTACGTATCCGCAGTTATCGCATTTCCACTTAACCGGCTCTTCTCTCTTGAACACTCTGTCTTTTTCGATGTTCTCAAGCAGGTCCAGATAACGCTTTTCATGCTGTTTTTCCGCTATCGCTATACTGCGGAAGACCTCCGCTATATCCTTGAACCCTTCCTCGTCGGCGATTTCGGCAAATTCCGGGTACATCTCGGTATGTTCGTGATTTTCACCCTCGGCGGCGGCTTTCAGGTTGTCGGCGGTGCAGCCGATAACTCCGGCCGGGTATTCCGCTTCTATCTTAACATCTCCGCCTTCCAGGAACTTGAAGAGCCGCTTGGCGTGCTCTTTTTCGTTCCGGGCGGTTTCCAGGAATATATTGGATATCTGAACGTACCCTTCCTTTTTAGCCTTGGATGCAAAGTAATCGTATCTGTTTCTGGCCTGCGACTCGCCGGCGAAGGCTGTCAGCAGGTTCTGTTCTGTCTTACTTCCTTTGAGAGATGCCACTACAAAACCTCCTTAAGTTGTATTTTGCGGCATTTCCGGCCTTGTTAACTAAGTGGATGCCGGCGTTACTCTGTTGTCCACAAATCATGAACGTTGCAGAATTCTCTGGCCTTGACTCCGTCCGAGCACTCATCGCAGATCAGGAAATGTGTTCCCGGCTCGTCTCCCGGTTTCAGGTATTTTCGATAGACTCGTCCGGCGTCGCTGGAGATCTCTATCCATTCGATATAATGTTCCTTCTCCATCGGATGGGGAGTGCTCCCTACCGTAACCTTGATGGTCTCGCCGTCCTTCTCCACTACCGGCACATGCTTCTCATTTTTCCAATCGGCGGTCTGCTCTTCCATCTTTTCCATCGGCTCGCCGCAGCAGACCAGCTCGCCCTTGCCGCCGTGAAGAACTTCCACGATATTTCCGCAAATATCGCATTTGTAAACTTCCATTCTCTCAGCCATCTGTTTTCCTCCTCGTGCTCTGAAAATTGTTACTCTTTATCTGTTGAATCAATAAATTTCTTTGCGGTTTCCCTGACTTTCTTCAGATCCTGCTCTCCGGGGATGTAATTTATCCTTATCTTATCCACCGGTATCTCCCATCCCATATCCCTGATAATATCCTCTATCTCTCCGGGCGCCTGTCCTCCCCAGCCATAGGAACCGAAAGCCATTCCGATCCTGCCGGCCGGCCTCAGCCCCTTCAGATAGGTAAGAAACTTACCCACCGTAGGCAGCATGCCGTTATTCAGGGTGGGGGAGCCGATCAGGATGAACCGGGACTCCAGCACGTCGGTCATGATATCGGATATATGGCTCTCGCTCAGATTCCTGATAGTCACTGATCTGCCCTGTTCCTCAATCGCTTTCAGAAGGGTGTGTGCGATCTTCCCGGTGGAGCCCCACATGGTATCGTATACTATCAATACGCTGCCCGCCGGGGTCTCTGATTCTGTCCATTTCCCGTATTCCCCGATAATGCGCTCAACGTTCTTGCGCCAGATAATTCCGTGGCTGGGGGCTATCATATCTATATCCAGGCCGGAGATGGCCTCCAGAGCCTTGCCGGCCTGCTGGGAGTAGGGGAGTACTATATTGGCATAGTACTTGGCCGCTTCCTCCCGTATTATTCCCCAGTCTATCTGATCGTCGAACCTCTCGGGGCTTGCGATATGCTGGCCGAATGCGTCATTGGACATCAGTATTTTATCTTCATTTACATAGGTGACCATATTGTCCGGCCAGTGTACCATGGGAGTGTGGACGAAAGTGAGGGTTCTCTTTCCGATATCCAGAGTCTCGCCTGATTCGACGGGAACGAGGTTCAGGTCATCTCCGTAATGTTTCCTCAGCCCCTTTTTGCCCATCCTCGAGGTGACTATTTTTGCATTGGGGCAGTACTCCAGAATAGCCGGTATTGACCCGCTGTGGTCCATCTCCACATGGTTAGACACTATATAGTCTATTTCCGCCGGATCGATTACCTTCTTGATCCTGGAAAGCATCTGATCGAACAGGTAATCCTTCACGGTGTCCACCAACACCTTTTTTTCATCCATAATCAGGTACGCGTTATAGGTGGAACCCCGCCGGGTAATGTAACCATGGAAGTTTCTCAGGTCCCAGTCTATAGCTCCCACCCAGAATATATCATCTTTTAAAGATACTTCTTTCACTTAAAGCCTCCCGGACTCAGTAATTAACTATTTGCTTTGGATACAGTCGCTGCAGACCCCATAAAAGTAAGAATGTATATCCTCAACACGGTGTCCATAAGAATCTAAGGCATGTATTATATCCGATTTGTCATAAAGGTCAATGGATATATCAAAAACCCTGTCACATTTCCTGCATAGAAAATGGTGGTGGGGTTCGGTGCACGGATCAAAACAGGCTTCCCCTCTTTTTCTGATGGAAAGCTCCTGTACAGCGCCCACATCGCATAAGAGCCTGAGTGTAGAATAAACAGTTGCTTTTGAAATCGTGGGATATTTTGGTTTTACATCCCTGTAGATGTTATCCGCGGTCGGGTGAGTTCTGTTACCGTCCAGAAACTGAATTATGGCCAGTCTCTGAGGTGTCAGCGAAACCCCTTCGTTTTCCACGATCTCTCTGATGCTGTTCATAGGCAGGCTCCTGTTCACTGGTTACTAATCTGTAATCATTATAATATTGTAACAATTTATTGTCAAGTTCTTATTCGATGAGCGCTCGTCAATATACCGCATGTTTCAAAATTATCTGAAATCTACCTGTTTGTCACTCGAAAAATATATAATTCTGCCATTTCTGTTAGATAACTGTTAGAAAAACCTGTCCGGCTTGATAAATCAACCTTTTTGTTTGATTATTAACCGGAATATTTTAAAATCCTGTCATAGAACAAGGACAATTTTCAGAATATGAGGATAATATAAGTACTAACATCGTCGATAACAGCGGCTGAGGCCGGGTTCCCGATCAAACCGGTGATAGCGCCCGCCCTCAGCTTCGTGCAGTATTTTTTCTCCGGAAGCAGAAGGAGAGGTATGAAAGAGAAACATATTCTGGTCGTTGATGATGAAGAGGATATTACCGAACTGGTAAGATATAACCTGGAAAGGGAGGGCTTCGAGGTTACCTGCGTGGGAACCGGGGAGAAGGCGCTCCAGAAGGCAGGCAGTGAAGATCCGGATCTCATTATTCTGGATCTTATGCTTCCCGGAGTTGACGGTCTGACTGTCTGTAAGATCCTGAAAAATGACCCTGACACCGCTCCCATACCTGTTATAATGCTCACCGCCAGGGGGGAGGAGTCAGATATAGTGGCCGGGCTGGAACTGGGAGCCAGTGATTATATCACCAAGCCTTTCAGCCCCAGAGTGGTGGTTGCCAGGGTCAAGGCGGTGCTCCGCTCGGTTTCGAAGCGTGGAGGGGAGGAGGAGAGGATAAAGATAGGAAAGCTGGAAATAGATCCCCACCGGTACCTGGTAAAACTGGACGGAGAACAGCTCGAGCTTACTTCAACTGAGTTCAAGATACTTTATTATATGGCAAAAAGGCCCGGATGGGTCTTTACCCGCAACCAGCTGATCGATGCCTCGCGGGGGGACGAGTACGTGGTCACGGACAGAAGCGTGGATGTGCATATAGTGGGAATCCGTAAGAAGCTGGGGGAATCCGGGGATTACATTCAGACGGTAAGGGGAATAGGTTACCGTTTTATGGAGATGTAGATGCGGCAGAAACGGATCATCTGGCATATTCTTCCATATCATTTTCTCATTGTTATAATAGCGCTGGTAGCTGTCTCCTGGTACGCCTCCAGTACGGTCAGGCAGTTCTACATCGAAGAGACCGAACGGGGGCTGGAAGAGAGGGCAAGGCTTCTGAGGCAGTATATATTCCGGGCCGGACCGGATTGCCTTGATGAAGTTGAAACCGCCGATGCCATATGCGATACTATCGGAGCGGTATCCGGGATGAGGGTGACCCTGATTCTTCCTTCCGGAAAAGTGGCGGGAGATTCCGAAAAAGATCCTTTTCTCATGGAAAACCATGCCAACCGGCCAGAGGTTATCTCAGCTTACAGGGGAGAGACCGGCTCGTCGCTCAGGTACAGCGAAACGCTGAAACGCAATCAGCTGTATGTAGCGGTTCCGGTTTATGAGGAAGGAAAGCTTCTGGCAGTGATCAGAACCTCAGTCCCCCTGGTTTCGCTGAACGAGAGCCTTGAATGGATGAATAACAGGATATTCTGGGCGGGGCTGGTAGCGGCGGTGCTTGCTCTCATAATCGGATGGCTGGTTTCCGGAAAGATAACCGGGCCGCTGGAAACGATAAGAAAGGGAGCGGAGCGTTTCGCCGGAGACGACCTCAGCTACAGGCTACCCAGGCAGGGCCTTCTGGAGACCGACACCCTGTCCGAAGTTATGAATGATATGGCCGGGCGGCTGGCGGTAAGGATTGAAAATGCCAGAAGGCAGAGTATGGAACAGGAGGCTATCTTCTCCAGCATGAACGAGGGGCTTCTGGTGGTGGATAATGACGAAAAGGTGATGCGAATGAATCCCCTGGCCCGGGAGGTTTTCGAGACCGGCAACCGGGATGTGATCGGGAAATCTATTGAGGAAGTGGTAAGGAATTACGAAGTTGAACAGCTTGCCGGAAAGCTGATATCAGGAGTTAAACTTGAAGAGATAGAGATCAGGCTCGGCGAGGAAAAATATTATTCGGTCAGCGGAGCTCCCCTTCAGGGAACAGACGGCGAGAATCAGGGGGCTGTTATAGTCCTGCGTGACATAGACAGGCTGAGGAAGCTTGAAAATGTCAGGCGTGACTTTGTGGCCAATGTCTCCCATGAGCTGCGGACCCCCATAACCACTGTCAAGGGCTTCGCGGAAACCCTGCTGGACGAGAAAGGAGCAAATCCGGAGAAACTTAACAGGTTTCTTAAGATAATCAGCCGGCATGCCGACCGGATGAATTACATTATAGAAGATCTGCTGACCCTTTCCCGCCTTCAGCAGACCCGGAGCGGCGAGGAAAGATTTGTGAGGCTTAATATTCAGGATGTGCTGGATGAAACGCTCGATTTCTGTCTGGCCGGGGCCGAAGATAAGAATATTGAGATCATAACCGAGTATCCGGAAGACCTGCATATCAGGGCGGTTCCGGTCCTGATAAGCCAGGCGATATCGAATCTGGTGGATAACGCCATAAAGAACAGCGACCCCGGAAGTAAAGTGAAAATTATAGTTACCGAAGGCGAAGATAATGTCTACATAGATGTGATAGACAGGGGCAGGGGGATAGGGGAAAAACACCTTCCAAGGATATTCGAAAGGTTCTACCGGGTGGACCGGGCCAGGAGCAGAAGAGAGGGTGGGACGGGCCTGGGGCTGGCCATAGTAAAGCATATCGCCCAGGTTCACGGCGGGCGTGTGGAAGTGGAGAGCGAACCGGGGAAAGGGAGCAAATTCAGTATAATTATCCCCGCGGCCTGAGAGAATATCAGATATTAACGTAATCTTAACAATTCATTAATAAAAACGTAACGGGGCGGGCTTATTTTGTTCGTAACTTTAACCGAGAGGGAGGTACGAACATGATAAGATGGATCAGAATCTTCTCTGTGATTCTCTTATTAGCATCCGTTCTGTCATCGGGAGTATCGGACAGAGCTGAAGCCGGCGAGGGGAACAAGATAGTTATTGACGGTTCTACCACGGTGGGCCCGATAGCTAAAGCTTTTGCCGAGTACTATATGTCCAACCACAAAGATGTGAATATTACCGTAAGTGAATCGGGAAGCGGTAACGGCGCTAAAAGTCTTCTCAACAAAATGTGCAATATTGCCAGCATGTCCCGTTTCATGAAAGATGGAGAGTTCAGCGCTGCGGTCAACAGCGGCATCATGCCGGTCGCCCACGTAGTGGCGGTTGACGGTATAGCGATGATCGTTCATCCGTCCAATCCGGTCAAGGAGCTGACAGTAAAGCAGGTAAGGGAAATCTACCAGGGCAAGTACACCAACTGGAAGCAGCTGGGGGGCCCCGGCGTAGAGATCGTTATGATCAGCAGGGACACCAACAGCGGCACTTACGAGACTTTCGAGAAACTGGTTATGAAGAAGGAAAAGATCGAAGAGAACGCGGAATA
>JAWODM010000047.1:0-14765 GCA_046483305.1 Candidatus Krumholzibacteriales bacterium | reverse complement strand
GACGGTAACGGCGCTGAATACCAGGCCCAGCACCGCCCCCAGCATTACAGCCCGGAAGGTAAACTCCGGCATCTGCTCCTCCGCCGGTATGTACGGAATAAACTTTTCGCTATTTCCCATGGTTTTACATCCTTTCTGAAAAATACAATTCTACAGATAATGGTTATCCTATTTCAAGGTAAATGAAAAGTGAACTTTCAGAATATGCCGCCGTAAGCTTTCCCGCTGAAAGCCTGGCCCAGCCCGCTCTGTCATCTCCCTGCCGGGGGTGACAGCTTCAGTGTTGGCGGTAAATATTCTGCCACTTTCGCCCCCTTCCCGTGCCGGTAATTATAAATCTCCGCAGAAAACTGCCCTCCGGCGGTTGAACTGCTCCGGATAAAGAGTTACAATGTTTACCCAGTAAGGAGGTGTGACAAGTGTCTCTTACAGAGAACCTGAAGGCTGTCCGGGAGAGGATCGCCGCTGCCGCCGAAAGGGCGGGCAGGGACCCTTCAGAGGTCAGGATAGTCGCCATAACCAAGACCCATCCTCCCGGTACCGTGGATGAAGCGGTATCCGCCGGGCTCAGCGATGTCGGCGAGAACAAGGTCCAGGAATTCCTGGAAAAATCGGAGAAGGTAGCCGCGGACTGCCGCTGGCACCTGGTGGGGCATCTTCAGAGGAACAAGGTCAAAAAGATAATCGGCCGCTTCGAGCTTATACATTCGCTCGATTCAATCCGCCTGGCCAGGGAGCTTAACGGGAGAAGCCTGAGGGAGGAAATAGTTACCGATGTCCTGGTTCAGGTGAATACCAGCGGAGAGGACTCAAAATACGGGATAGAACCGGACGAGGCGGTAAGATTCTGCGGGGAAGCGGCTCAGATGGAGGGAGTCCGGATAAGGGGGCTGATGACCATGGCGCCCTGGGTTGACGACCCGCAGGTCCTGAGAAATTCCTTTTCCGCGCTCCGGCTGCTTCGTGATGAAATAGCGGAGAGGGGTATCCGAGGCGTTTCGATGGAGCATCTCTCCATGGGGATGTCCGACGATTTCGAGTACGCCGTTGAAGAAGGAGCTACCCTGCTCAGGCTGGGGAGGGTGCTTTTCGGCCCCAGGCAGAAGTGATATGAATGCCTGAAGGCAGAAAATTGGCCGGCCCGGCTGTTTTTCTTTATTCCGCTTCAGGCAATCCGGAATTTTATGGTCTTATAACAGCTTGTCACCATATGACTTATCGGCTACTTTGTTACAGACCCGGTTGGATTGATAATTGCTACGTTAAATGTTGTCAGCCTGCTGTTGCTTGTTTATGTAATGCTTCAGCTGGTGGGGGAAGCCAGAGGCAGGGTCTATTCCGCGATGGACCGGCTTTTTTCTTTTATACTTTCCCCGCTGAGAAAACTGATGCCTGTAATGAAAATAGATCTGGCGGCGATAGTTCTGATAGCTATACTCCGCCTGATAGTTTTCTTTATTAAGAGGGGTAATTTGTAGAATCTTTTTTTGTTATGCTTTATACTGGGTTTCATGAAAAAAATATAATCTGTGAGCAGGAGGATTCAAGATGAGGATAACACCGCTGGACATCAGAAAACAGGAGTTCAAGAGGGGCATGAGGGGGCTGGATACGGATGAGGTCTACGCCTTTCTCAACACGGTGGCGCAGGAATACGAAAATATTCTCAACGATAACAAACAGCTCAGGGAACATATAGTCGATCTGAGGGAGCGGCTGAAGGAATTCAAGAACATGGAAAACAACCTGCGCGACACCCTGCTGACCGCCGAGAAGCTTACCGCCGAGGCAAGGGAAAACGCCAGGCACGAAGCCGCCCTGATCATCAAGGAGGCGGAGATAGAAGCCGAGAAAGCGAGCCAGAGGGTAAGAGCCGAAGCGGAGCGGCTGAGAAACGAGGTCCTGGAGCTGAGAAAGCAGAAGGAGAACTATATAGTCAGATTCAAGACGCTTATAGACACTCATCGCCAGATGATACTCAATTCTGAGAGTGATTTCGCGTACTCAGAAGCGGAAATGGAAAATAGGAATTATGAATCTGACCACCGCCCTGATGAGAATGATCCCCACCACAGGATGAGCAGGGAGAGAATAACCGAGGAGTTCTCTCATGAGCCGGCAGAGGACAAAACACCCCGGCCGCAGCAGCCTGCTGAAGAGAGCAGTCCGGAAATGAACGATGATCCCCCGGCGGAAGCCGGGATTCCGGAAGGGAATGAGCCGGGTGACCGGGCTGAAAAGGCCCCGGAGAGCGGCCCTGAAGTAAAAGAGCAGACGGGCGGGCCGGAAGAACAGCCGGAAGATTCAGTGGACCAGTGGGTCGACGCGGTATCCCCGGCGGAAGAAGACAGTACTTCGCCGCAACCGGAAAAGGGCGCCGATAAGTGGAAGGGATACCAGGTGGACAGGGGCGAGACCGACTGGAGTAAATATGAGGTTTCAACTCCGGATGAGCAGCCGGAGGACGCCTCTCAGGCTGACGAGCTGAATGACGCTCTATCCGGCCTGCAGGAAAGCTCTTCTGAACCGGAGAAAGCAGATCACTCTCAGGAGAAGGATCAGCAGGCCGACCGGCAGGCGCAGCCGGAAGAAGACGCGCCTGCACCGGAGGAGGATGCGGAGGACAGGCAGGATGAAAACTCCTGGTCAATGGAAGAGTTCAGGAAGAATCTGACCAATATCACCGACGATAATTAAACCGGCCGCGGAATAAACCTGGTGCGCCAGGTTCCGGCAGAAGCCGGGGCCTGGCGTGTAATATATACTTTTCTTTACAGGGGATATTTATTATATACCGGATGATTAAACTTGCCAGTTCAGGCCGGTTTATGTTTTATTCTTAAAAACCCGCGGATTGGAAAATAAAACAACTATTATGAAGTTATAACCGGAATCCCGGAGGTTATAAATGGATAATTTATATCAGAGGGTTCAAAAAAGCGCCCGGTATATAAGAAAACAGGTAAAAATGAAAAATCCGTCTTTCGGGATAATCCTCGGAAGCGGGCTGGGGGGGCTGGCATCGAAGATCAGGGTAAAGAGCAGGATGCCGTATTCCGAAATCGAAGGTTTTCCGGTTTCCACCGTAGAGGGTATTCACGCCGGGAACCTGATACTGGGCGAGCTGGGCGGAAAGAGGATAGTGGCGATGGAGGGCAGGGTTCACTACTACGAGGGCTACAGCATGAAGGAGGTCACCTTCCCGGTAAGGGTTATGCGCGCCCTGGGCGCCCGTTCCCTGATAATGACCTCGGCGGTGGGCGGCATGAACCCCCAGTTTGAGCCGGGAGACCTGATAGTTATAACCGATCATATCAACCTTATGGGAGATAATCCACTGATAGGGCCGAACGACGAGAGGCTGGGCCCCAGATTTCCCGATATGAGCATGCCGTACAACAGGAATTATATCACCAGGATAGAAAAGGCCGGACTGGATCTGGGGATTCAGCTGAAAAGAGGCGTTCTGGCGGCGGTGGCCGGCCCCAATCTGGAAACCGCCGCGGAGTACCGGTTCCTCAGAAGGATCGGAGCCGATGTGGTCGGCATGTCGATGGTGCCGGAGAATATCGCGGCGGTTCACGGAGGGATGAAAGTGCTTGGAATCTCGGTGGTTACAGACGAAGCATTTCCGGACTGCCTCAAGCCCGCGGATATAAGAGAAATATTGAAAGTTGCCCGCAGGGGCGAGAAGAAACTCTGCGGATTAATCACCGAGTTTCTAAAAAGACTATAAGAGCTTGACCTGCGGCTGGTTTTCGATTATAGAATTTCGTATATTGCAAACCGGCAGCGGATTTAATAATATACCGAGCAAAGAGATATGGTTGGAGCTTGAATATGAGCGAAGAAAAAACCACTGAGATTTATCCCGGCCTGCATTCTCAGGCCGATGCTGTGACCGGGGAAGAGGAGCTTCTCCGGTACTGGGAAAAGCACGATATCTTCCACCGGAGCGTACGGGAGAGGCCGGAGGACAACTGTTTTGTTTTTTACGAAGGCCCTCCCACAGCCAACGGCAGGCCCGGGGTGCACCACGCCATGTCCAGGACTATCAAGGATATCATCTGCCGGTACAAAACCATGCGCGGGTTCAGGGTGGAGAGGAAGGCCGGCTGGGATACCCACGGGCTTCCGGTTGAGATCGAGGTGGAGAACAAGCTGGGCCTCGACGGCAAGGACCAGATAGAGGAATACGGGGTTGCGGAGTTCAACGCGGAATGCCGCAAATCGGTGTTCAAATACCTGGACGAATGGCATGAGTTCACCAGGAAGCTGGGGTTCTGGCTTGACCTGGACGATCCCTACGTGACCTGCACCAATGAATATATTGAGTCGGTCTGGTGGATCCTCAAGCAGTTCTGGGACCAGGGTTACCTGTATGAGGGGCACAAGATCGTTCCCTACTGCCCCAGGTGCGGGACTTCCCTGTCCAGCCACGAGGTTTCTCAGGGTTACCGGGAAGTGGCAGACCCTTCCATCTATTTCAAACTGAAGATAGCGGGAGAAGAGGGTTATTTCCTGGTATGGACCACCACTCCCTGGACCCTGATCTCCAATGTGGCGCTGGCGGTGGGGCCGGAATATGATTACGTGAAGATCAGGCATGAGGGGGATATACTGGTACTGGCCGAGGCGCTGCTGGGAGTGCTGGAAGGGGATTACGAAGTCCTGGAAAAATTCAAGGGGAGCAAACTGGCGGGCAGGAGGTATGAGCCCTGCTTCCCCTATTTTAAAGACGCCGAAGGCGGGTTCAGGGTTATCGAGGCAGACTTTGTTACTCTCACCGACGGTACCGGAATAGTGCATACCGCTCCGGCTTTCGGCGAGGATGACTACCGGGCGGGAACCGAAGAAAACCTTCCCTTCGTCCAGCCGGTCGATCGGGAAGGCAGGTTCACCGATGAAATCGAGAAGTGGGCCGGGCGGTTCGTCAAGGATTGCGATGAGGAGATAATCGCCGACCTGGAGGAGAGAGGCCTGCTGTACCGCAGCGAAGAGATCAGACATTCATATCCGTTCTGCTGGAGGTGCGATTCGCCCCTGCTCTATTACGCCAGGCGTTCATGGTATATCAAAACCACCGCCTTCAAGGACCTCCTGATATCGGCCAATTCGAATGTTCAGTGGTACCCTCCCGACGTGGGAGAGAAGAGATTCGCCAGGTGGCTGGAGGGGAATGTGGACTGGGCCCTCAGCAGGGAGAGGTACTGGGGAACCCCCCTGAACATCTGGACCTGCGATTCCTGCGGCGAGAAGTACTGTATAGGGGATATGAGGGAGCTTCGCTCCATCAGCGAGCGGATGCCGGAGGATTTTGACCTGCATAAACCTTTCGTGGATGACCTGGATGTGGGATGCCCCGAATGCGGAGGCAAGATGACCAGGGAGAGCGAGGTTATCGACTGCTGGTTTGATTCCGGTTCGATGCCTTTCGCCCAGTATCATTACCCGATAGAGAATATAAATAAATTCAAGAGGCAGTATCCGGCTGAATTCATCAGCGAGGGAGTCGATCAGTCCAGAGGATGGTTCTATTCCCTGCTGGTAATAGGCGCCTTCCTTACAAAAGAGAGCCCTTACCGCAGGTGCCTTCCCCACGGGATGGTGCTCGACAACGAGGGCCTCAAGATGAGCAAGTCACGCGGCAACGCGGTATACGCAAGCGAAGCGCTGGAGCAGTTCGGGGCGGATGCCCTGAGGTGGTTCCTGATGACCTCGGGAGCCCCCCACCTGCCCAAGAGGTTTGATTCCGAGGCCCTGCTCGATTCAGCCAACAGATTCGTGGGGACCTTCCGGAATCTCTACAATTTCTTTGCCATGTACGCGAGGATAGATGAATTCGTCCCCTCCCTCGAGGCGGGAACAGATAATATAATGGACCGGTGGCTGCTCTCCCGGTTCAACTCCACGGTAAAGGATGTTACCGAAGCCCTGGAGGATTACGATATAACCAGAGCCGGAAGGATCCTGGACCGCTTTGTTGTGGATGAGCTGAGCAACTGGTACCTGAGAAGCTGCAGGAGAAGATTCTGGAAGAACGAGATGAGCGGCGACAAGCGGGATGCTTACGAGACCTTCTACCTGGTTCTGAGGGATATTTCAAGGCTGATGGCCCCGGTACTTCCGTTCATAAGCGAAGCGGTTTTTCTCAGGCTTCAGGCTACGGACCTCCGGGAAGGCTCCAGTGTTCACCTTTCGGATTACCCGCAGCCGGAACCGGACAGGATCGACCCCGAGCTTGAAAGAAAAATGGAAGAAGTGCTCCGGGTAGTTACCGCCGGAAGAGCTGCCAGAAACCGGGCCGGCATAAAGGTCCGGACTCCCCTGTCCGAGCTCCTGGTCTACTCCGCCGGAGAGGACAGGCTGGACTGGCTGGACGATGAGGATTACCTGGCGCTGGTCAGGAGCGAACTGAATATCAAGAAGGTTTCCAGAATCGAAAGTACCAGGGATTACATCACGCTCAGGGCCAAACCGGAGTATTCTATTCTGGGCAAGAGGTTCGGCAGTAAGATGAAGGATGCCGCCGGGGAGATAGAGAGCTTTCCACAGGACACCGTCAGGAAGCTGGAATCCCGGGGAGAAATCATCTTTGAACTGGGCGGGGAGAAGGAAAAACTGAAGCTGGAAGAGGTGAATATAGAGAGGGAAGTGGCGGATGATTACATGGCCGGGCATGACGGGGAAATTACGGCGATAATAAAAACACTGCTTACCCCGGAACTGATAAGGGAAGGGATGGCCAGGGACCTGGTTAACCGGATCCAGAATTTCCGGAAGGAATCCGGTTTTGAGGTAAGCGACAGAATAATGCTTGCATTCACCGGGAGTAAAGATATAGAAGAAGTAATGGAAGAATATGGCGAATATATCCGTAACGAGACTTTGACGGAATCGATCGAAAATGGCGAGAAGGAATGGCCACATGAAACCGGTTTCGAGCTCAGCGGCCAGGAAGTAAAACTCTGGACCAGGAAGAAATAGGAGATTGCTGAAGGAGAGTCTGATTATGACAGCCAGAAAGAAATGGAAATACAACAAACAGGAACTGAAGAAATTCAGGGAATTGATAATGGCGGAGCGGGAGCGGATAATAGGGGAAATCGGCCGTATAAATAGCGAGATAAAGAACTCGACAGATACGGGGGGCAGCGGTTCGAATTACGCCAGCCATCTGGCCGACACCGGCACTGACGGGATGGAGCGGGAGAAGCTTTATCTCTACGCCAGCCAGGAGGGCGATTACCTGAAAGCTCTGGACCAGGCTCTGGAGAGGATAGAGAGGGGCATATACGGAAAGTGCGAGTCCTGCGGAGAGCTCATCCCCAAGAAGCGCCTGAACGTGGTTCCCGCAGCCCGCATGTGCATCGTATGCAAAACGGACCAGGAGAAGAACCAGCGGGGTTAACAGATGCTTTATTTTACCATTGCCGCGCTGGTTGTTATTCTTGATCAAGTTTCCAAGAGAATAATCCTGAACACGTTATCTCAGGGCGAGACAAGGGAATTGATCGGATCCTTTCTCAGGCTCAGGTTGAGCTTCAATCCCGGAGCCATACTCGGATTTCTCTCCAACTCCAGGCCGGTGCTTCTGGCCATGACATTCATTTCGATAATCGCTCTGATATATTTTGCCTACCGGATGAGGTATGCCCCGGTTCTGAAGAGGGCTTCTCTGGGATTGATTCTGGGGGGCGCGTTCGGGAACCTGGTAGACAGGGTAGCGTCCGGGAACGTTATAGATTTTATTGATATGGGGGTGGGGGGTTACCGCTGGCCAACCTACAACGTTGCCGATATCGCGGTAACCGTTGGAGCGGTGATCCTCATCGGCGGCTTCATTTTCAATTCGGAGGAGAGCGGGGAAGAATATAACAGGTCTTCCCGGACCTGATGCGCCGTCTCCCGGCTTTCGGAGTAAGTGTGAACGACAGAAAAAGATATGAATTCATAGCAGATGAAGAGGATGCCGGAGAACGTATAGACAGATACCTGAGCGACAGAATCCCGGGCTTCTCCAGGACCAGAATTCAGAAAGCGATAAACGCGGGTGATGTGAAAGTGGACGGAATCCCGGCCTCCAAACCGGCGATGATACTCAAAGAGGAGCAGAAGATCACGGTTGAAATCTCCCCTCCCACTCCGATCAGGGCGGTCCCCGAGAAGATCGATATCGATGTAATATACGAAGACAGGGATCTGCTGGTGGTCAACAAACAGGCGGGGCTGGTAGTCCATCCCGCCCCCGGAAATACCAGCGGCACCCTGGTAAACGCTCTTCTGTATCACTGCGGGGACCTTTCCGGCATCGGAGGCGAGATCCGCCCCGGTATAGTCCACCGCCTGGACAAGGACACTTCGGGCCTTCTGGTGGTGGCGAAGAATGACAGGGCTCACATCGGGCTGAGCGGCCAGCTGATGAAGAGAAAAGTCAAGCGGGAGTACAGGACCATTGTCTGGGGCCGGATGAAGCGTAGCGAAGGAACTATCAGCGCCCCCATAGGAAGGTCTCCCTCCAACCGCAAGAAGATGACGGTTCTGGAATCGGGGGGCAGGGAGGCGGTAACATATTATAATGTTATAGACACATTTCCTCCTTTTCAGTATATTAAGGTAAGACTTGGAACGGGCAGGACCCATCAGATAAGGGTTCATTTTTCGTATGCGGGGCGTTTCGTACTCGGAGATCCCGAATACGGAGGAAGGAAAATAAGGAAGGGGAGCCTTTCCCCCGATGAAATAAGGTTGGCGGAGAAGGCCCTGTCGGTAATAGACAGGCAGGCCCTTCACGCCGCCCGGCTTGCCTTTGTTCATCCGGTCAAAAAACGAGAAATGGTTTTTTCGGCGCCCCTGCCCGAAGACTTCAGGGAGGTACTCGCGATAATCGGAGGAAAAGATTGAAATACAGGATCAGGGAACAGGACGGGGTAACCATTATAGACCTTTCGGGGAAAGTTATGGGCGGAACTGATGCGGAGGTATTCAAGGACTGCATCTATGGCCTGCTGGAAGAGGACAGAAAGAGGATTATCGTGAACCTCTCGAAGGTGACCTGGATAAACAGTTCAGGGGTAGGTATACTGATAACCGGGTATACCACCATGAGGAAGAAAAACGGGGACCTGAAACTGCTCAATGTCTCGGAGAAGATCAAGAGCATTCTTTATGTGACCAAGCTGAACCTGATATTTGAATGTTACGAGGATGAAGATGAAGCTGTAGGAAGTTACTCCTGAGATCTAATTAACCGGGAGGTTGTTGGTGGCCGAACAAATATCTCTGGAATTCCCCAGCGAGTATAAATATCTCAACCTTGTTGATGTTCTGTGCAACGGGATAATCAGAGATATAGACCTTGACCAGAAAACCGCTACCGAGATAGCGGTTTCAGTGATAGAAGCCTGTACCAACGCCCTGGAGCACGGGAATAAGTCAAATCCCCGCCGCAACGTAAAAGTAATCTTCAGGTGGAATTCAGAAAAGTTTGTGGTGGAGGTCTGTGATTGCGGCGAGGGATTCGATTATCAGGAATATATGAAGAATATACCGGACCCCGGCAATATCGAGCACATTCGAGGCAGGGGGATCTTTATCATGAAAGAGATGATGGACGGGCTTTCATTCGATTTTACCGAAAATGAAGGAATGAAAGTTACTCTGGAAAAACATATTTCCGAATAGCGTATTTCCGGCACAGAAGGTGGTCCTGGAAAAACGGCGGCGAACGTGGAACGAACTTGCCGCTATTTTGTTAGCACCTTAAAGAATACAAACTTAAAATATCGCAGCAGCAAATATTCATGGGACAGGTTTCCGGGGTTACGAGATGGACTATACATCATTTCTGGCGACTTTCTATTTTATCTGCGGCGCGGTTCTGTTCTTTGCCGCCGTTAACATACTCCGATATTCGAACAGGGACATCGTCGGGTGGTCGACCATACTGGTTCTGCTTTTCGCCGGGCTGGGGCCCCTTCTGGGGGCGCTGGGAGTAATCCTGAGGAGAAATCTTACCGAGGGGACTTACCTGTTCAGAAACCTGATTGACAGTTTCGACTTCACCTGGGAGTTTTTTTTCCCTTCCCTTCTTCTTTTCGCTTTTGTCTACCCGGTTGAGCATACCGCCTGGAAGTACATAAGAAAGATCGCTTTTATCCTTTTTCTCCCGCATATATTCCACCTGGTGCTGGTAATATTCCTTCTGGACAGAGTGGACCCATCAAGCTCATTCGCATTCATGGAAAATATTTCTTTCCTCCCTCAGTTTTTGAAGTCTGTCATGGATCATGTGGCCTGGTTCATGAACACCATGATGACGCTCCTGTTCAAGGCGCATATGTCTTTCTTCTCAGTGGTTAACATATCATACGCCGCCGTTTCGATGCTTCTGCTGACCAGGTCGAGGAGTTTCGAGTTTACTCCCAGGGCAAAGCGGCAGGCCACCCTGGTAATCATGGGCCTGGTGGTCTGTGTGGCGACCTACTCGCTCGCCAAACTGATACCGATGTTCAGAGGGGTGCCGCCCGGATCGCACCTGCCGGCAGTCTTCATAAATGCGTCTCTCATTATCGGAGGGGGGACCATAGCTTACTCCATTGTAAGATACCGGTTCCTGGATATTAAGATGATAGCGCGGAAAGGGATGTTCTACGCCGCCATTTCCGCGGTGATCGCCACCATATCGCTTATCGGCATCAAGAGCCTGGTATCCTACATAGGAGGATTTTCCGATATCAGCGAAACTATTATGGAAACCGGGCTGATAGTGGTATTCATAGTTTTCTTTCAGCCGGTGATGGTCAGGATTGAGCACTGGATTGAAAGCCTGACCATCGGAGAGGGCAAGAACCCCAGGGAGAGGCTCAAGAGACTGGGCGACCGGCTGCTTTCCACCCTGACCATAGAGGACATGAAGGAGGCTGTCCGGGAAGTGCTTTCAGAGCTTTTCGAAGCGTCAAACCCCAGGATACTTCTGAAGGCGGAGATCAGATCCTTCCTGGAAGAAGAGTATATGGACAGAATGGAAAAAATCTTTTCATCCAGAGGGGATCCGATTAAAAAGCTCGATTTTATCGAGGCCATGGGTTTTAAGCGTCCCCGGGGATGGACCCTGCTGAGGCCTTCGGAAGCCGATGTGGAAAAGGTTCTCTCCGGTATACCTCCCGGACTGAGGCGTATCGCGTCCTATGAACTTATTGTGCCGGTGATAAGAGAAGATAAATGTTCCGCCCTGATTCTGCTGGGGGTCCATGAGGAGAGAGGAAAATATTCGGGTGAAGAGATTACCCTTCTTTCCATGCTTTCCAGCCAGATAGCTTCGGCTCTGTCCAGAATAGAGCTTCTCGAGGAAGTGGTTGAAAAGAAGGTAATTGAAGAAGAACTCAATCTGGCTCGCGAGATTCAGGAGAATCTGCTTCCATCGGAGCCCCCCGATCTGGACAGGTACGAAGTTTCCTCGGTCAGCGTGCCCAGCAAGCAGGTAGGGGGAGACTATTTCGACTACCTGGTGGATGACGAGGTGTTCGCTTTTGTGGTCGCCGACGTGGCGGGAAAGGGTGTTCCAGCTTCGCTGCTGATGGCTTCCCTTCAGGCCAGCCTGAGGTCGATGAAGGACAGGAAGAATAAACCTGTTTCCATACTGGAGGGCCTCAATGACGTTATGTGCGATATCATGGCTATCGATAAATTCGCCACCCTGTTTTACGGTTGTATACATCTCAGAAGAGACAGGCTGGAATACAGTAACGCGGGGCACTTCTTTCCGGTTGTAGTGGAGGCCGGCGGAGAGGTCCGGCAGCTGGATTACAGCGGCCTGGTACTGGGGGTTAAGAGAGATTTCAGGTACAGGAACCTCAAGCTGAAGATGAAACCGGGCGATATGCTGGTGATTACCACCGACGGGGTAACAGAAGCAGAGAATCAGAAAGGCGAGTTCTACGGAGAGGAAAAACTCCACCGGTTCCTTTCCGGGATGGCCGGGAAATCTGCCAGATATGTCAGAGATGCCATTGCCCGCGATGTGGCCCGGTTTTCGGCCGCCGGGACTGCCCGCGACGATATGACCATCATGGTAATAAGAAGAATAGAGTAGTTTTATGAGCGACCAGCCGGAGAAGAGGCGAAAAAAAAGAGTGCTGGGGGTGGACCCCGGGGGCAGCAGGACCGGGCTGGCGGTGAGCGATCCTCTGGGGATAACCGCTCAGGGCCTGGAGACTCTGGTGGAAAAGAATCAGCAGAAGATAATCGATCATATCAGCAAGCTGATAGACAGCTATGATGTGGAAACGGTGGTAATAGGAATGCCGCTTTCGATGGGAGGCAGGGAGATCGAACCTTCACGCAGGTCCCGCCTGCTGAAAAAGGGCCTGGAGGAGAAAAGGGATGTCAGGGTGGTTCTTTCCGATGAGAGGATGACCAGCCTGGAATCGGAGAGGGTTCTGAAGAAGGCGGGAAGGATAAAGAAGAAAGAGAATGTGGACAAACTGGCGGCGGTTCTTATTCTGCAGGGCTTTCTGGACGGAGAAGAGCAATGAAAAGTTACAAGGCGGTCTTGATTTCAGCTATCTCCCTGCTGATCCTGTTCTCTATCTACATCGCCCTTCTCTATTATGAAAGTGGAACAGCGGACAGGAGCGTGCTGGTAAGAGTAAGCCCGGGCGATTCATTTGCCGATATCCAGGGGCAGCTGGAGAGCAGGGGGCTGCTGGATCATCCGGCCGTTTTCAGATGGTCCGCATTCCTGATGGGCAGGGAGGGCAAAATAAAGGTTGGCGAGTACAGGTTTGACGGGAGCGAGAGCGTCTCGGCGATTCTCGAGAAACTTACCTCAGGGGCTGTAGATTACAGAAGAGTGGTTATTCCGGAAGGGTTGATGCTCACCGAGATCGCGTCCGTTGCGGCCCTGAAAACGGGGATAGATTCAGTCAAGTTCGTGGAACTGGCCTCGGACAGCGGACTGATAGACAGTCTGGGGTTCCGGGGCGAGACCCTGGAAGGATACCTGTTTCCGGATACTTACCTGGTAACCTGGCCTTTCAACCCGCGCGGGCTGATACTGCGGATGGTGCGGCGTTTCGGCGATGTATATGCGCAGGAAGCAGCGGATGCGGCCGATTCCGCCCGGATGAGCCGGCGGGAAGTAGTTACCCTGGCCTCAATCATTCAGGCGGAGGCGGGGTATGAGGGGGAGATGCGCAAGATATCCGCTGTATATCACAACCGCCTCAATAAGGGAATGAGGCTGGAGGCAGATCCCACGGTAGCCTACGCGCTGGGGGGTATAAGAAGGAAGCTGTGGTATAAGGACCTCAGAGTGGGTTCGCCTTACAATACTTACAGGTACCGGGGGCTTCCCCCGGGGCCGATATGCAGCCCCGGCAGAAAAGCTCTCTCGGCCGCGGTCAGGCCGGAGACCGGGTTCGATGCCTACTATTTTGTGGCTGACGGCTCCGGCGGACATATTTTCAGCAGGACTCTCAAGCAGCATAACCGGGCCAGGAAGCGAATAAAGAACGGGGAGGAAATAACCAGAGATGAATAGACGGGACAGGCTCAGCGCAAAACATGAAAAATTAAAACAGATAATTAGCGGGTACGGCGACAGGGTGGCGGTGGCGTTCAGCGGGGGCACCGATTCCTCGTTCCTCCTGGCCGCCGCCATGGATGCGGCAGAGCAGGTTCTCGCTGTCACGGTCAACGCCGATTTCATCGCCCAGAGCGAAGTGGACGCGGCCAGCAGGGTTGCCGAACAAATAGGGGCGGACCATGAAATAATATATGTGCCGTTTATCGACATAGAGAATTTTGCCGCAAACCCGCCTGACCGGTGCTACTTCTGCAAGCTGAATCTGTTCAGGAAAATTATAAGTTTTGCTCATCAGCATGGTATGGAAACTGTGATGGAAGGGTCCAATGCCGACGACCCGGGCGAGCACAGGCCGGGACTTAAGGCGATAGAAGAACTGGGGGTTGCCAGCCCCCTGGCAGAAGCGGGGCTGCGCAAGCGGGAGATAAGGGAACTCTCCAGGCGGATTAATCTCCCCACCTGGGACAGCCCTGACAATACCTGCCTTGCCACCAGGATAAGAACAGGGGATAGGATTACCAGGGAGAAGCTGCAGATGGTGGAGGAGGCGGAGGATTTCATGAGATCTCTCGGTTTCGGGCTCTGCCGGGTCAGGCATCACGGCAGTCTGGCCAGAATTGAGGTTGCCCCCGAGAAGATCCCCGACCTTCTCGATCCGGAGACCCGGGACAGTATAGACAGGAAGTTGACCGAGATAGGATTTTTATACGTTACCGCCGACATGGAGGGCTACAACAGGGGGAGCATGGACAGATGAAAGGCGCCGGGCCGGACAATGATTTCTTGACTTTAGCCGGCAACTGAATATCATTTATAGAGTGGAAGCAGGCGGAGAATTCCGCGTATCCGGCGGTTTACGGAATAAGCGAACAGGAAAAGGATGATTAATATAATCAGAAAGAATAAAAAGTACATTATGATCGCCGGGCTTCTGTCGATAGTGGCCGGTTACCTATTCCTGGCCCAGGGGTCGGAGTCTCTCGCTCCGGTGCTTCTGGTGATGGGATACTGCGTACTGGTTCCGGTCGCGCTTCTATGAGATATCCTGCCTCAGTGGGCGATTAGCTCAGATATCGAGTACTATTTGCTTTAATAATTATTGTTATCTTATTCTGGCAAATAAATCAAAGACGGAAACTGCCTAAACCATAACTTTCACTTGACATTTGGTCTTTAA
>JAWODM010000038.1:0-34720 GCA_046483305.1 Candidatus Krumholzibacteriales bacterium | reverse complement strand
ACTTTGATGAATCCAGGGGATTGCCGTCGGAGTCGACCAGGCTGACCTTGAACTGAGCAGCCGTGGTACAATCGTACTGACTATCCTCAAGCATAATGTATACGTAACAGTCAAGAGTGGTGAGGAAAGCGGTTGCCTGCGCGCTGCAGACCGTTGCCGTCTCATCGTAGAAGATACCGATCGAAGGATTGGCAGGCACATTCACGGTGAGAGAGTAATCGGCGGTTACGCTTTCTCCCTCGTTGTCTGAACATGTTACAGTGAAGCTGTTCTCTGCGATATTGCTGGTCATTCCCTTTATAACGCCGTCAGTGGTCAGTTCGTATCCAGCAGGCAGAGTAGAACCGGAAGCAAGCTCCCAGGTGTAGGGCGCCGTTCCGCCTTCGGCTTCGAGCTGAACGCTATATGGGGAACAGGTGCTACCAGACGCAAGTGAGCTGGTTGTTATCTGTATTGTTGATTCTTCAACAGTAACTGAAACGCTGTCCGAATCGCTATTTGAATCAGAATCCGTTACAGTAAGGGTAACTATGTGCGAATTAATTGATAGATTATTTACCATTAAAGAGCTTCCAGTTCCAAGTATCCCGTCTATATCTGATACCCATAGAAGCCTGTTGTCTGATAAAACGCCATCGTCACTGTCAAGTCCGGAACCTGAGAAGGTAATTTGCTGGCCTTCCGTGTAGATGGCTCCATCCTCCGGTGATAATATTTGGGCGGTGGGTATCTCGCTCTCCGGAATGATATTTATAGAAACATTGTCAGTTCCTGTATATCCATCCGAATCTGTAGCTATCAGAGTTACCACATGGAGATTCTGTGACAGGTCGCTATTAGAAAAGGAGGCCCCCGTACCCAGGACACCATCTTTATCCGAAGTCCATAATAAAGAACCGGCGGCCAGAATTCCATCATCACTGTCAGTTCCTGAACCTTTAAAATTTACAGTTTCGCCTATAACATATAAATCTTTTTCGCTTGGGCTTGATATTCTTGCTTTGGGCAGATCTCCTCCAGAACATATACTTATTGATATCGCGTCAGTATCGGTTTTATTATCCGAATCAATTGCCGTAAGGGTTATTATGTGAATATATTCAGAGAGATCGTGACATTTTACGATAGTCCCCGTTCCCAGTATTCCATCCCGGTCGGACCTCCATAACAGTGAGTTACCAGGTATCTCAGATCCATTATGATCGATGCCGGTACCGGAAAAAGTTACCGTGTCTCCTGCTGTAAATGAAACACTATCGACTGGACTGATTATACTTGCAACAGGAGAATTGTCTGAGTTATTGGCAGAAGGATCAGTAACTTCGTCATTACTGCAGCAAATCAATAGGGATAAAACTATTATTAATGATAAAACAACTGATATTCTTTTCATTGGAACCCTCCCTGTTATAAATCATAATTTAGCAAGAAGTATTCCACCCTTTTTATCTTCTCAGTGTTTAAAATTGTGATTATAGTATTCTTTAAATCTGGATATTGTTAATGCATTGTTATAAAGAGAGAAAGAAGTTGAGGTGGCCGGCTTTTGAATGATATGATGACTAACGGGTCATCCCGCAGCTGGAGTGGGGGGCCGGAAGGAAGGTGAGTTTGATTTGAGGCTATCAGGTTCAGGAAATTCAGACAGCCTGAAATTCGCATTTCTGGGACTGTACGGCGTGGCGATGGGGATGTTCGAGGCGGTGCTGGTAATATATCTTCGAATGCTGTATTATCCCGGCGGATTTGAATTTCCGCTGAACTGGATCTCTTCCCCGGCTCTGCCCTTCGAACTTCTCAGAGAGCTGTCCACCCTGGTGATGATAGCTGCGGTTGCGGTGGTGGCTGCGGGAGACAGACTCAAGAGGCTGGCCTGGTTTCTGTATATCTTCGCCGTGTGGGACATATTCTACTACATATTCCTGAAACTGCTTATCGGCTGGCCGGAATCTCTTCTCACCCGGGATATACTCTTCCTGATACCGGTTACCTGGGTGGGGCCGGTGCTGGCGCCTGTTATATGTTCGGTGACCATGATTCTGATGGCCTGCTGCATCCTCCTGCCCGGTTTTTATGGCTTCCGGACCAGGACCGGGGCGGTGGACTGGCTGCTGATTTATGGGGGCGCTTTCCTGGTATTTCTCTCTTTCATAGAGGATTACGCAATGCTCATAATCAGGGGAGGATTTCTCCCCCGATTCTTCGAGCTTCACCGCAGCAGCGAGTTTATCAGCAGGGTAACCGAATACGTTCCGGAAAGCTTCAACTGGCCCCTGTTCGCAGCAGGAGAGGCCCTGATACTGGCCGGCCTTTACATGATAGCCAGGAGGACATACAAAACCCGGGAAATTATCAGGCAGGGCAGCTGACTGGTTCAATATAAGAATTTCTCACTGGTTATATCCATCATTATGTTTTACACTTACAGCCCGACGGCGGAACGAATACCCCGGCGGAGGGTTTGAAGAGCAAGGAGTATCAGAGGTGGCGGAAAGGCAATACCCCGTTTCAGTTGACGGCTGGTTCAGCTGCGGTTGGGACATTCTCAAAGAGCGGACGGGCGATCTCTACAGAGGGGTCGCCGTGCTTGCAGCCTATCAGGGCGTTCTGTTCCTGATCAACCTTCTTCCCGGAGGTATATTCATTACCCTTGTAATTCAGCTGACCGCGGGGCTGGTAATCTCTGTCGGCTGGATGAATTACTGCCTGAGAATAGTGAGGTCGGAGCGGGTTGAGCCGTTAAGTATTCTGGATTCCCTTAACAGGTTCCGGGATGCCTGGGCGGTTTCCGTGCTTCTTTCTCTGATGGTATCGGTCGGATTGATCTTTCTGGTCATCCCGGGAATTTATCTGATGGCCCGGTTCGGGTTTTCCCTTTTCGCGGTTATTGACAGGGATCTTCCGGTATCCGGCTCCTTCGGCTTCAGCGAAAGGATAATCAGAGGTAACGTTCTGCAGCTTGCTGTTTTTTATCTGATAGCGATGGGGAGCTTCTATATAACCGCTCTGCTTTTTCTGAACATTTCCGGAAGCGCCGGGCTGATAATGATGGTATTATACCACCTTGCGGTGACACCTTTTATTTCGCTTGCCTTTGCTTCCGCTTACGATTCGGTAGTCTGCTTTTATGAATACCTCGAAAAAGAAGAACCGGTGTGATATTATAAGGCATGAAATGGAAAGCGCGGGTTGAACACAGATGAGCGGAGATTACTATATACCGGACGGAATATCACAGGCCGGGATGACTGTAAGAAAATCCAGGTTCATCGCGGAGGCCGCGCCGATAGATTCTCCGGAAGATGCCAGGGAGAAGATCAGGCTGAAACGGGAGGAATACCCCGGCTGCACCCATGTGGTATACGCCTTTGTGGCGGGAGACCCTTCCAGCGAGGTGAGCGGGATGAGCGATGACGGCGAACCTTCCGGGACCGCCGGAGCGCCGGTACTGGATGTTATAAAGGGAGCCGGTGTTTTTAACCTCCTGGTTACCGTGGTAAGATATTTCGGGGGGGTGAAACTGGGTACCGGAGGGCTGGTGCGCGCTTATTCGGAAGCTGCCGGAAAAGCTGTACGGAAAATGCCGGTGAGGAAGTATGTGCCGGAGATAAGCTTCTCGCTGGAGGTTCCGTACCGGCTTCATGAAAAGGTCAAGCTGGTCCTGGAATCGGCGGGGGGCGGGATTGCCTCGGAGGATTTTTCCGATTCGGTTCTGCTTCGCGGAAAGCTTCCGGAATCGCAGGTTGATATGTGCAATAATGAATTGTTGAATCTGTCGGGCGGGAAACTGTCCATCCTTCCGGAGAGGAAATGATATGGATCAGGCCGTTGAAGCTTTTACTGTAATGCTTATGATATCGAACGGGTTGTTTTCCTACAAGGGATTTACATCCAGGCAGTTCTATGAAAAACACCTGTTCTGGGTGCGGAAGATAACCGAAGGGGGGGAGAGCTTACGGATACTGAGTTCCGGTTTTCTGCATGCAAACTGGGCGCACCTGATATTCAACATGCTCGCTCTTTATTCCTTCAGTGTGGAAGTCGGCAGGGCGGTTGGGCTGATGAAGTTCATAGTGATCTATTTTGCCTCTCTGACGGGGGGCAACCTGCTGGCCCTGTTCTTCAACAGGGATAACCCCGACTACCGGGCAGTGGGCGCCTCGGGAGCGGTCTGCGGGGTGATCTTCGCGAGCATCCTGTATTTCCCGG
Organism: Candidatus Krumholzibacteriales bacterium; assembly: GCA_046483305.1. Classification (GTDB taxonomy): domain Bacteria; phylum Krumholzibacteriota; class Krumholzibacteriia; order Krumholzibacteriales; family WJIX01; genus WJIX01. The sequence continues at coordinate 30,511 of JAWODM010000038.1, read as the reverse complement.
ACAGTTCGATATATATACTGTTTCTGCCGATAGCGATACCGTCCTGGCTGTTCGGAATCGGTTTCATACTTATATCGATATACGGGATAAAATCCAGATTCGGCAATCTCGGGCACGAAGCTCACCTGGGAGGGGCAATTATAGGAATCGCGGTTTCAGTTCTGTTCAATCCCGCGCTCTTGACGCGGAGGTTATCTGTCATTATCATGCTGGTGGTTCCGATATCGGTGTTTCTCTATCTGTTGGTAAGGCACCCGTCGGTTCTGGGGGGAGGGAGAAGATGAAGGGTCGATTGAAGAGATGGTTGCGGCCATTATCATCTTTTCAGGGATTCAGATGGAATCGGGAGGGTAATGGAATGTCGAAGAAAACTGGTATAGCGCTTGGTTCCGGAGGAGCCAGGGGGCTCAGCAGCATAGGTGTGCTGTTGTGGCTTAAGGAGAATGAGGTCGATATAGATTATATTACAGGCTGCTCCATGGGGGCGATCGTGGGCGGTTTTATAGTTTCGGGGCATTCACCGCAGCACATAAAGAAACTGGCGCTTCAAATAGACTGGGTTGATGTAATAAAGTTTCTCAGACTGTCGTTTTCTTCGGAGAGCATCTTTGACTGGAGCAGGATATCCAGGTTCCTCAAGGATAAGATCGGAGACAGGAGGATAGAGGATCTGGATAAACCTTTCGCCTGTGTTGCCACCGATCTGAATTCAGGAACGGAAGTGGTATTCAGAAAGGGAAAACTGCTGACCGCCCTGAGCGCCTCCAGCTCCATACCGGGGATGTTCAGGCCGGTCGAGATAATGGACCGGGTTCTGGTTGACGGAGAGCTCAGCAATCCGGTCCCGGTGGATGTGGCGTTCGATCTCGGCGCCGACCGGGTTATCGGGGTTAACGCCTGCCGGGCTATTGGCTCCAGAATGAAGGAGTATGAACGGAGAGAGGAGGAGCAGTCCTTCCTGGAGAGGATGGATGAATGGATCGGCGATGTTCTGAGCAGAGCTCCCAAGCCGCTATCGGAGCTGTACAGGAAGCTCCCTCATCCGGACCACAATGATAGCGCGGGGGGAAGGAAACTGTACGATGTTATTACCGACAGCCTGGCGGTGGTTTCATCCAGAATGATGGAGCAGAAATCTGATTTTCCGGGCCCCCATCTGATGATTTCGCCTCCGGTAGGAAACTACCGGACCTTCGATCTCGATCATGCCGAAAAGATAATCGAGCTCGGTTACCGGGAGGCTCAGAACTCCGCCGATGAAATAATGAAGTTCGTCAATGTCTGAATCAGCGGATAATCTATCCCTTTTCAAAGAATTCCCGGTGTAGCGCCCTGACCGCTCCGGTCCGGCGCTTCCGGTCCACCAGCAGGTACATTGCCACTCCGGACGAGCCGTACGATATCAATCTGATATTTATCTTCTTTTCGCTCACCGTATTTATTACCCGGGCCGCAACACCCTTTCTCCGCTCCATCCCCTCTCCCACCAGCGCTATCAGACTGAGCTCTCTCTGAACCTCGGCCCTGTCTATCTCCATGGGGCTGAAACCGGAAAGAACGCTGTGACAGCTGTCCAGGTCATCTTCGCCTGCCAGAATGACCAGGGAGGTCATGGAGGAAGCCAAAGTCTTTATATTTATCCCCCTGGACGCTATCTCGCTGATTACTCTGTTGATTATTCTGCTTTTGATTCCCAGCCCGACGCTCTCCAGTTTTATGGCCCCGATATCATCGAGGCAGGCGATGCTCTTGATAACCGTTCTGGTTCCCCTGCCTTTGCTGGTTATGGTGGATACCGGCCTTCCCGGATTGGCTATATCGAATATCCGAACCGGAATTCTGTCGCCCAGAAGGGCTTCAAAGGTCAGGGGGTGGAATATCCGCGCCCCGAAATATGAAAGCTCCGAGGCTTCATTGTAGCTGAGGGTTTTTATAATGACCGGGTTATTCACCAGCGAGGGGTCTGCGCTCATGAATCCGGAGACATCCTTCCAGATGTCCAGAGAGGCGGCTTCGATGCAGTGAGCCACCGCTGACGCCGAATAATCGCTTCCTCCCCGGCCGAAGGTGGTTATTCTGTACGCGGTGGAGATGCCGTAATAGCCGGGAATGACGTATACGGTATCCCCGGTGAATATCGAACGGATATTTCTCCTGGACAGCTTCAGGTCTATGGTGGCGCTGCCGTAATTGCCGTCGGTGACCAGCCCTATATCCTCGGGGAGCATCTCCCTGCATTCAACGCCTGAATACTCCAGGATTTCGCAGAGAAGCAGCGAGGATAATCTTTCCCCGTAACTCAGAAGCATGTCGTCCGCGCAGTTGGGGATATCTTCCAGGCAGTGGACACCCATCAGGTATTTTCCCAGTTTTTCAACCCTCCGGGCCAGCCTGGTCTGGGCCCTTCTGGCCGCTGTCCGGTCGGCTATGAACTTGCCGATGATCTCCTCATGGATGCTGTAGAGGTTCCGCTGGACTTTCCTGACCGCCCTTTCACTTTTTTTAACTTCACGGACGGCATCCTCAAGGCGGTCGGTTACCCCATAAAGGGCTGAGACCACCACTACCAGGTTCTCCCTGTAATTTCTTATAATATCAATCACCCTGGAGAATTGTTCCCTGTTTTTAAGGCATGATCCCCCGAATTTTATTACACGCCTGCTCATAATTTTCCGCCGTTCAGTTTAACGAACAGTTCGGCGTTGGCAATGGACCCGCCTGCCGCTCCCCTGATAATGTTGTTGAAAACGAATACGAATCCGGCCATTCCGTTGACGATCCGGACCCTGCCGGTATAAACCTCCATTCCCGGCGGGTTGCCCTCAAAACTCATATTTGACTGGGGATAGCCCTTTTCTCCCAGGTACCTGACCGGAGTGTCAGGCAGGGAGGGAAGGTCAAAATCGGTGAACCTGAACTCCTTCCACGCCTCTATTATATCCTCAGCGGAAGGTTTGCCGGTGAAATCTATCCATACTGTTTCGGTATGGCCGAAAGGTACCGGAACCCTCAGGCAGAAGGGATAGATTGCAAAATCTGAAGAGAATATCTTCCTGATCTCTCTTCGAACCTTGTTTTCCTCTCCCTCGATCCGGGGGAAAACATTTTCCTTCAGCTCCGGTGTTTCAAACCCTTTTCTGCCGGCTCCGCTGAGGGCCTGGTAAGTGGAGAGGAAAATCCTTCCGATCCCGAATTTCCGCAGGGGAGCCAGGGCCAGGGCCAGACCGGTGGTGGTGCAGTTGGCGTTGGTTATCACGAATCCTCCGCTGCTGAGATCGTGTTTCCCCTCCGGCCTGCATTCTTCCGGATTAATCTCAGGAATTATGATGGGCACATTTTCGCGGTATCTCATCGCGCCGGCATTGGAAAATACCGCGAATCCGCTGTCCGCAAGCTCCGGTTCCAGATCCGCGGCCACATTCGAGGGGAGCGCGCTGAATACGATTCTCACCTTCTGGTTCCTCAGCATCTGGATATCAAATCTGTGGAGTGGTTTCTCCGCTATCAGGTCCGGCAGGGGGGTGGGGAGCAGCCAGTCGGTACTTTCGCCGAATAATCTGCCTTCCCTTTCGTCGGAGGCTGCCAGCACCGAAGGTTCAAACCAGGGATGCCTGCTGAGGAGCGCCAGGAATGCCTGGCCGACCATCCCGGTTGCCCCGAGCACTGCTGTTTTCAATTTACGCATGCTATCACCGGTAATTACTCGAATACCTCATTGCAGTTCCGATGTATATAAATACAACAGATGTCCTGAAGTTGCAACGAAGAAGTGGCAGGGAGGCCTTCAGCGGATAAGGACCAGTCTCTGGGAGGAGGTGTAACTGCCGATCTGAAGGGTGCAGAGGTAAACTCCGCTGGATACCTTCTGGCCCCGCCGGTTTTCGCCGTTCCAGGTCAGTTCGTACCTGCCCCGCCCGGTTACTGAATCGAAAAGAGTTTTTATCAGGCGGCCTCTGACATCGAATATTCTGAGCCTGACGCGCGACCTCTGAGCGGCCTGGAATGAAATGGTGGTTGCGGGGTTGAAGGGGTTGGGGTAGGCCCTGAACAGCCGGTTGGGGAGTACCTGTCTGTCATCCGCGCCGGTATATATCTCCGTGCTGATCCGTATGTCGTCTACGTACCATCCGTCAAATCCGTACTGTTCGTTGCTGGCAAAGTGAAACCTCAGCTTCACCGGCCCCTGGAAGCCGGAGAGGTCGAATTCCTGGAATGACCATCCGGATTCTCCCGAGTAACATTTCTGGTAGGGATCCAGGAATATGGTATTCGCGGAGCTGGCCCTGCAGGGATAGCCTGAAACGGGAGAGACTATAGTCCAGGTGGTTCCTCCGTCGGTGGATATCTCTACCACCCCGGCATCCTCCGCCCAGTAGGGATAGGAGGTTCCCGCCTCGGCGCTGATCCTGTGCCAGAAGGACAGCGAGGAATTCTCCCCCAGGCAGAGCGGGGGACTCTCCAGCGCCGTATCCATCATATTGGGGTAGGCCTCTGAGCCGGAACTTCCGCACTTCCAGCTGGAGGGCTCCGAGTGGGCTGCCCGATCGCTTATATGCCAACCGGACACACCCACAATCTTCCGCCTATTCCAGAACGATACCGAGTCGCATTCATCCTCCAGAGAATACCCGCAGGTAGTGACCGTGACTGTTTCGCGCAGGGCCACCCATTGATCATTCTTCAGCGAGAAAATCAGAGGGAGGGCGGTGAATTCCGGAGTATCGGGCTTGACGAAAAGGGAAAAATTGCCGGTTATCGACACTGTCTCTCCGGCGGCGATTGAAGGGATATCGGTCCCGGACCTGTAAACCCTGCAGTACCTGCCGTCGGCGGTGCTTAATTCAAGTTTGAAGGGGCTTGAAGCGGCGTTTCCGGTGTTTCTCCACTCGGTGGTGAAATTGATGAACTCCCAGGCCTCCACGCACCCGTTGCCGTTTCCGCAGCAGGAGTCGCTGGCATGCCAGCTCTCCAGCGAGATTTCAGGAGCGTTGACGGTAATAACGCGTCCTGAGGGGTAGCTGGCCCCGGGGGTATTTATTCTGAACAGCAGTTCAGCGGGATGCGAAGCCGGGGTCTGGGCCGACAGAGTTATTCTGAACTCATCTTCCAGGATAAGGGTGGTCTTCTCCGGTAGATAGAAATATCCGCTGACGCTGTCATTAATCGCTATATAGGGGTCGCTGCAGCTGAGATTTACAAAACAGCTGTCAGCTGAGATGCTCCCCATGTTCTTTATAATAGTTCCGATCTGAACGGTCTCGCCTCTCTCAATTATTCCGTCGCCGTCGCCGGAGCTTCCACCCAGAGAGTCGTCGTCTATTATCAGATTGCCAAGTTCAATCAGGGTATCCGGGGAGGAGTCTATCAGAATTGAGTCGGCCAGGATAAAATGAGCGGGGGATACCACCCTGATCTGAATATTGCCCTCATCCGGAACATCGGCATAAAATCTGGCCACCCCGCTCTGGTCCGAGCGTTTAATCCGGTATATTCCGTAGTCCCGGGTATAAAGAGAAATCAGGGCTCCTTCCACGGGGACTGTCCCGGAGTGCAGCTCTACGTCGATATTATTGTATCCGGGATTAATTATGGAATCATGGTACGCGGTAATCCGGGATGGCTGGCCGGTCCAGAGCCGCATCGCCGGATCTCCCAGCAGGGTCATCCCGTACATCACATATCTTACCAGGGGGTATGATATGTAGGGAATATTGTCGGCCCGGGAATCGTCTACCGCCGGCCCCAGGGTGGTTATATCCTCGCCGAATACCGCATCGATGAACTGGCGGTCGAAAAACTGGGAGACTCCGCAGGTGGAACCGGGAGCGTTCCAGCCGTACCTGGAGTTGCCTATGAACGCCACCGCGCCCGCTTCTCCGGTAACCAGCTGTTCTCCGATGGCATCCTCCTGGTAAATCTGCCCCGCGTAGTCCCGGTTATCGAAAGCGGCCGCGTAGCAGCCCTGTGAGTAGAATACCGCCGGATTAGTTCCCGAGCCTCCGCTGTTCTGAAGCAGATTCAGGTTTGAGGAAGTGAGGTGCATGGCGTTGTGGAGGCCGGTATGCCCCAGGTGGTTGACCAGGTTGACCCCGCTGTTGATAACCGGTATCAGGTCGGCTGCGTCCCATTCGCCAGCCGTTTCCCGGTCGTAGAGGATATGAGAGGCAAACTCCTGATTTACGCCCGCTGTTGAAATTTCGTAATTATCAGAACCGTAAAGAGTTTCGTCCTTGTAATCGCCTCCCCAGGTATCCACACCGTCCTCGCTCCAGAGCAGCTCTCCCAGAAAGGCCGCTTCGGCGCAGTCCTGGGGGTTCGGCTGGAGTGAGTAGGCGGACAGTTTTGCGGTAAAGTTATCGATACCGGCCTGTCCGTTTACCGGAAGCCTGCCCAGGGAGACCTCGGGGAGAAGGTCCTCTTCGCCCGGCTCGCCGAAATAACCGTCCCCGTCTGTATTCCAGTTGCCGTCGAGAGCGGCGTAATAGAGATCGGCAGGCAGGTCTTCCTCTATCTCGCTTCCGGCTTTGACGTATAAGCCCCGGTGAGGTATGATATCGTCGTCTCCGCCCAGAAGCACGTATTCGGCCTGCCAGTTGAAATAGGCATACTTGATAAAAGATCTGATTCTTTCCTGAAGGTCCGCCCCGCCGAAATTGGACTGAATCCATCCGGTATTGACTATTCTGGCGCGCAATCCGCTGTCGGTTCTGATCCAGGCAAGAGGCTTGAAAAAGTCCTCCAGAGCGGGGCTGGTAATTATTATGAAGGGGTACCGGGATTGATCGGGGTATGCCTGGTATAAAAGCTCTTCTGCATCTTCCCCGTATTCAATGTAGTCAGCCGCCCTCTCCGGGTTGGAGGATATACGGGAGGCCCAGGCAGCCGCCCTCTCAACTGCCGGCTGAGGATGAACCACGGGCACTCCGGACGGCCCGGTATCGAGTATTACCTCAACCTGCCGGGTGTACCGAACCTGGCCCGAGGCCGGGATAAGCCGGCATGGGTATATGTTGACGAAGGCGATGCGGATTCCGCAGATCGACTGCTCTGTCACAGGCCGGGCCCTTTCAGAAGGATAGGGAGAGGTCATTGAGTATACGGTTTCATCCCGGAAGTTCAGCGAAGGGATGCTGCCTGAAACTGGCGACTGCATCGGCGCCGGAGTTATGTAATGTCTGCCGGCAAGGTTATAATCCGGCCCGGCTTCTATTCTGATACCGGTTACGGATTCTCCGGGAGGCAGGATAAAACGCGCCTGGAAGACCGGCAGGGCCGGTTTGCCTGGCGCGGCGGTTCTCTGGCATCCGGGTATATGGATATAGGTACCCGTGCCGGTGCCGTTTCTCAGCTCGGGTTTGTCAAAATAGAACTGTTTCGATAACTCTTCCGAAAATGCGCAACGGGCGAGGCAGAGCGCAGTCAAACAGAAAAGCATTACCATGGTGTGTTTCATTTTATTACCGTATTCCTGCCTCAGGCTGCAATCTCTCATTCTATCATATAATCAGCGGTTTGAAAACCTCAAAGTACCTGTCAGGAATCTCCGCGGGCAGAATTATCAGGCCGGGGGACAGCGGGAAAAATTATGTTGAACCGCCCGGAATTTTGTTATTATATAACAACCGGAAGAGGCAATGGCAACTTAAGGCAGCAGAGGTGATCTTTATCATGACGATCAATTGTGAGAATATTAATGAGAATATGGAAAAGTGCAACTGCACCTACAGCGGGTGCCCCCGGAAGGGAAAATGCTGTGAATGCCTTCACTACCATCTTTCCAGGAAAGAGCTTCCGGGGTGTGTTTTTCCCGATGATGCCGAGAAAACCTGGGACCGTTCATTCGCGAGGTTCATAGAGATTTACAGCTGAGAGGGGAGAGCGTTATCAGGCTTCATATTAAAGTTACCGGTGTTGTACAGGGAGTCGGCTACCGATTCTTTACCAGGCGCCTTGCCACCAGGATGGGTGTCAGGGGGTATGTGCGCAATATGCCCGACGGAACGGTGGAAATAGAAGCGGAGACGGAGGAATCCGTAATGGAATCCTTTCTGAATGGGCTATACAAGGGGCCTCCCTCTGCCGAGGTTTCGGAGATAGACACCGAGCAGCTTTCAGGCGGCGGAAAGTACAGGGGATTTGATGTTAGATTCTGATATGCCGGAACGTAAGATAAATTTACATTTTATTGATGTAACGGGATTTATTCTCCCGGATGGTACCGGAAGCGCCGATTGGCTGAAGCTCTCTCTGGATAAACTGAATAGAACGGAACAGGTGCGTCTGAATGTATACGACGGGATTTCCGGCCAGCTTCCGGATCCGCCGTCAGTGCCCGGCCGGGGCAGCTGTGTGATTATCTCGGGAAGCTACGGGACGATTTTTGAGGACAAACCGTGGATACCTCCCCTTATGGATTTCATACGGAACGCCCACGATCTGGGCGTCCACCTGCTGGGAATCTGTTTCGGGCACCATGCGATAGCTTCCGCCCTGGGAGGAGAGGTGGTCTTCAATCCGAGGGGCAGGGAGATGGGTACGGTTCCTGTTTATCTGACCGAGGAAGGCTGGAACAGCCCCCTCTTCAGAGGATTCGAATCGGGCGGCCTGATGAGCCTGCTGCACAGGACACACGTTTCCAGGATGCCGGAGGGAGCGGTCAGGCTCGCTTTCAACAGAATGACGCCGGTTCAGGCCTTCTCAGTGGGAAATACTTTCGGGCTTCAGTTCCATCCGGAAATAACTCCGGTCCAGCTTACGCAGTTGGCGGAGATGTTCAAGTATGTTCTTATCCGCAAGGAGAAATTCCTGGATAGTATTGAGCATTACAACGATTTTATTACCTCTTTCAGAGATACTCCGGCGGGGATGGGTATTATCGCGAATTTCCTGGATATCTCAGCATGACAAACCTTCTTTTTTCTCCTGAATTAACATATTTTTGCGTGTAATTTGGAACTTAACAGCGGTATCATTAATACAAGATTAGTAAAGATGGAGGTGAAAGATGAAATTGTTTTCAGTAAGGAAAAGAACATTCACAGTGGCCGCGGCGGCAGCGCTCATTCTTACCGGGATGATAATAGGGATGACCATGTCGCAGTCAGAGGATTATTCGGCCCCGCTGCAGGCCAAGGTTTTTGACGTTGAGAACGAAGAGCTGCCCGATGTAATAGAGAAGGTAATACCGGCAGTGGTAAATATTTCTTCCAAGAGAATGGTTAAGAGTTCTCTGAGTTCCGATCCCTACTTCAGAGACTTTTTGAGGAGGTTCTTCAGGGATCTTCCCACCGAGCGTATCCAGAGAAACCTGGGTTCGGGAGTAATCGTAAACAGGGAAGGATACATTCTCACCAGCAACCACCTGGTCAGCGAAGCGGAGGAGATTAAAGTCGCTCTTCCCGACAAGAGAGAGTTCGACGCCGAGATAGTGGGAACGGACAGCCAGAGCGATGTGGCGGTCATAAAAATAGAAGGTGATGACCTTCCGGTATTGCCGGCCGGAGATTCTGACAGACTCCGGCTGGGGCAAACCGTACTGGCGATTGGGAATCCTTTCAGTGTGGGCCAGTCAGTAACCAAGGGTATCGTAAGCGCCCTGGGAAGAACTCTCCGGATGCCCAATATCAGTTATCAGGATTTCATCCAGACCGACGCTGCTATTAACCCGGGCAACTCGGGCGGCGCCCTGGTCAATATCAGTGGCGAGCTGATAGGTATTAATACCGCCATAGTGTCCAGAAGCGGAGGAAGCCAGGGGATCGGTTTTGCCATACCTATCAACCTGGCCACCTCGATCATGGAAAGCATTATACAGCACGGCTACGTGGTGAGAGGTTACCTGGGAGTATATCCTCAGGATGTTACTCCGGGTATGGCTTCAGTATTCGGGTTAGAAGGAACCAACGGCGCCCTGATCTCGGAGGTAGCTGAAGACACCCCCGCGGCTAAGGCCGGGCTGAAGAGCGGCGACGTCGTTACCAGATTCAACGGGGAAAAGGTTAATGACAGCAATGAGTTCCGGCGGTTGGTTGCCGATGTAACCCCGGGCCGGGAGGTAGAGATGGAAATAATACGCGACGGCGAAAGGAAAAAGCTGGAAGTCAGGATCGAGGAGAGGCCGGGAAGCGAAAGGGAAGTCAAAGAAGAGACAGGCGAAGGTTCGACCCTGTTTGTAGGAGTCGGGCTGCGAAATCTGAATGATTATCTGAGAAACCGGCTGAATATACCTGATGAAATCCGGGGTGTGGTGGTTACCGAGATAAGCGGTACCAGCCCCGCCGCCGAGGCAGGACTTCAGGAAGGTGATGTGATCGTCGAGATCAACCGGAAGAAGGTTGAGAATATAGATGATATGAGAGATATTCTGGATAGCCTCGACTCGAATAGCGTGGTAGTCCGAATCTTCAGGGATGACCATTACTACTACCTGGAAATCGAGGAGTGATCCGGCCGGGAATAATTCAATCCAGGCGTTATGAAAACAGCGGGGAAAAGTTTCTACTCTTCCCCGCTGTCTGTTTATAAAATGCAGCCGCACCCAGCCCGCTCTAATCGTAGTATTCGTGGCCCAGGTGCGTGATCAGGTCTTCTCCCTTGATAAAGCGCAGGGTGTTCTTCAGCTTCATCAGCTGAATGAACAGGTCGTGCTCCGGATAGAGGCCGGGAGCGTACATGGGGCTCTTGAAGTAGAATGAGAGCCATTCCTGAATCCCCCTGAAGCCTATTCTCTGCGCCAGGTCAAGGAAAAGGGCCAGGTCCAGCACGATCGGCGCGGCCAGAATACTGTCTCTGCAGAGAAAATCGATCTTTATCTGCATCGGGTAACCGAGCCAGCCGAATATATCTATATTATCCCAGCCCTCCTTGTTGTCTCCGCGGGGCGGATAGTAATTGATTCTCACCTTGTGATAGAAATCCTCGTAAAGGTCCGGATAGACGTCCGGCTGCAGGATGTATTCAAGCACCGAGAGTTTGCTCTCTTCCTTGGTCTTGAACGATTCCGGATCGTCCAGTACTTCGCCGTCCCGGTTTCCCAGGATATTGGTCGAGAACCAGCCGTTCAGTCCCAGCAGGCGGGCTTTCATCCCCGGCGCCAGGATGGTTTTCATCAGTGTCTGGCCGGTCTTGAAGTCCTTACCCGCTATCGGAACGTCATTTTTCATAGCCAGTTCGTTGAGGGCGGGGATATCCACGGTAAGATTTGGAGCCCCGTTGGCAAACGGGACTTTCATGGAAAGAGCCGCGTATGCGTATACCATACTGGGAGCTATGGAAGGGTCGTTATCCTTCAGCCCCTTCTCGAACGATTCAAGGTCCTGATGGACTCTGGTCTTCTCCAGGAATATCTCAGTGCTGGCGCACCAGACCATAACCAGCCGCTCACAGTTGTTCTTTTCCTTGAAAGTGCGGATATCCTCCATCAGCTGCTCGGCCAGCTCATACCAGTTCTTTCCTTCCTTTACCCAGGTTCCGTTGAGCTTCTTGACGTAGTTATTGTCGAAAACCGCTTTCATCGGTTCGATTTTCTCTAGAAACGGCCTGACCTCGTTTACCTGATCCCGGTGAAGCACCCCGGCGTTGAGAGCGGCCTCGTAGACGTTATCCTCGAAGATGTCCCATCCGCCGAAAACCAGGTCGTCCAGCTCAGCAAGAGGCACGAAGTTCTTTATCGCCGGCGTCCTGTTCTCCATTCTCTTTCCCAGCCGTATGGTTCCCATCTGCGTAAGGGATCCGATCGGTTCCGCCATACCTTTCCTTACCGCTTCCACTCCGGTTATAAAGGTGGTTGACACCGCGCCCAGTCCCGGCATGAGGATCCCCAGCTTACCCTTCGGTTTGGTCGGTTTTTCTTTTACTTCCACCAGATACCTCCTGATTGTTCGCCCCGCGGGCGGGCTAATCGATTTTGACTTGACTCTGAAACCAAAGGATAGCAGTATTGAGAGTATAAACAAAATATATTATTGCAATAATAACTATAACTATTATTAATAACATGGAGCTAAGACCTTTAAAATACTTCCTTTCTCTCTTTGAAGAAAAGAGCTTTACCGCCGCCGCGGAGGCCAACTATATATCCCAGCCTGCCATCAGTATACAGCTGCGGAATCTCCAGAGGGAGCTGGGAATAAGACTGTATGAGACCAGGGGAAGGAAGATCTTTTTCACCGAGGCCGGCATGATAGTACTGGATTACGCCCGGCAGTTTGCGGCACTGGAAAGGCAGCTGGAGGAACACCTGCGGGATATGCAGGAATTGAAGAAGGGCAGAATCTCCCTGGGGACCATAGATGCCGCCAGTATTTATATACTTCCGGAGGTATTCAGGGATTTCCGGGAAACGTACCCGGGGATAGAGATCAATCTTGAAATAGCTTCAACCTTTCCGCTGATCAGGCAGCTGGAGGCCGGCGGGCTGGACCTGGTTTGCGGGACTCTGCCCCTGGAGCTGTCCCGCGAGTATGAGATCTTCAGGATATTCAGCGAGCCCCTGGTTTTTATTTCACCCCGCAGCCACCCTTTAATGGACAGAAGGGATCCGGTCCCTGAAGACCTGGCCGGTTACCCATTCATACTTTTTCAGGAGGGCTCTGTGACCAGGGGCATCATCGAGGATGAGCTTCACAGAAAAGGGGTGGACCCGGAGGTTTCAATGGCTATCGACAGCCAGGAAGCGATAAAGCATTTGGTCTCGTCAGGCCTGGGCCTCTCCGTCCTTCCCCTGAAAACAGTCGAACATGAAATCGAAGATGGCGAACTGGGTATGCTGGAGATAAGAGGCATCAATCTTACCAGGGAGATCGGCCTGGTTCTTCCGGTAAAGAGGTATCTTCCGATGACCGTGAGGGCTTTTCTGGGAGCGATGAAGAAGGTTCTGGAAGTAGATCTACCCGAAAAATACTGTATGAAGGGGGAATGATGAAAAAGGCGGATGCGGCCAGGGAAGCTATTCTTTCGGCCGGGAGGCTGGTCAGGGATGCTTTCACGGGGGAAGAGAGAAAAGATGTGGAATTGAAGGGGACTAACGATTACGTAACAGCGGTGGACAGGGAGAGCGAGAAGCTGATAAAGAAAATCCTCCGGAGATACTTTCCGGAGATTCCTTTCCTGGCTGAAGAGAGCGGCGGCAGGCCTGATGCCCGGGAGTTCTGGGTGATCGATCCCCTGGACGGAACCACCAATTTCATTCACGGTTATCAGCAGGTGGGGGTCAGCATAGCACTGGCCAGGAAGGGAAGGCCCGTGTTGGGCCTGGTTTTCGATCCGCTCCGTGAGGAGCTGTTCGAAGGTCATTACGGGGAAGGCGCGTACTGTAATGACAGGAAGATCCGGGTATCGGAAGCCGCATCTCTGGAGAATTGCCTGATCGGTACCGGGTTCCCCTTCAGAGCGCATCAGCACCTGGAGAGTTACCTCGCAGTCTTCAGAGATATATTCATCGCATGCGGGGGGATGAGAAGGGCCGGCGCCGCTGTGCTGGACCTCTGCCATACCGCAGCCGGGCGACTGGATGGCTTCTGGGAGCTGTACCTGAAGCCCTGGGATATGGCCGCCGGGGCGCTGATAGTTCAGGAGGCGGGGGGGAGGGTATACGATTTCTATGGAGGGGAGAGCTGCCTGTCCTCCGGAAATATCGTGGCCGGGCCCCGGCCGGTCTGCACAGAGATCATAGATATAATCGGAAGGCATATATCCCCGGAGCAGATCAGCGATCTTGCCAACGACCTTATGCCCGCCCCGGAAGGGGATTAAGAAAAGGGGCGCCGTTTATCAGCGCCCCATCTATCGGGTAAGGAATTTCTGCTGAATTCAGAAGCCGGCCAGGCATTCCTTCCCCCATTTACCATGGAAGAATCCATGTCCCTGGCCATCGGCGACCCAGTCTCCGTACAGGTATCCTTCACGGGCCGCGTTGCGGCCCAGCCATAAACCCCTGTACCAGCCGAGCCGGTCAATAATCGACTGGGTCGGGTGGCTGCCATAACGGCCTTTGAGTATACCCTTGAACCGTCCGCGGAAGTCTATGTATTTTCCGAAGAAAACATTCTCGCCGCCGCTGTTCTTTCCGAACACGCCCCTGAGATAACCGGCCGGCCTGCCCACGTCGCTTATCCACATGCCTCTGAAGCGGCCTTCGATTATACCTCTAGTTTCAGTGCTGTCCGGGGAGATGATGGTATCAGGTTCGACATGTATCCAGCGTCCCAGCATATATCCGCGGGGGCAGTTGGTTATCCGGAGACTGTTGATCATCACACCGTTGCCGCAGTCATCGATTTCTTCCATAATTGCCAGGCTGTCCAGCTGGGCCATGGTGAAAGAACCGGAGTAGGGCCCCGCTTCTATTGTCAGTACAACCTCGTCATTATCAATGGAAAGAACCGGGTCTTCGGTGTCGGGGGCGGCTACCAGCTTGAACTGGATCCCGTCCACCCCGGGGCAGGTATGGCTTACCCATTCTATGGCGGAGCCGTCCTTCCGGGTTATATAGTCGAGCATTTCGAATCCGATGGTTCTTTCAACTGCCACCACCCCGGCGTCGAATTTGAGATGACCGGAGAAATCGACCGGGCAGCAGTCGCTCTCGGTGCTGTCCTGGTAGCTTCTCTCCAGGTGTCCCCAGATTGCCCTCAGGCGGTATCTCTTTGCTCCCTCCACCTGATTTTTCCTGCGGTATTCCCAGCTGTTCTGAAACCGGTCCTGATATTCGGACTCGTTCCGGTTGAAGGTGAATTTATCAGGTTCTCCGAAGGCCAGTTCCTCATCCGTCGCCGTGTACCCTCCGGTCGGAGAGTCAAGATTGATGATCTCTTCCACGTGGTCTCCGGACACCGGAGCCGGTTCCGGTGATGACGGGTCATCGCCGAATAACTGGCAGCCGGCGGAAAAAATAAGGCCGGCAGAGACTGCCAGTACGAACAACTTTCTCATAGCTTTCTCCTTTCGGCTATTGTTCTGTTTTATCAATGGCTGATTTATTTTCTGCTGCTGAACTCACCTGCAAACGATTTACGTTTATTCTTAATTGCGAGATGTGTGCCGAAAAATATTCGCAAATTAATGATAGTATAAGGTCTTGTTAATAAAGTAATTGGCGAGTATATGCCTGTCTGGCCGCTGCAGGGGCGTGCTTTTTTGTACCGTACGGTACAGTTTCGGGTTCGAGGATGTTCAATTACGTTCAATTACCGGGAAGCATGGGGCACAACGGTCAGACGAATTTCTCCCTCTTCTGGAGGTTGAACAGAGACCAGAGGATAGATATCACCGCTCCGACGCTGAGGTAGATCCTGTTTTTCAGTACTATCTCAGACCATACATAGTCGCTCATATCGGAAGGAGGGGAGAAGGGATTAAGAAACAGAAAGTATCTGGAATGCTCCAGCCACCCTCCGGTAATCCAGAAGGCGAGCCCTATTATAACCATTACCACCGCCGCCCCGTTTCCGTTTCTTACGAGTGTGGACATCATGAAGGAGAGGCTTCCGATGAAGAAAACAGGGAACATTATCTGATAGACCATTCTGAAAACCGGGACCGGAACGATGATAACGGCGCTGAGAACCGAGAGGACCACCATCATCCCAAAGGTTACCGCGTATATCAGTATCAGTCTTACCAGCCATACCCGGTAGCGGTAGTTTGGAACGGCGAACAGTATCTCCAGCATTCCGAAATCGCGGTCGTTCTGGATCCCGAACACCGAAGGATAGAAGACCAGCAGTATCCCGGGAAACAGCAGGAGGTCGTAGATGGAGCCTTCGCCGGGCGATGAATCTGAACTGAAGAACATTATGGCGGCTACCAGGAGGAAGAACAGCAGGGCGGTAACCGCGAAATATACGAATTTATTGGCGAATATTATTTTCAGGTTGTAGCGGAAGTAAGCCCGCACCAGGGCTATCCCTTTACCCGCCGATTTCAGTATTTCAGCTGCTTTCATCACTATTCTCGCCTCTCTGCATCCATATATAGGCATCCTCCAGTGTCGGTTTTACCTCCACCGCTTCCTCCACCGGCCTGGAACGGTGAAGGGTCCGGACCATGATCTGATCACCTTTCCTCATATGGTGAATAATATCGTATCTGCCGCGGATCTCGCTGAATCTGCCGGCCGGTACGCTGAACTGCCATACCTTTCCGCGCGCCCTGTCTGACAGCCGGGCGGGGGTTCCCAGGAATTTCAGGTTGCCCCTGGATAGGACCGCCACCTTGTTGCAGGAGCTGCTGATATCCTCGATTATGTGCGTGGAGAAGATTACTATTCTCTCCTTGCTCAGTTCCATCAGCAGGTTGCGGAACCTGATCCTCTCCCGGGGGTCCAGCCCGGCGGTGGGCTCGTCCACTACCAGCACCCGGGGCATGTGAAGAAGTATCTGCGCTATTCCGATTCTCTGTTTCATCCCTCCTGAGAAGGTCCCGATCCTGTCGTCTTTTCGCTCTCTTATATGAACATCGGTAAGAACCTGCTCGATTCTTTGCTCTCTTTCGCTACGGTCATTGATCTTCTTGAGGATAGCCTGGTAATTCAGAAACTCCACCGCGGTCATATTCTCGTATAGCCCGAATTCCTGAGGCAGGTAACCGATCAGCCCCTGCAGCTCTTCCCGGTGCCTGCCGGTGTCGATCCCGTTGAAGGTTATCTTTCCGAAGCTCTGCTCAAGGATCCCGCAGATTATTCTCATCAGGGTAGTCTTGCCGGCTCCGTTGGGGCCGATCAGCCCGAACATCCCTCTTTCGATATCGATCGATACCATCCTGAGAGCGGTAAAGGGCTTCCTTCTTTTGCCCATCAGGGGAACCTCGCGCACGGTCCTGTAGAACAGCCGCCTGATTCCGGAAAACTTCCCGGTGATTCTGGCGATATTTATATCCTGGCCGTGCAGTTTTCCGGAAGCCCTGTAAACGAAGAGAGAGCCATACCAGGCCAGCCCGATGAATATCGCCGGGGCCGGACTGTCCCAGGAGAGGTAGAAGAATATAAGGTTTGCCAGCGGAACTAACCAGAACAGGGCGGGGATTATATATTTTCCGGCACTACTTCCGGCCATAGGAAGATTCTCCAGGTAGCGGGACAGGTATATCAGATAGAGATAGACCGGCACCGACAGGGCGAACTGCCAGAAATGGCTGTTCAGGTAGAAGTAATTGAAGTACACGGCGAAGGCAAAAACCGGGATCTGCCACTGCAGGTGAGACAGGTCAGCCTTTGCGGCGTTTTCGTTATCCCGCCCGGTATTTCCCTTTTCCCACTCCCTGAGGAACCTGCTCTTTCTGTCATAGATCTTGCCCAGATTCCTTATCCGGATTGATATGCTCTCATCCTCGGGGATCAGGTATGCCCTGGCTTTTCTAAGGGAATTAATTACGAACCAGGAACCGGCCGGTATCAGCATTACCGCCGAGAACAAGAAAATGAACCTCCATATCAGGCTTTCCACCCTCAGGTATATATAGGCCAAAGAAAGCAGCAGCAGCGCCGCCTGAAGGGCCTTCAGCCACAGGGGCCTGGAACGTATCCAGCCCAGCGACCTGGTAAGCCCGCTGAATACCACCGGTATGAATATCAGGGTGAACAGCGAGCTGAGCGACAACCCTCCTATGATGGTAATGGCGAACGGTGCGCCTACCAGGGTGGTCTGTTCGCTCTTGCCCATCGCCAGAGGTATCATCGCCACTACCGTGGTTATGGTAGTAATCAGAATAGGCCTTATCCTTGCCTGCCCGGCAGTCATCAGAGCCCGCAGGTACCGGTACCCTCTCCGCTGAAGCAGGCGGGAGTAATCTATCAGTATGATCCCGTTGTTGACTACCACTCCCAGCAGAATAAGAAAACCGGTCAGAGTGTAGGCGTTGAGCAGAGGGGTGCCGGAGAATATCAGAAGAAGCAGGGCGCCGGTCGCCGCCAGGGGGATGGTGAACATGATCACCAGGGGAATGGAAAGCGATTCGAATACGGAGGCCAGTATCATGTATATCAGAATGAACGAGGCTCCGAACAGAAACAGAAATTCGCTGAAGTCGTTATCTTCGTGGATCACCTCCACCGCAATGCCGGAGGGTATATTCAGGTCGGCTATCAGGTTGTCGACCTGCCGGCGGGAAGATTCCAGAAGTTCTCTGGAATCGCCGACCTCCGATATGAAGGAGTAGCTGACCTCAATCTGTTTTTCCTGGTTTATCCGGTGAATGGAAGGTTTGCCGTAGCCGTAGATGATATCGCTTATCTGATCCGTGCGGTAGAATGTGCTGTCGCTCTCTATAATCATATTCTTGAGATCGTCGACAGTTCTTTCCTGGCCGCTTTCCGCTCCAGTTCTCTTTACTATTACATCGTACTGTTCATTCCCGGCGGTGAAGGATGTCCCGCTGGAGAATTCGTTGGGGAATGACTGCAGCTCGGACATAATCATCCGGGGAGTGATCCGGTGGTAGGCCAGCAGCCGCTGATCGAAGGTGAGGTGAATCTCCGGATTGTCTTCGGCTATGTTCATGGCGACCCGGTCCACCGAGGTGAAATCCTCCAGATAATTTTCTATATCCCTGGCCAGCCCCAGCATTTTATTAAAATCACTTCCCCTGATCACCACCTTTTCTTCGGCCCGGCCGATTCCGAACATCCTCATCATGGCGTTTTCCATTCCGCCGCCGCCCCGGAACCTTCTGCTCGATTGCGGCTGCTCAAGGCTGATATCGGCAAGGTCGAAATCCCGGGTGATTGTTTTTACCGCGTCCTTTATCGATTGGATATCCCTTCCCTTTATATCGTAATAGTCCTCTTTCAGCCGGACCGTCAGCAGAGCTTCATCCTCTTCTATCTCTGATATAAGCGTTTGAATCTCCTCCAGTCCGGTTATCCTCTCCTCCAGCTCCCGGACTGCCGCGTCGCTTGATTCCAGGGTCGATCCGGAAGGCATGGTCACATAGATGTTGATGCTCCGGGCCTCGGTTTCTTCACCGGCCCCGATACTGAGCGCGAGCGCCCAGAACAGAGATATAAAGAAGGCGATCACCGCCATGATGATTACTCGCGCGGGAAACCGCAGGGAGGTCTTCAGCAGGGCGTTGTATTTCATGATCAACCGGTTTTTCCTGGATACCATACTGAATATGGTGCTTCCCCGGCGGCTGCTTCTGGATAGTATCAGGTGCGCCCCCATCGGTATCAGCACCAGGGCGACCGCCAGAGAAACAAGCAGGGTGGAGATTACCGAAACCCCTATATGTTTTCCTATCACCCCTATGAGGAATTCATCGGAAAAAACGAAGGGGAGAAAGACGGTTACAGTGGTCATGGTTCCGGCGAACACCGAACGCCATACCTCTTTCACACCGCCGGTGACAGATTCGGTTATTCCCAGCCCCTTGCCCCGGAGACGGTAGATGTTTTCAAGCACCACTATGCTGTTATCCACCAGAAGTCCCACCGCCAGGGCAATCCCCACCAGGGTGAGGCTGTTAATGGAAATGCCGAACGCGTAGAAGAGGTTAAGAGCGGTAAATATCGATACCGGCACCGCGGCGGCTACTATCAGAACCAGGCGCATATTCCTGAGAAAAAACCACAGAATCAGCACCGCCAGGAGAGCTCCGGTTATCGCCAGTTTGATGATCTGGTTGATATTATCCTCCATCGAACTGGCCGAATCCTCCTGCACCACCATCTCTATACCCCTGGAACGGAGTTCTCCGTTCAGCCTCCGGATGACTGACCGGGCCTGATGCGAGAGTTCGATCAGATTCACCTCGGAATCCTTTACCAGCTGGATGGTAACCGCCGATTTGCCGTTTACCCTGCTGATGGCGGTCTGTTCAACCTTTCCAAAGTATATGTCGGCGATATCGCCAAGCAGGATTGGCCCCTCGGAAGATACCACTATATCCCGGAGGTCGCCGATGTCGCCGTATCTGGACTGTACCTTGACCGCTCTGACGTTCTCTTTCTCCACTATATTTCCCACAAAGGCATTTTCACTGCTGTTCTGCCTTATCAGCGAAGTTATCCTGGAGGGGGTAATTCCGTACGCCTCGCAGAGCTGATCATCGAGGGTGACAGTTACCGATTTTTCCTGTCCCCCGGAGACCTCCACGCTGGCTACTCCGTCGATACTCTCCAGCTCCCTTACTATATCGTTATCGGCTATATTCCTCAGCCGGTCCACTCCGCCGGTTCCCCTTACCTGTATGGTCATGAACCGGTTGGTCATCTGTTCGGTATCTATCCGAAGAACATTCACGGAATACTCGGAGGGGATATCAGACCTTACCCTGTTGATTCTTTCCGCCAGCCTCAGATAAGCGTACTTTATGTCGGTACCTTTCTTATAGTAGACGAAGATAGTTCCGCCCCTGCGGGCGTCGGCGAATGATTCTATCTTGTCGATATTTTCCAGAGAGCCGGCCGCACCTTCCAGAGGTATGACCGCCTCTTTTTCCAGCGTCTCGGGATCGGTCTGTTGAATGGCGTTGACCTGAACGATCAGAAAGGGAAGTTCCACATCCGGGAACAGCTCTACCGGCAGCAGACGGTAGGAGATGACCCCCAGCAGGGTGACTCCTGTGAACAGCATGCTTATCAGGGTCTTTCGTCTGGTTATAAAACTCTTTTCAGCCATCAATCTCTATCCAGGACGGAATAGACACAGGGTATCACTACCAGGGTCAGCAGGGTGGAGGTGAACAGCCCCCCGATAACTGCCAGCGCCATGGGAGCTCTCAAAGCCGCGCTTTCACCGAATCCAACCGTGAGGGGAAGAAGGGCCAGGATAGTGGTAACACTGGTCATGATTATGGGACGGATTCTCTCTCTGGCGCCGGTGATTATCGCGGTGTCTTTTTCCATACCGGATCTCTTTATCCTGTTGATCCTGTCCACCAGTATTATGGAGTCGTTGACCGCTATCCCGGCCAGCATGATTATCCCGATATAGGCCATGATGCTCAATGTATTTCCTGTAATAAGGAATATCAGAACAGCTCCCACCCCCGCCAGCGGGATGGTCAGCAGAATGGTAAAGGGGTGGATCAGTGATTCGAACTGGGATGCCAGGACCATATATACCAGTATTATCGAAAGAATCAGGGCGAATCTCAGATCCCGGAAAGATTCCCTGCGTTTCTGCTCTTCGCCCACTATTTCAAGAGAGTAGTCAGCGGGAAGAGAAAGGTCGCTCAGCCGCCGCTCGATCCCCTTTATAACGTGGTCGAAGGCCTTTTCCTGGCGGTAATAGGCGGTTACCTCTCCCAGTCTTTTCTGTCCCCTTCTCTTGATCTGCTGTGGGGCGAAACCTGTTCTTATGGAAGCGATTTCCTTAAGGAGAACCTCCCTGCCCCCTTTCTCCAGAGTAAAGTTTTCCAGATCGCTGAGAGTGGCGTCGGGGTACTTAAGGATTATGTCTATCTTTTCGCCAGATCTGTCCCAGTCGTCAATCTCTGTTCCGATCAGCCTGTCCCTGAGCTGGCCGGTTATGTCGCTGATCCCTATACCCAGCACCCCGGCTCTAAGCCGGTCCGGATGGATTTCCACCTCGGGGCGTCCCTTCTCAAAGGATGTCTCCAGATTGAACAGTTCCTCCTGCGGCTGCAGCCTGCTCTTTATCCTCCCGGTGAACACTCTCAGGGAGTCGAGGTCTTCTCCGCTCACCTGAACCACTATGGGGGCGGTCCGGGTCCCGGCTATCGAACTCAGGGCCGATTGATCCTCTATGAACTGTATCTCTATCTCCGGGTTCCGGGAAAGCCTGCCGCTGAGCCTGTCGATAACCGATTCGCTGTCCATTCCGGCCTGGTCGCTGAGAACCACCTTTATGGAAGCGGTATTCTCGTCCCTGAAGATCCCTGTTTCATTTGATTCAATATCACTGACCGGTCCAGCCACACTGTAGGTCAGGCCGATCTGATCCCCCAGAATCTCTCTGACTCCATAGGTGATCCCGTCAACCGCCTCGGAGCACCGCTCCAGGCCGGTCCCGGGCGGCATGGCGATATCTATACTGAACTGGTTCATCCCGGTATCCGGTATGAATTCGCTCCCTACCACCGGAAGCAGCAGGAGGGAGGCGCCAACCAGGGCGGCGGCCAGCAGTATCACCATCCAGCGCCTGCGAAGTGCCTTCTCCAGGAATTCTCCGTACCTTCTGAATCTGGATTCGGACAGTTTTATATCGGCGGGGCCCCTCTTCAAAGTCCTGGAACTGAGCATCGGAATAACCAGCACCGCCACCACCAGCGAAGAGAGAAGAGAGAAGGTGACGGTGAGGGCCTGGTCCCTGAAAAGCTCTCCGGCTACTCCATGGATGTAAACAATGGGCAGGAAAACCACGATGGTGGTAACCGTGGCGGCGGTGATCGCGCCGAATATCTGGGCGGTACCTCTGATTGATGATTCCTTCGCTCCCAGCCCGGTTTCCATGTTGCGGACTATATTCTCCACCACTACGATGGCGTTATCAACCAGCATCCCCGCTCCCAGGGCCAGACCGCCCAGGGTCATGATATTGATCGAAAGCGAGTTGAAATACATCAGGGTGAAGGTGGCAATCACCGATATCGGGATCGATATGCTTATCACCGCGGTGGTTCCGATCCTCCTGAGAAAAACGAACAGGATGATTACTGCCAGCACTATCCCTATCAGAGCTGTCTGCTCCACTTCGTTTATGGCCGATACCACATAGTCGGCCCTGTTCTCAACCTCAACCAGTTCGTACCCGGGCAGCGCCTTTCTTATCTCGTCCAGCCGGCCGGATAGCTTATCCACCGCTTCCACGGTGTTGAACCTGGTTTCCCTGTATATACCCAGTCCGATACACCTGGTCCCGTTGACCTTGACTATATTTTCAGGGTCCCTGTTGCGCTCTGTTACCTCAGCCACATCTTTCAGGTAGATGGCGGTCCTGTTCTCCGCCGCCGTTTCCCGGCCTTCCCTGTAATCAAGAACCAGATTGCGGATATCTTCAATCGATTCGAAGATTCCAACTCCCTTGATTATATATTTTCTGCCCATCTCCAGCACCGAGCCGCCGGAAACATTCTGGTTGAAGTTCTGGATTCTGGCGGTTATCTGATCGGTGGTAATACCGTAGGCGTCCAGAAGATAGCGGTCTGTCTCCACCACCAGCTCGCTTTCCTCCTCACCCAGGATCTCCACCTCCGCTATTCCGTCGATTCTGATCAGTTCGTTCTGCAGGTAATACTCAGCCGTTTTGCGCAGCTCGTTCATATCGGTTATCCCGGGATGGTACATCGCCAGGGTCATTACCGGCTCGGCGTTGGGGTCGTACTGGGTTATGGAGATATCTTCAATGTCAAACTGCTGGGACAGGTCGTTGACGCTTTTCTGGAGCTCCAGGAAAGCGGCATCCATATCAGTCCCCCAGCTGTAGGATACCGATACCAGTGCCGCCCCGGTCCTGATGGTTGATTCAACCTCAATAACGCCTCTCTGCCTGCTGGCAATAGATTCTATCTGCTCGACGTAGAGGTCTTCTATCTCTTCGGGGGGGCGTTCGCCCGCATCCAGCTCTACGAACAGAGAGGGATTCTTGAGATCGGGCATGATCTCGACCCCCAGCCTCTGAAACGAAATCACGCCCAGAAGGATCACCGCCAGGATGAACATCAGGACGGTAACCGGCTGATTTACTGAGAACCTTGCTATTTTCTCCATATTATTCCAGCGCCTTCTCCGTGGAAATAATGATTATCTGAGTACTTTCACCCTGGAGCGGTGTTTCAGGGTTTCGAACCCCTTGACCACCAGCCGTTCATTCTCTCTGAGGCCGGAAACGACTTCCACACTGTCAGCATTCCCTATACCGGTCTCAATGACTCTTTCCCTGGCGGCTCCCTTCTCCACTATAAAAACCGTCTTGCCCCGGTCCTTCATCAGCACAATATCCCTGGGGATGACTATGGTGCTGTCTCTTCGCGTCACCGTTACCTGCGCCTTGACGAACATACCGGGTTTAAGCTTCAGTTCCGTATTGTCCACCAGGAGCTTCACTTTGAATGACCTGGTGTCCGGGTCTACCACCGGGGACTTCTGGGTTATCCGGCCTGCCAGGGTGTCATCGGGCATCAGATAGTGGGTTATGTCCGAATGCTGCCCGGTCTTCACCCGGTGAAACTCGGAGCCCGGTATGTTGAGTTCCAGCCTGAGAGTATGGTAATCCATAAGGGTAACCAGCTCGGTGCCGGCATCTATCTCGGTACCGGGAGTGTAATAGGGAAGCTCTGCTATCTCTCCGGTAAACGGCGCTCTTATCTGAAGCGAAGCCAGCTGAATCCTGGCGTTTTCATAGTTGTACTTAGCGTTTATCCAGGCCTTCTCGGCGTTTATCAGCTCCCGATAGGTAACCCCGCCCTTTTCGTAAAGGGCTTTCTGGTTCCTGTATTCAAGCTCCGAGGTTTCCAGCTCCAGTTTCTTCGACTCCAGCATTATGTTGTTCTCGAGTTCGGGGTTCTCCAGCTTGATAATCACCCCGTTTTCGGCAACCAGGTCGCCGAGAGCGAATACCTCTCCGGTCTCCGGATTATCCAGGAGTTGGTAGTAGCCGCTGTTTTTTGATTTCAGGGCGGCCTTTTTCAGGGGGGTTACGGTCCCGGTCGATTCTATGTATTCTTCTATGGAAGAAAGTTTGATTTCCCTGACCGATACCGGCGCGGGCACTTCCGTTCCGGTATCCATACCCTCTCCGCCGCAGGAACCGATAAGAAGAACCGCTATTAATATAACCTTTTTCACATTCAACTCCTTATTCTATCTCCTGAATTACAGAATATCCGTTTTCGAAGTCCCAGAGCGATTTGATTTTCATCTCCAGCAGGTAGAGTTTGTACTGGATCAGGGCCGATACCCTGGAGTTCTTCTCCCGGGCCAGCTGGTTCTGGTAATCGTTCAGGTCCTTGCTGGTAAGGTCCCCGTTCTTGTACCGCTCCAGGTTTATATCGTAGGTGAGCTGAGAGTTCTCCACGTTCTTGTCGGCTATCTGGATTCTGACCACCTGGTTGTTCAGGTTCCGGTAGACCTGCCGTATTTCTATAATAATATCTTCTCTGGCGGTTTCCAGGTCCAGCTCCCTGGAATCAAGGGTGGCCCTGGAGGCCTCCAGCATCGATTCCTTCTCCCCCCAGTCCCAGATGGGAACTTCGAAGGAGAGCCGCATCTGCTGGTTCTTCTCCGGCTGATCGTAAATATCTCTGAACTGCTCGTTCTTTCCTATGCTTCCGTAGGAAAGCTCCAGGTTACCGTAAAACTCATTTCTGGCTCCGGTCTCTATTATAGCG
Source organism: Candidatus Krumholzibacteriales bacterium (assembly GCA_046483305.1). Classification (GTDB taxonomy): domain Bacteria; phylum Krumholzibacteriota; class Krumholzibacteriia; order Krumholzibacteriales; family WJIX01; genus WJIX01. The sequence goes on along the minus strand of JAWODM010000038.1, from coordinate 5,224 downwards.
TTCCGGGCGTTCTGAATATCTATGGCAGCCTGCCTCAGCTCCATCCGGTACTCCAGCCCGTGCCGGATCGCCTTCTGCAGGTCCACATCCACCGGCTGGTACGAGACGTCGGCTGATATCGAAATATCCTCGGTGACAGGTATTCCCAGAAGCCTCTTGAAGTTGTCCAGGGCGTTTTCCAGTTCCACCTGTTCGTTCTTAAGGGTCAGCTCGCTGTTGGCAAGATTCAGCTCCGCCTGATAGAGGTCTTCCCTTTTGCTCAGGCCCGCTTCCACCTTGTTCTTCATGATATCGTAGCTTTCCTGTTTGATCTGGTTGTCCTCCGCCGCAATCTCCATGCTCTTCTTTATCTTGTAGAGGTTGAAGAAGCTCTCGGTAATCTGCTTTTCCAGCGACAGCTTCTGTATCATATACTGTAGCCGGGTTCTCTCCAGGTCCAGCTCCAGCTCCTCCATGTCGAGTTTGGTCCGGTTGTAGGTGAAAAGCGGCTGGCTGAGACTGATATAAAAATCGTTGGTATAGCTCCTGTCCGTAATATCCGAGAAGCTGCTGTACGATTCACGCCATGAAAGGCGGTCAATCAGGGAGAGGGTTCCGTCGGTCCATTTGATCGGCTGTTCTATCCGGAAGGTTCCCGAGTGCTCGGTGGTCTCTCTGCGGTACCACTCCGAGAACTGGTCGTTGAAGTTGAGGTTTTCGGTGTAACTGACCGGCGTGACCGACAGGCTGAATTTAGATTTCAGCCGGGCTCTGGCGGCGTTCAGCGAAGCGTTGCTTCTCTTCAGGCTGTACCTCGATTGTTTGATGGAGGGGCTGTTCTGCATTCCGGTCTGAATAGCTTTTTCCAGGGTCAGAACCTGCTCAGAGTAAGTATTCCCGCAGAGGCAGGCAAGCAGTGCCGCCGCTGCCGCTAACTTTACCGTAACCATTTTCATAATTATATTCCTGTCTCTTCGGCCGAATCCGGCCGTTCTTACTGGTGCACCCATTTTACCGCGTCAGCGATAATAAACCTGCCTTCCCCCTCATTTGTGATTTCGATTTTGGCCTTTCCGGCGGAGAAGTAGTATGAACCCATGAAATTCCATCCCTCTGATGCGTTATCCAGGTCGATGCCGGTCTCTTCGACGCCATCGTCGTGATGGATTATATACTGGTTTCTTCCGTAGGAGTGTTCGTCCCGGTCGCGCCTTCTTCTTCCCCAGGGGGTTCTGATCTTGCTTATGTAGCAGTAGACGTCGTAATAGCCGCTTTCGGGTATATCAGCGTTCCATTCCGCCTTGAGGTCTCCGTCTCCCGGTTGGATGAAATGAGCGGACCGGATGTACTTCCCATAGAAATCTGAGCTTATGGTAGCTTTCCATTCGTTGGATGACTGCCAGTACCGGAGCCCCGAATATTTCTGCTCATCCTCTGACCTCCAGAAGTCCGGAAGGACCTTCTTGAGAAGGCTGGTTTCCTCCTTCTCCATGGCCGCAAAGCCGGGATCTTCGTTGTCCACCACTATCTCCCCGGGATTATGCTCTCTGATGCCGGAGGGAGGAATCTCGCGGATTCCATCCAGCGGGGCGTGCGATTTTCTCAGCTCAAACTCTTCGAACTCTCTCTCTATTACCGCCGGGAGGTTGTTGGAGACCATCATATCTATGGTCATCACCGACGGTTCGTAATTCAGCACCATGCCGATTTCTCGCGCCTGGTTCCCTTCCAGGAAGAGATACCGCTCGGTGGAGGTATCATCGTCCGGGCGGGAGCGGAAACCGGGAGGCCCGAACCTCCTCCGGCCGCCCCGCTTGCTCACGGTCACTTTTACCATCCCGTCGGTTTCCTTCCCGTTTTTTATCTTGAGCCTGACCTGATAGCGGGTCCGATCTCCCTCTATGTATTTGTAGTTTTCCACGTCTCTTATCAGAAAACCGGCGACGCCGCTTCTGGTGTACCAGTCCTCAATATAACCTGACATATCTATCCCGAATCTCTCCGAGGCCTTCCGGGTGAACTGATCTTCTCCGAGTTCTCTGAACCTGCTTTCGCTCAGGAGCTCTTTAACATACGCAGCCAGTTCGTCCTCCCCGGCCCTGCTTCCAATAAGCCGGAACAGGTGCTTACCCTTCAGGTTAAGCACGTAGGGCAGGATCTCTCTGCTCTCCGGGTCCTGCATTATATCAACCATGCTTCTATCGGCCAGCTCCATGTTGGCCCTCTCGTTATCGGTTATTCCGGAAAAAAAGCGGACGAAACGGGAGGGCCCTCTTTCCAGGTCCGCGGCAAGGTAGGATTCAAGGGCGGTATTGAGAACCGGGTAGCGGTAACTTTCAATATGATTTATGTGCGTGTAGTAACATGGGAACAGGTTATAGCTGACCTCGGCGTTGGACCTTCTTCTGAATTCCGGGGGGTTTAACTCCCCGGTAATGGCCTCTGTTATGAATGAGCTGAGCATATTCGCCTGTTTCTCAACTTCGGAAGTGGTCTGGTTACTTCTCCGTTCCCTTCTTTTCTGGGCCCAGGCGTGTCTTCTTAAATCGGCTCCGGGAAGGTTAACTCCCATTTCCGGAAGGAGCACCATCTCAGGCTGTACCGCTTCAAAACTCAGAGTCCAGATCCTGCTGTAGCAGAAGAAACTGACCGGAACCTCCACCAGTTTCAGTTCGGGGTAGGGGTATTCCATCCCGATCTCGCTCTCGAAATTATCTTTTTCCTCTTTTATGACCTCACCCAGAGTGTCTCCGATTTCATCAAAGTAGGGGAGGAAGTAGTCATGACCCTCGATAGTGTGAAGGCTTATTTCCACTGAATCGACAGTAACCGATCTCTCTGCGTATTTCCCGGCCGCAAGAGTCAACCCGGGAACCGGCAGTCCGGGATCCACGGAAAAGCTGCCGCCTTCTCCGGAGACCTTTCCCTGTGAAATTACCGAAAGGTCCCGGCCGGTTTTCACCTTAAGATTAAAGGTCCGGAAATCGAAATTTCCGTAGGCCGGGTTGTCCCACCTGTATCCGGGCCCGCTCTCCGGGTACCAGTGAGCTTCCGGGGTCAGCAGAAGGTAATCAGAACCGATGAAGGCGTATCTCTTCTTCACGCAGAAGAAGGTTATTCTGAAATCCTCCCGGATCTTCTCCGGTTCTATATCCGGATAGCATGCATTTTCGGATATCGAGCCGGCGTATGATATCTTCAGAGAATCAGCTTCCTCCGGCTGAAGGGCAGAAGGGGGAGTAACTGCCAGAAGGTGATAGTCCCTTTCGAAGGGAAGCTCCTGAGCGCCGCTTATAACACTCTCCACCTTCAATCCGGGGTTCAGATTGAACAGGTATTTCGATACCGGGTTTTCTGACCTGTTCCTGAACGACAACTCCGCCTGAACCCTTATGGAGTTTCCTTCATGGCCGAGTTCCAGGACGCATTTATCGATGTCCAGGGCGGGCGCCCCTGTATATTCGCTGTTGATTTCCTTCATCCTCTCTCTGGCGCTGTCTATACCCCCGGCGCCGGATATGAACCCGGCAGCCAGGACTGCTGCGCACGCTATAAAGAGGGGAGCCAGGACCAGGCATATGAGCCGGGAGAGCCTGGACTGGGGAAGCCTCTTCAGCGCCAGTACGGTTATCAGAATAAAGGCGATTCCCAGGCAGAAGTATATCCCCCTGTGCATCAGCAGCTCCGAAATGCCGCTGAATCCCGTTATATCGGAGTAGAAGAAGGGTACGTTGAATCCCAGATAGTCGAACAGGTTATAGAACTTTCTGGAGAGGTAGAAAATAGTGGTTGCCACATATCCGAGAAGAACGATGAAGGTGACCGCCTGGTTCCTGATGGTTACCATGAAAAGAGACGAAAGCCCCAGTATGAAGATTATTGTGGGAAGACTGATAAGTATCGGATAGAGGATATAGGAGAGGGGCATTATTCCCACATTGGCGAAGAAGATATTATAAACCAGAGCGATTACCAGAACCGCCGCGTTCAGGATCAGGAAGGCGAACAGTACCGCCAGAATCTTGCCGGCCACATACTCCAGGTTGGACACCGGCCTGGTATAGATCGCCTCGGTGGTATCCAGCTTCCGGTCCCGCTTGAGGAAATCTGAAGAGATAAAGATGGCGATTACCGCCTGGACTACATTGAGAAGCAGTATGTTAAGGTATGGGATGGAGGAGGGGATCCCCCTGAACTCCCAGGGAACCGGCGCGATGCCGGTAAACAGCGGAATGCCTGCCAGGGTGATCAGAACCAGCGCCACCAGGGAGAATATCCTGAAGAACCAGCTTCTGAAAAGGGTCTTTGCCTCGAATTTAGCAACCGTCCAGATATTTGTTATAGCCGTCATATTTCGCCGCCCCGGTTTAATCTATACTGTTATCTCCGGATCTGAACCTTCCCCGGCCCGGTTTTCCATGAAGTAGACGTAGGCGTGCTCGAGGTCCGGCTCCAGAGGCTGACTGTCGTATCCCTCCAGATCCTCCGCTATCAGGTGCACCTCCCAGCCGTTCCCGGCGGGGAAGGTCGATATTACCGGATACTCCGCCTTCAGTTTTTCGAGTTCGCTGTCCAGGGCGCTGACTTTCCAGGTATGTCCCCTGGCCATCTCCACCAGCTCTTCCGGAGGCCCCGAGTAGACCAGCTCTCCCATGTTAAGAAGTGCCAGCCGCCGGCAGGTGCTGGAGATATCCCCCACGATATGGGTGGAAAGGATGATTATGGTCTCTCCCTCGCTCATATCTGACAGGAGGTTTCTGAAGCTGACCCTCTCTTCGGGGTCCAGCCCGGTAGTCGGCTCGTCCACCACCAGAATACTGGGCCGGCCGATAAGCGCCTGGGCGATCCCCAGACGCCTCTTCATCCCGCCGCTGAGTTTGGAAGCCCTGCGGTCTCTTGCATCGAACAGCCCCACCTGCTCCAGCATCCCGTCAACCGCTTCCTTCCTTTTCTTTTTGTCCGTAAACCCGGCCAGGGAGGCGGCGTAATCGAGAAATTCCCAGGTCTTGAGCTTGGGAAAGCTCTTGAACTCCTGGGGGAGGTACCCGATCATCTCCCGGATATGCTTCTTGTCCTTTTTAAGGTCGTAACCGCCGATGGTGACCTCGCCGGAGGTGGGCTCCATCAGGGTTACCAGGATCCGCATCAGGGTGGTCTTGCCCGCGCCGTTAGGCCCCAGCAGCCCGAAAATTCCGTTTTCGATGGTAAGGTTGAGATCCCTGAGGGCCTTATGCCCGCCACTGTA
>JAWODM010000040.1:0-33396 GCA_046483305.1 Candidatus Krumholzibacteriales bacterium | reverse complement strand
TGATAAGTATTTCAGCACGCAGCCCTCCGCCAAGAGGGACAACCAGAACTGAAAAAGTGACAGATAAAATAAAAAGCGCTCTTTTCATCTTCTTCCTCCCTTCATCATTCACAAAGCACTCTCAGGTATTTCAGCCCGCCGGGCGCGGGTGATTGAAGATTCTATTCCGATAGAAAATATTTTTCAAGGATCTTTTCAGGAATTTAATTTTTTTGAGAGTGAACGCCCACTGTTGGCGGTAAATAATTTGCCACTTTTTATCGCAACAGGAAATTATTCGTAAAGGATTTCACAAATGAAGGCCCCTACTCCTCCAGTTTCTTCATCAGTATCTCCCTGGCCATGCCGGGATTAGCTTTCCCCCTGCTCGCCTTCATCACCTGTCCCATAAAGAATCCGATAAGCTTCTTCTTGCCGACCCGGTAGTCTGCCGCCTCCTCCGGGTGTTCTTCTATAATTCTCGCAGCCATCTGCTCCAGCTCCGACGATTCGCTGATCTGTTCCAGGCCCAGCTCTGCTACCAGCACCTTCGCCTCTTTTCCGGTCTGAACCATCTTCTCGAATACCTCGCCGGCGGCCGAGCCGCTGATGGCACCGTCCGAGATCAGCCTTACCAGCTCCGCCAGGGAGGCCGATTTAACTACGAACTTCTCTATCGCTATGCTGCTCTTCTTCAGCTCCCCCATTACCTCCCGCATCACCCAGTTTGCGCTCTTCTTGGGAAGGCCGCTCCCGGCAGCCACTTCTTCGTAATAATCGGCTATGCTGCGTTCGGCGCAGAGAACCTCGGCGTCGTATTCGCTGAGCCCGTACTGCTCCCTGAACCTTCTCTCTTTCTGCAGAGGAAGCTCGGGGAGTTTGTCCTTAACTGCCGATACCTTTTCTCCGGAAACCTGCAGGGGCAGAAGATCCGGCTCCGGGAAGTACCTGTAGTCGTGCGCCTCCTCCTTGCTCCTCATCATGATCAGCCGCTGGTTATCTGCATCCCAGAGGTTGGTCACCTGGGATATGCTGCCGCCCTCCTCCAGCACCCTGATCTGCCTCTCCACCTCGAATTCTATCCCCTTCTCCACCGCCTTGAAGGAGTTGAGGTTCTTGATCTCGGTCTTGGTGCCAAGCTGATCGCTGCCAACCTCTCTTACCGAGATATTCACGTCACAGCGCATGGAGCCCTCTTCCAGGTTGCCGTCGCAGATGCCCAGGTACCTGAGGATCTGGCGGAGCCGCTTGAGGTATCCGGAAGCCTGACTGGCCGACCTGATATCAGGCCTGGTCACTATCTCTATCAGGGGAACCCCGCAGCGGTTGAAATCTACATGGCTGGCACCCTCTCCGGTATGGGTCATCTTCCCCGCGTCATCCTCAAGGTGTATCCTCTCCACCCCTATCTCCACCTCTCCATGTCCGGTCTCCAGGGTCACCAGGCCGTTCTCGCACAGCGGTTTGTCGTACATCGATATCTGGTAGTTCTTTGGGCAGTCCGGGTAGAAGTAATTCTTCCGGGCGAAGATGCTCCGCGGGGCGATATCGCACCCCAGGGCCAGCCCCATCATAACCGCCATATCCACCGCCTCTTCGCTGAGAACCGGAAGCGCTCCGGGAAGACCCAGGCATACCGGGCATACCCGCGTGTTGGGCTCGGCCCCGTACTCGGGCCTGCAGGAGCAGAATATCTTGGTTGAGGTCAGAAGCTGTGCGTGAACCTCTATCCCGATTACCGGCTCGTATTTCCTGCCTGCCATAAGCTTTCCTTATCTCTTTTACCCTTCGGGGTTCGAATCAAATCCGTACATCTTCTCCAGGTGGGCGGCGCCTCGGAGCAGCTTCGACTCCTGGCCGTACCCGGCTATCAGCTGAATCCCCAGCGGAAGTCCCTTTTCGTTGAGGCCGGCCGGGACTGATATCCCCGGAAGCCCCGCAATGTTGACCGGGGTGGTGAATATATCCGAAAGGTACATCTGTACCGGGTCATCTATCTTTTCTCCTATCCTGAAGGCTCCACCAGGGGCGGTGGGAAGCATCACCAGGTCGTACTCTGCGAAGATCTCCTCGAACATCCCGCAGATCATCCCCCTCACCTCCTGGGCCTTGTTGTAATAGGCGTCGTAGTATCCCGCCGAGAGGACGTATGTGCCCAGCAGAATCCTTCTCTTAACCTCGTCGCCGAACCCGCCCCCCCTGGTTCTCTTGTACATCTCGTCCAGGGTATCTGAGTCCGCCCTGAACCCGTACTTAACCCCGTCGTAGCGGGCCAGGTTGCTGGATGCCTCGGCGTTGGCCAGAACGTAGTAGCAGGCGATCGAAGCGTCCAGGTCGGGAAGTTCCACCTCGGTAATCTCCGCGCCCGAGGCAGCCAGCTCTTTTTCGGTTTCTCTGAGAATCGCTGCAATCTCCGGTTCTATCTCATAGCGGTCCAGACCCCTGGGGACGGCCACCCTGAATCCCTTTATCCCCTTATCTATCTCTGAGATATAGTCTTCCGGCTCTTCCGGTATGGTGGTGGCGTCCCGTGGGTCTTTCCCCCCTATCACACCGAGGGTGATGGCGGAGTCTTTCACCGTCGCCGTCATCGGGCCTATCTGGTCCAGGCTGCTGGCGAAGGCGATCAGGCCGTACCTGGATACCCTTCCGTAGGTGCCCTTCAGACCCGCTATCCCACAGAGGGATGCCGGCTGCCTGATGGAGCCTCCGGTATCGGATCCCAGGGCTACCGTCGCCATACCGGCCGCTACCGCCGCCGCCGAGCCCCCGCTGGAGCCGCCCGGGGCGCAGAGCTCGTTCCAGGGGTTGGCTGTATTCCGGTAGGCTGAGTTCTCTGTGGAAGAGCCCATGGCGAACTCGTCCATGTTGGTCTTGCCGATGATTATCGCTCCTGCCTCTTTCAGCCGGTCCACCACAGTGGCGCTGTAGGGGGGCAGGTACCCTTCCAGCATCCTGGAGCCGGCGGTTGTCTCCTGGCCGCGGGTGCAGATATTATCCTTTACCGCCACCGGGACTCCCCACATGGGAAGGTCCCTGAAGCCCTCCTCTTCCAGGCGTTTGGCCCTTTTCATCGCCTCATCCGGAAAGGTCCTCAGGAAGGCTCCTATCACTTCATCCTTTTCTTCGATCCTCTCCAGACAGGCTCTGACCGCATCGGCCGGTTTCGCCTCGCCTCTCCGGTAAAGGTCTTTCAGCTCTTTTATGCTCATTCTGTTAAGTTCCACAGCCCGCGCCTACTCCTTCTCTATTACCGGGGGAACCCGGAAGAATCCGCCATCTCGGCCGGGTGCCTGCTTCATTACTTCTTCGTGGTCAAGCTCCCCGCCGGAGGCGCCTCCACGCAGGTCAGCGATGAATCTCTCCAGGTAAGGGGCCCCCGGATAGCCGGAAGTATCGGTCTTCTGAAGCATCTTCACGAAATCTATGATATCGGAGAGCTGCCCCCGGAGCCTGTCCCTGGCCTCCGGGCCCAGCCGTATCTTGGCCAGCTCCTCGATATGTTTTATCTCTTCGTCTGAAAGCGTCAATTTATCCTCCCGCGCCGTTCAGATAATTTCAGGTGGAGATTAACAGCGATCTCCATAGCTGGCAAGGTTTAATTAACTCGCGGGGCCGGTTATTTCCCCCTCATCCTTCTGATCTCGAATACCACCGGGTTCTGAGCGTCCGGGCAGGCGTGCCTTGCAGCGCCGGGGTCGTCCAGCCAGGGAAATTCAGCGCCGTATCTCATGGCGAATACCTTGGGCAGAAAGCTGTACAGGGCGTGAAGGCAGACCGGGCCGTCGATATTCAGGCCGTCGAATACCACTCTGTCTCCCACCCGGTGTCCGGCGGCGCATTCTCCCTTCCGGCTGACTACTTCGGCAACTACCGTGAACCCGTCATCCAGGCGGTTTGATTCCCCGTTCATTACTGATCCCCCTCTTTTATTTACCGTTTCATGCTTAAAATAGTTATTAATACATGTTATAATATTTACAAGTTAATAGTTTATTCAGCTTTTTGAAAGAGTGATATCATGAAAAAGAAGCAGCAGCAGATACAGATAGAGCTTCCCCAGGAGACCGCTGACGGAACCTACTCCAACTTCGTTCTTACCTCCCATACCGCCGGCGAGTTCGTGCTGGACTTCGCCAGGATGCTCCCCGGGCTTCAGAAGGCCAAGGTGCACTCCCGGATAATAATGACGCCCCCCGCGGCCAAATCTCTTCTTATAATGCTGGAGAGGACAATAAAAGGCTTCGAGGAGAGATTCGGCGAAATAGAGATAAAGGGCAAGAATAGAGCCCAGGCGACAGGGTTTCAGCCGGGAAGCGATATGGAGAATTAATCCTGCCCGGTTTTTAATGTTCAGATTCGGCGGGCGGCCTGGTCTTCCAGCGCCGGTGCGCCCAGAAGTAGTGATCGGGATGCTCCCGGATCGCCTCCTCCAGCGCTTTTGTAAACCCGGCGGTCAGGCGGCGGATCTCCTGATCCCTGTCCTTTCCGGGGTCTGCTTCCATGGGAGGAAGGAAAATCGCCCGGTGAGTTTCGTCCTCATTCCTGACTATATAGCAGAATATTACCGGCGAGCCCAGGCGGAAGGCGAACTGTGAAGCTCCCGGATATGTGGAGGACGGTATCCCGAAGAAATCGACGAAGATACCTCCCCTTCTGGCGTCCTGGTCTGAGAGCATCGCCACCACCCTGTTGCTCCTCAGAGCCTTGAACACCCCCCTCATGGTAACGCCCATCGGTATGGTTCCGATCCCGGCGCTGGCCCGCAGGCTGTTTATATAGTCGTCCACCAGCCGGTTGGTCTGCTCGCCGACCAGGAAATCGACCGGCATCCCGGAGCTGGCGGCGGCAGCCCCCAGAAGCTCCCAGCTTCCAAAATGCCCGGTGACTATCACCGCCCCCTTCCCCTTTTCAAGCGCCCTGTCGACATGGCTTTTCCCCTCAAAAGAGACCAGTTCTCCAATCCTTCTTTCATTAAGGCGCGGGATCGAGGCGAACTCTATCATCGACCTGGCGAAGTTGATGTAGGAGCGCCTGGCCGTTCTGATCCTCTCACGGGCGCTCATCTCTTCTCCGAAGGCCCGCCTCAGGTTGGCGAGTGTGACATCCCTTCTTATCCTGACTATATCGAAAGCTATAACGCCCAGAACGGTTCCGAACCTGACTGCTGTCCTGTATGGAAGCAGCCTGGGAAGAAAGGCCAGAAAATGAACCCCCAGAAGTTCCAGCCTGTGCCTGAATCTTTTCCAGCTACCTGCCATGCCGTGCCCCCTCTACGATATTATCCTGGCCAGTTTGCTCATCCTTACCTCCACCGCGTTCTCCGGGCATAGCTCGTGACAGCACATGCAGTTGACGCACCCGGAGCTGTCGATCTCGCAGACTGAGCCGTCGAAGCTGATCACCTTCACCGGGCAGCTCTTTTCGCACAACCTGCAGCCGGTGCAGAGTTCCGGGTCTATCTCCGGTCTTATCCATACCAGCGGTTTGACCAGCTTCACCAGAAAATCGGGGATCATCCTTAATCCGGTATTGGAGGTGAGCTCGAACCCTTCGGCCCTGAACACGGCCGCGCTGCCGGTCCGCTGAATATCATCCAGGGCGGAGGTCCCAACCCCCTTTTCCCCGGCTATCCTGGTGCTGTCGATAACTCCCGGCTTGTAGCCGATTATATCAGCGCAAACAGCATCTATGGCAACCGCATCCTCTCCGGCGATAAGAAGGTTCAGCCAGGCCGGCTCCCCGGAACTGGGCCCGTTACCCTCCATCGCCAGAACCGCGTCTACTATACTGAAATCGGGCGTTACAACTCTATAAAGCTCAACCAGCATCTCCGCGAACTCCCGTGGTTTTGGAAAAAGCTTGTGCTGAACGCTCTTTCTGAACCCGGGGATTACTCCGAACATATTCTTTACCGCGGCGGTCAGCAGGGTAAGGGTATGGGTCTTGAGCTTGGCCAGGTTGATCACCCGGTCCGCCTCCAGAACCGGCCTGGCCACATAGAACCGGTACCCGCCGGAATCTATCTCCTCCGAACCGGAGGCCTCGAAACTGACCAGCTCTATATCGTTTCTATCCGCCATCTCCCGTATGCCGGTATTCTCCCAGACACGCGCCACCCCTCTGAGTACACCCCCGGGGCTGTCCCCGATAAACGGGGTAGCTCCCAGGTCGCGCACCATCTCAGCCATTACCCTGATAATCCCCGGATGGGTGGTAATAGCTCTCTCCGGCGCTTTGGCTGAGAGCATATTCGGCTTGAGGAGTACACGGTCCCCCCTCTTGATGTACTCTCCCGCTCCCCCGAAGGGGTAAAAGCAGCTCTGGAGGGCTTCTCTTACCTCCTGCGGCTGATAACCGGAGCATTTCTCCAGGGTGACTACAGTCTTCAAATCTCTATCCGGCATAACTCTCCCGGCAGATTAAGTTCAATCATATCATATTGCAGGCCTCTGCTGGATCCTTTCGTCAACTATACCCTGTTCCGTTTAAATATAAAGATATTTTCTCCCCCTGCGAGAATTAAATCCCGGCCGGCGCCCGCTAACGGCCATATCGCTCCACCAGGGCGAACATTCCGCCGCCCAGCGAGCGGCAGTACCCGGCCATCTCCATCTCCAGAAGAAGCGCCATCACCCTCTCGGCTGCGGTATTCATCTCCCTGGCTATGGTGTCGACATGAACCGGCTCCAGTTCCAGAAGGGAGATCAGCCTGCTCTTCTGTTCATCCAGCCCTTCCGGCTCCATTCTTCCGGAAGCACGCTCCGGGCATGCCGCGTTCCTGAAGGGGTCGAGAAACCCCAGAATATCATCGGCCCCTTCCACCAGGACCGCCCCCTCCTTTATCAGCCGGTGGGGCCCGGCGCTTCCGGGATGCTCCACCGGACCGGGCACCGCGAACACTTCCCTTCCCTGATCGGCCGCCCATCGGGCCGTTATCATAGCTCCGCTCCTTATGCCGGCTTCCACGATTACCACTCCGCTGGATATCCCGCTCAGAATCCGGTTCCTGCGGGGGAAATGGTGCTTGAGCGGCGGCGTTCCCAGCGGGTGTTCTGTCATGACACAGCCGTTTTTCGATATTTCCATTGCCAGGTCCGAGTTTTCCGGGGGATAGGCGATATCCAGCCCGCATCCGGTTACCGCGATGGTCCCCCCGCCGCCCCTGAGGGCCCCCGTATGCGCTGCTGTATCCACCCCTCTTGCCAGGCCGCTGACCACGGTTACCGACCTTTCCGAAAGCTGAGAGGATATTCTGCGGGCGTTGGCCAGCCCTCTTCGTCCGGCGCTCCTGGAGCCGACCACCGCGATATTCAGGCTCTCATTGACTAACAGACTTCCCCTGAAAAAGAGAACCGGCGGCGGGTCATTGATCTCTCTGAGAAGTGCCGGATAACTCTCCTCATCTATGGTCACCGCTTCGAGTATATTCTTAGATGCCGCTTTTAAGTGTTTGTTTATAAATTTATTATCAATACCAGAAACCCGATTTCCTGTAAGCCTTGAAAGCTGGCGAACGCCTACCCTGCTTCCCGCCATCTCAACCAGCCGCTCCATATCGAACCTCTGTCTCAGAACCATCCACCCTGATTCGGAGATCCCTCTTACAGAAAGCAGTTTGATCCAGCTCAGCGCCTTCACGGAAAAGGCCATACCATTCCTCCCTCCGGTCTTAAATAACCCAATATTTACATTTTGAATACAAGGGAATGGTCCACATCCCCGCACTCTCACATCCGCTGAATATTTTACAATTCGATCAGCTTTTCGATCAACAGGAATATTTTTTATTTGTCTGCCGCTGCTACCGCGAACCTGTCGAACACTCCTCCCAGAGTGTCGCGGGCGGTTACCACCATACTGTCCGCGCCCGCGCTGATCAGGCAGAAGTGGTGAACGCTCCTGAACAGGCGGCTGTATTCACTCTCTCTTTCCCGCTCGTATAGGGGAGCTCCTCCCCCTCCGGCCACTATATAGTGAATACCGCCCCTGACCGACCTCTCGTAGGTATGGTCGTGTCCGTTGAAGACAACGTCCACCCCGTATTCTTCAAGCAGGGGAACGACGCTCTCTCTGAGATTCATTTCGTCCTCTTCGTGGGGGCCGGTGCTGTAGGGCGGGTGATGAAATACCGCCGCAATGTAGGGAGCCGATGAATTCCTGAGCTGCTCTTTGAGCCATAAGTACTGCCCGGATCCGATCTCTATCCCGGAACAGCTGTCCAGGACCAGGAACTGAATACCATCTCTTTTAACAGAGTACCATCTCTCATTATTGGGGAGTTCGAAATACTGGAAATAGAGATCTGAGTTTCTCTCATGGTTCCCTATGGCCGGAAAGAACTCCGCCTCCCTGCGCATCTTTCCGGTAATCCGGTCGAATATCACCCACTGCTCCGGCTCCAGGCCGTTATCCACCAGGTCTCCGGTATGAAATACCACTTCCGGATCTATCCTCATTATCGCCGCCACTACATTCCTGTGGTCCTGGTGGTTGGTCCTGGTATCCCCGTATACCACAATCCCGCCTGAGCTGTTCCCGTTTCCGGATACCGGCTTTTCCTCGTCATTGCAGCCGGGAAATAGAACCAGCAGAGCGGCCAGCAGAAATTCGGGAAGGTTTTTCATGTTTTCAGCCTCCCGCGGCCAGGCGCCAGGCCTGATATTCCTATTCCAGCTCTCCCACTACCTTCTGGACCTCATCCAGAATCCTGCAGGATTTTACCACAGCTTTCATCTCGGTGTGATCGGGATAAAGCGGCCTGTCCACATCCAGGAATTCTACGTGCTCCCTGATAACTTCCTTCGCCCTGGTGACGCCTTCTCCGAATTTGTACTCGCGGAAATCCAGGGCCTGGGCCGCGGCCATGAACTCTATTCCCAGTATTCCATAGGCGTTGTCCATTATCTGGAAGTTCTTGATGGCGGTGTTCATGCCCATCGATACGAAGTCCTCCTGGTCGGCGGCAGCCGGGATCGACTGAATAGACGCCGGCATGGAGAGAATCCTCTGCTCCACTATCTGCATATCCGCGGTGTACTGGCTCAGCATCAGCCCGGAGAACATCCCCGCCCCCCTGGTAAGGAACGACGGCAGCCCCGCGCTCAGGGCCGGGTTATTCAGCCTGTTCATCCTCCGCTCGGACATCACGCTGACCATGGTAACAGCCGCCCCAATCATGTCCATGGGAAGCGAGACCGGAGTTCCCTGGAAGTTGGCGCCGGATATCTGCAGGTTCCTGTCGGGGAAGAATACCGGGTTGTCGCCAACCCCGTTAAGCTCTATCTCCACCTGGCTCTTTGCGTAATTGACCGCGTCGAAGGCCGCTCCGATTACCTGCGGAGTCGAACGCATGGAGTAGGCGTCCTGTACCCTGCACTTTATCTTCCCTTCCTTGAGGTCTCCTCCGGCTATCAGCTTCTGAAGATGCCCGGCGCACCTGACCGCCCCGGTAAAACCCCTGATCTGATGAAGAAGCGGCGTGTACGGCCCCATATTCGCCTTCAGCGCCTCCAGCGACATCGCCGCGGCTACCTCTGCCTGCTTCAGCCATCTCTCCGTATCGTAGAGCATGATCGCGCTCATGGCGGTCAGGAGGTTGGAGCCGTTTATGGAAGCGAGACCGTCTCTGGCCTCCAGGCCGGGAACTTCTATACCCGCCTTATCGAAAGCTTCCTGTCCGCTGTAGAGCTTGCCCCTGTAATAGGCCTGACCTTCGCCCATCATCACCAGGGCGAGCTGAGCCATCGGAGCCAGGTCGCCGCAGGCCCCCACCGACCCCTTCTGGCATACATAAGGGGTAACCCCCCTGTTGAGCATCTCCACGAAAGTCCGCGCTATCTCGGGCCTGCAGCCGGAGTTACCGTGAGCCAGGACATTGGCCCTGCTGGCCATGGCCCCGCGAACGTACTCTATCGGGGCGGGATCCCCTATCCCGGCCGCATGATTATAGATCAGGTATTTCTGGAAATCACGGATCTGGTCATCGTCAAGCACTACCTCGCTGAATTCCCCGATCCCGGTATTGACCCCGTACATGATCTCCCTGGCCTCTATCTTCTCTTCCAGCATTGCCCGGCATTTCTTTATTCTCTCGACAGCCTCTTCGGGAAGTGTAACCTTCTCGTTGTCCCGGGCTATTCTTACCAGTTTTTCAATGGTCAGTCCGGAACCTTTTATCTCGATAGCCAAATCTGCCTCCCAGCTGATATGGATAAAGTAGTTCTCTTATTCTTATAGGTAATATTTATGGCATTTAACCCGCCATGTCTATAAAAATCGGACATCCTCTCATTATTTTCAGCCCAAAAAAATAAAGCGGGACCGGGAAGACTGAGCCGTCCCCGCAGGTGGCAGATAATTTACCGCCAGCACCGGAGGAAATACAATAATAATTCTATGTCCAAAGCCATAAAAGAGGCGCCCCTGAGAAGGAGCGCCCGCAAGTTCTGTATCATGGTCAATGACGCTGCTAGAAAATCATCCCTCCCCTGAAGAAGAATCCGGGGCCGTAGCTCATATCCCAGTCATCGTTCCCTCCGGTGGGTGAGCCGGTAATCCCCAGCTCCAGGAGAAGATCGTAGGTCTCCATTCCTATTATCATATCGACCAGGCCGTTGATGATTAAAAAATCGGAAGCGTCAACGTAGCCGTTGTCTCCAAGGTGCCCGTAACTGATACCGAAACCGGGAGTAAAGGTAAGGTTGCTTTCCTCGCTGAACAGCCAGGCCTTTATCATGAAGCCGAGTTCCAGCATGTTGGATGAATCATCGCGGTAGCTGAAGTTGCTGAAGTTAAGGACCAGGCCTCCGGAAATCCTGGGTCCCAGCTTGTAATCCATGAATCCCCCGATATGATAACTCAGGTCGGAATCTGAATCGTAGTCACCGACCCAGAATGTACCGGGGTTGATCAGCCCCGCCTTGAAACCGGCAGTCATTTCCTTTGTTCGCACATCCGCTGAGAGTGCCCCGGCTGACAATGCGGAGAGAAATATGAGGCAGATAACCGCGACTCTGATGGTTCTGAACATACGGTATACCTCCTTTGTGGAAAAAAATAGTATTTGGAAATTATACCCGCCCCTCCAATGCCATGTCCATGATTTTTATCGACATTCTTTAAAACTGAATTCCATCAGGTTGAAATTGACAGATCCCCGCTGATATGGATACTATTAAAAACATGCGGGGTAACGCCCCGGCGTTTTGATAATTCAGAATCCCGCAGGTTCTGTTTAATTGATTCCTCAAGGGGAGGTTAGAGATGAAATTCATAGTCTTCAGTTTACTGGCCACTTGTATTTTTGTTTTTTCCTGTGGGGGAGCTTCTTCGGATGATGCCGGGAAAGCCCGCGATCTGGTCACGGAGAAGTACAACCGTTTCGGGTTTGACATCTTCGAAGAGGAGGCGGCCAGAGCCGGCGGCGATAACGTATTCATATCGCCCGCAAGCATCTCCTTTGCCCTGGCCATGACCGCCGGAGGCGCGGATGGAAAGACCAGGGAGGAGATGTATGAAACCCTCCGGCTTTCCGGAATCGGAGAAGAGACTGTCAGGCTGGGTTCCAGCAGGCTGTACAGCGACCTTACCACGGAGCAGGAAAAGCTCACGCTCACCGTAGCCAACTCCATATGGCTCAAGGAGGGGATAAGATTTAAACAGGATTTCATAGATTATACCGAGAAGTATTTCTTCGCCGAGTGCTACCCCATAACCACCCCGGATGCCATAAACAGCTGGGTTAGAGAAAACACGGGCAAAAGGATAGAGAGGATTGTCGATTCCATTTCTCCGGATGACATCGCCTTTCTGATCAACGCAGTCTACTTCAAGGGTATCTGGCAGAAGGAATTCGACCCGGAGAAGACCTCCGTTAAGGATTTTCATCCTGCTTCCGGCAACCCGGTCAGGGTGGACATGATGCGCCGGAGTGATGAATTCAGATACCTGGATGCGGACAGCTTCCGGGCTGTTGCAATTCCCTACGGCGAAGGGGAGATGAGCGTTTATCTCTTCCTGCCTGACAGGGATTGTGGCCTTTCCGGTTTCAATGACTCTTTCGCCTATGAACGCTGGAATCAAACCAGAAACAGCTTCAGGCCAGGAGAGGGAACTGTGGAGCTTCCCCGGCTGAAGATAGAGTATAAATCGGTTCTGAATGAGCCCCTGCGAAAGCTGGGTATGGGAAAAGCCTTCTCACGCCCGGATGCCGACTTCTCCAGAATGTGCGAGGTCAAGGGAGAGAACGTATTCATATCAGAGGTCCTTCATAAGACCTTTCTCAAGGTGAACGAAGAGGGAACCGAGGCCGCCGCGGTTACTTCGGTGAGAATGAAGGTTACCTCTGCCAGGGAGGAGCCCCCACCTTTTCACCTTGTATTCGACCGGCCGTTCTTCATGATGATAGTGGACGAGATAAGCGGCGCTGTGCTGTTTATGGGGAATATCACTTTTCCTCCGGCTGCCGGCTCTGTTGAATGACCTGGTAGAGACTTCTGATCAGTTCCGGTACCCCTTCGCCGGTAACCGCTGATATTGGGAAAACCTCCCTGCCGGTCTTCTCTGCCAGAGTTTCCGTATCGGGGCTGTCTTTCAGAAGATCAATCTTGTTAAGAGCTATCAGAATCGGTTTCTCCGGCAGTTTCCCGCTGTAGAGCCGAAGCTCGTTCATCAGGCGTTCGAAAATCTCCGCAGGTTCTTCCTCCCTGCTGGCGTCAATTATAAACAGGAGCACCCGGCATCTCTCGATATGCTGAAGAAACTGTATCCCCAATCCCCTCCCCTGGTGAGCCCCCGAAATCAGGCCGGGGATATCGACCATGCAGAAAGAGGCGAACTCTCCCACCCTGACTATCCCCAGGGTGGGTGTGATAGTGGTGAACGGATATGAGGCTATTTTGGGGCGGGCCCCGCTTACCGCATTCAGAAGCGTGGATTTCCCGGCATTGGGGAAACCGACCGTCCCCGCATCGGCGATCAGTTTCATTACCAGCCGCAGTTTCCTGGTTTCTCCTTCCTCTCCAGGGGTAGCTCTTCTGGGAGCCTTGTCGGTGGCTGTCTTGAAGGTATGGTTCCCCCTTCCGCCCTCTCCTCCCCGGCAGGCGATCACCCTGTCATCCTCTCCCTTCAGGTCCGCCAGCACCTCTCCGGTATCCAGGTCCTGCACCACCGTGCCGGGCGGCACTTCTATTATCTCATCCCTGCCGCTTCTACCGGTCTTCCTGCTCCCGCTGCCGTGCCTTCCGTTTTCCGCTGAATGGATATTACCGTACCTCAGGTCTATCAGGGTTCTCAGAGAAGGATTAACCTTTATTACTATATCCCCTCCCTTCCCCCCGTTACCTCCGTCAGGGCCTCCTCTGGGGACATGCTTCTCCCTCCTGAAACTGACGCAGCCGTCCCCTCCCCTTCCCCCGGAAGCCTCTATCTCAACCCGGTCTATGAAATGACCCTTCATCGCTGTCCGCCTTCCGTTATGCCGTCAAAATACTTTCCCGGATTGAGGCGTGACGAGCTGTCCATCACCCTCTTGATATCTTCCTGAATCTTAAGCTCTTCCGCGCTGAATGCCATGCCCAGATACTTTCTCTTGGTAATTCCGATCCCATGTTCTCCGCTGAGGGTCCCCCCCGCCTCCACCACGTAAGAAAACAGGCTTTTAACAAAATCCTCCACTCTCCTCATCTCCTCTTTCCGCCTGCGGTCGGTCATTATATTAATATGGAGATTGCCGTCCCCGCAGTGGCCGAATATATAGCAATCCAGCTCCCTTTCGGCCGCCATCCGGTGAATTACGCCTGCCGCCTCTGAGAGCTTTCCCAGTGGAAGCGCGATATCCTCGTTCACTTTTGTAATCCCCCTCCTCGCCAGGCTGGGGCTGATGGATCTTCTGAGCTCCCACAGCAGTTCCCTGTTTCTGCCGCTCTCCGCCGTAACCAGTCTCAAACCCCGGCCGCTGCAGAAACTGTTTATTATATCCTTCTGCTCCGATGTTTCTATCCCCGTACCCTCTACCTCGAAGAAAAGGCTGGCGCCGGCGCTGATAATATTTTCCAGTTCCAGGTATTCGGAGATGCACTGGATGGTCTTGGAATCGATGAACTCCAGCACACTGGGCCTGAATCCCCGCCGCAGAAGCTCCGCGGAAAGCCCGATCGCCCGCCGGTCGCTACCACCCTCCAGCAGAAAGGTAATCCTGGAGTCCGGAATGGGAAGCACCCCCAGCACTGCCGAATATATCAGCCCGAGAGTTCCTTCGGAGCCGGCCATCAGGGCGCCCGCCCCGGTGACCCCCGACCGGCCGATATCTCCTCCCGGCAGAACCCACTCCAGAGACCTTACATACCTTCTGGTAACTCCGTAGCGGTAGGCCCTGGGCCCGCCGGCGTTTTCGGCTATGTTGCCTCCGATAGTAGAAACCCTGAAGCTTGCCGGGTCGGGAGGATAGAAGAAACCCTCCCCCTCCAGAAACTGCTGCAGCCTGCCGTTCACCACTCCCGCTTCCACCTTGACTTCCTCGTTGAGTGGATTGAACGACAATATGCGGTTGAGCTTTTCGGTTGATATCACGATGGAGTTCCCGGACGGGACCGAGCCTCCGGAGAACCCCGTCCCCGCCCCCCTGATAACCATGTTGAGCTCCAGGGAGGCGCTTTCGGCCGCAATCGCCCGCAGATGCTCCCTGGACTCCGGGAATACCACCGCCCGGCAGGTCCCCCTCAGTCCGGTAGCGTCGAAGCCGTAAGCGGTCCTGAAGGTAAGATCTGAATAAACAGGTATACCCCTCAGTCTGCGTTTAAGCCGCGATATTACTGATCTGGAGCGAATACTCATAGTTTACCCGCGCGGCGGCGTCACTATTCAGCGTACCGGTTTACGAACTTCTCGAACCTGTTCATCGCTTCATCCAGAGTCTCCTCGCTAACCGCGAAGGAGAACCTGACCGTTTTGTCGCATCCGAACGGCCCGCCGGGAATCAGCAGAAGCCCCGCTTCATCGAGCAGCTTGTCGCAGAAAGCGGTGCTGGAATCGACTCCGCAGCTCCGGTAGAGGGATGATACATCCACCAGGAAATAGAAAGCTCCGTCCGGCTCCGGGTATTTGACGGACGGGATTGCGGATAGCCTCCCGCTGAGCATCTCTTTTCTCCGCTCGAACGCTTTTCTCATCTTCTCCCTGTCCGCTTCACCCTTGCGCAGAGCAGTGACCGCCGCCTTCTGAGAAATCGCGTTGGGACAGCCGGTGGCATGGGCCTGATACGCGCCCATCCGGTAGATTACTTCCCTGTTTCCCAGGGCGAATCCAATTCTCCAGCCGGTCATCGAATAACTCTTAGAAACCCCGGTAATTACCACAGTGCTCTCCTTCAGCTCCGGAAGTATCGACACCGGGGAATAATGCCTGCAGTCTCCGTAGGTGAGAAATTCATATATCTCGTCGCTGATAAGCAGGATCCCCTCCTCCATAAGAAATCTTCCCACCTTTTCTATCTCTTCCCTTTCATAGACTATCCCAGCCGGATTATTGGGGGAATTATAAAGTATCACCCTGGTATCGGTGCCGGCCAGGTTCTTCTGCAGACTCTCCAGGGTCAGTTTATAGTCATTGGCCGGGTCGAGTTCAACGATCCTGGGCCTGGCCCCGACCAGCTTCACCATCTCGGGGTAACTGACCCAGTAAGGGGTAAATATGGCGACCTCGTCGCCGGGGTCGGTCAGAACGTACAGGGCGTTGAAGATGCAGTGCTTGGCGCCGTTGGATACCATCACCTCGGAAGGCAGGTAATCAACCCCGATTATCTTCGAGTAGGCTGCCGCTATCTCGCGCCTCAGCTCCGAAATACCCGCCGCTGGGGTGTACCTGGTATTCCCCGCCCTGATGGCCTCTATTGCGGCTTCCTTAATAACTTCGGGGGTCTGGAAATCCGGCTCTCCGGCGGCCAGCCCGATAACATCCTCGCCCGCTTCCTTAAGTTCATTGGCCTTGGTGTTGAGACTCAGAGTAACCGAGGGCTCTATGCTCCTTGCCCGCTTGCTGACAAACTCGTTCATTTATTCCTCCTTTAAAGGAAAGATCAACTCCTGGGAAACCATTTATTCAGTCCTTCTTTCACCGGCTTCGGAACATGGCAGTCAATCCTGCCGCCCATTCTATAAATCTCCTTCACCAGTGAACTGTGCAGATAGATGTACTCTTCACTGGGCATCAGAAAAACAGTTTCGAAATCGGGTTCCAGCTTCCTGTTCATCAGTGTAATCATCAGTTCATATTCAAAATCGCTGATAGCGCGAAGCCCTCTTATCACCACATCCACCTTATTCTTCTTGAACTCTTCCACCAGAAGCCCGGTAAAGGTAATACATTCCACTCCTTCTATCTCCCTGAGGCTCTTTTCAGCTATCTCGTGCCTCTGCTCCAGGCTGAGCAGCGGATTCTTGTGAGCGCTCTCGGCGACCGCCACAATGACCCGGTCGAATATCCTGGATACTCTCTTCACAATATCCAGATGGCCGTTGGTAATGGGATCGAAGGTCCCGGGATAAAGAGCTGTTTTCTGTTCCATACTCATCCTTCCGTGAATGTTATCACTCAAACGGTCTCTCTATCAGAATCTGAAATAACTGACATGGGTCTGTCCGTAATTCTTCACTCTTTTCAGCTTATCCGCATATTGGGGAGCCGGTTCAAGCTCCTTTCCCGCCTCTATGATCAGGATCCGGCAGATCCTGTAATCAAGCCCGCAAACAAACTCCATCACCCGTTCAGCCATATCCCCCGAGTAAGGTGGATCCGCAAATATTACATTGAACTCAGAACCCCCGGCGGCCTCTTCCTTCAGGTAATCAAGGACGTCTTTTTTAACTATTGCATAGGACTCGGGATCGATATTGCACTTGACCGCGTTCTCCCTGATGACAGCGGCGGCCCTCCTGTTTTTCTCCACGAAGACCGCTTTGGCGGCGCCCCTGCTGAGAGCCTCTATCCCCATCCCGCCCGAACCGGCGAACAGGTCAAGGAATACTTCGTCCTGAACATCTCCGTACAGGCTGTCCAGGATGGCTCCCTTGACCATCTGGGTGGTGGGGCGGAAATCATCTCCTCTGATCCCCTTAAGCCTGAAACCGTGAAATCTGCCCCCGATAACTCTCATAACGCCTTTCCGCAATTAATTTTCCTACAGTCAACAGGTACTTCAGGATAAACAAGATTACTGGCGCGGGCAAGGGAAATCACCTGCCGCGCCGGAGGATTCAAATATTTATTGTAAAGGGGTAAAAAGAAACCCCCGGGTCCTGTGAACAGGCCCCGGGGGCACGACGGTGAGTGGAGGGGGCAATGTATTATTCCACTATCGTCGGAGTTACGAATATCACGAGCTCCTGCTTCTTCTTGACCTTGGAACTCGATGAGAACAGGCCTCCCAGCATCGGAATATTCTTGAGAAATGGAACACCGGTTCTGACGTCTGTTTCAAGTTTCTTTATCAGGCCGCCAATAACAGCGGTCTGGCCGTTTGCGACATCCACCCTGGTATCAGCCTCGGCGGTGGCGATAATAACTCCGCCCTGCTGGGTTGACTCTGATTGCAGCTCACTGACTTCCGGATGAAGGTCCAGAGTGATAGTCCGATCAGTGTTAATATGAGGAGTAACCTTCAGCATGATACCTATCTTGGTAAGCTCGGTTATCGGGTTTCCCGCCTCATCGGCCACGATCAGGGGGATCTCCTTACCGACCAGTATGGTTGCTTCCCGGTTATCCACGGTAGTAATCCTGGGATTGGAAATTATGTTCGCCTTGTTATCCTGCTCCAGAGCCTGCAGAACCGCTGAAAGCTCGCCCCATGACTGGACCGTGCCCACCGACAGATTGCCGCTGGAAACGGGCAGCTGCTGGTCCACCCCCATCGCTCCCACCGCGTTTATATCTGATTTGTGCAGGTTGAACATATCCCACTTGATACCCAGCTCCCGTTTCGCTTCCACGTCCACCTCTACCAGCTTGGCGTTAATGTCAACCTGAAGATGCTTGGTATCCAGTTCTTTTACAATAGCTCCAATTTTCTCTATATTCTCTTCAGTGTCATTGACTATCAAAGCGTTGCTCCCCATATCCACCTCGATATTGCCTCGCTTGCTGACCACTTTCTGAAGAGCGTCGCCTATTTCCTCGGCGTTGGAGTTGTGCACGAAAATAAGCCTGGTCTCCAGCGGGAGAAGGTCCTTCTTCTTCTGCTCGACGGTCCTCTCCTCCAGCTCTTCCTTCCGAAGGGTCTTGTTCTCGGCGACCCTGATCATCCCGTACTCCTCACGGTAACCGTAACCGTGTGCCATCAGGATTACCTCCAGCGCTTCTCTCCAGGGGCATTCCTTTACATGAACGAATACGTCACCCTTCACATCAGCCCCTGTCACTATGTTCACGTTGGCGAATTCAGAAATAGTTCTCAGCACCGTCTTTATATCCGCGCCCTGAGAATCTATGGTAATCCGCCGCGAGCTGGCCGGCATTCCCGCTCCCGCTGACGGCGCGCCGCGGGCATAACTGCTGGACCATGGAAGATTCTCGCTGGTTATTTTTTCATCAGTCTTCTGAACATCCATGCTCCTGGGGCCGGGAGCGGCCTGGTCAGGCGCCGCAGGATTCTCCGTGGAACTCCCGGCGTCGTCGCCGTCGATCCATGGTGATTCTTCATCCTCTCTGGTATCGGCGGAGCTTTCTTCCGCCTTCTCTGCCGGACTCTTCTCTTCCTGTCCGGTATCGGCGCCTTCGTCCCGATCCACCTTTATAACCGGCATGCTTGAGCCCATGGAGGCTCCCGCTACATCGATATTCTCGTGCTCCAGCTTTTTCTCTCCACGCTCGACAACCTTCTCCCACTTCGATTCAGAAGCAGCCTGAGCTTTTTCGCTTATATTTGATCTGCCCGCGAGAATCAGCACATGCTTGCCGTCCTTTTCGAACTGACGGTGATCGACATTCTTCTTGAGATCGATAACCAGCCTGCAGACAGGATCGGGTTCAGGTTTGAATTGACTGGTCCGGATCCGGTATGCAAGCGGCGACTGTGCCTGGAATATGGTCCTGGACAGGTCATAGATGGCTCCCTTGCAGTCCACTACCAGTCTGGCGGGATTCTTCATGGTAAATATCTCAAACTCAACATTACCACTCTTGCTGATCTCTATCTTCAGCTCATTCTGTATCTGCTCCATAGCCAGGCCGTTGATTTCAGCCCTGGGAGCGGCCGCATACAGAAGCCCGCCGGGGATAATGAAAGAAGCGATCAGTACCAGCGATATTCCGAAAGTTTTTCTCATCTCTTGTCTCCTTTTTCACTTATTCCCTCAAGCCTGAGGGTTATTCTGTTTGTCTGCCCATACATACTAATTCGAGCTATCAGAGATTGTTTGGAAACAGAAACAATGCTTCCGTTTCTGACCGGATCGCCCGCTTTCAATATATATCCGATTCCGTTCTTATCCTCCAGCATCGCGTATTTCTGCATATCGCCGGAAAGAACCCCTACCAGCTTCACATTATTTATATCCACCAGGTCGCCCGATACTTCCTTGAGCTCTCCTCTGATAAGGCCCCTGAAGGGATCCTTGCGGTTAAAAGCCCTGTAATAGTAATTCTTAGTCCTGATAATGGTATCAGTGCTGTCGTCCTCTTCCACAGCCGGGGCCATGGCGGGGATTAATATCAGGGATGCCAGAACCGCACAGATTATAATTCTATGACTTCTTATTTGCATTAGTTTCAGCATTCACCTCACCACCTTCTAATAACGTATAGGCTGTCAGGGTCATTGTGGCTTCAATGGTGTCCGATCTTCCGACCTTATCAGACAGATTCTCATCTATGGGGCTGATCTCCAGATTGGAAACATTCACTATCCTGTCGAGATTCGAGACCTTGGAGAGGAAAATTCCCAGCTGATGATACTTGCCCCTTACTTTAACCTTTATTGGATTCTCGGCGAAAAATTCCTTATTCACTATTACACCGGGCTCGAACAGCTCAAACCTCAGTCCGCTCTGATTTCCCGATCTGGTTATTCTTCTGAGAAGCCTGGCTATTTCTTCCTCTTCAGGCAGAAGATTAAGAGCGGAGACCCATTTCTTGTGCAGCCGGTCGTACTCCTTTTCCAGCTGTTCCAGGTTCCCCACCGTCTTCCTCGCCTTCTCCAGCTCGGCGCTTATCTTGTCGTATTCCTGGTTCAGCGAGTCGTTCTTCACCTTCATCGGTTTGTATAGGAATGGAAGAAATGAGGTGAAGAAATACAAGTATGCAATCATCGCCATCAGAATCAGGCCCATAATACCTTTTTGTACTTTTGGATCTTTGAAATCCATTATCTGCCCTCTCTTTTCTACTGAGGCATAGCCTGCGTGTTCAGTGTAAATTTCATTACTTCACGTTCTTTTATTACACCCCTCTCGGCTACGGTTAAGCCGACCTTGGTAAATATGGGGGATTTTTCCAGATTGGTTATGATATCTGCCACCTTATAATTCGAGAAAGCGACTCCGCTGATAACAAAACTGTTCTGAGACTGTTCGGTGAGTCCGGTAAGCCAGCAGTTTCCCGGCATGTTTGTTCCGATATCATTGAGAAGCCTGACCCTGTAGTAACGGTACTTATCAAGGGAGGTTATCAGATGAAGCCTCCTGTCTACCTCTTCGCGTTCCCTGGATATCTTCTTTATCCTGGTAAGCTGGGGGGCAAGCTTCTTTGATTCTTTCTTGGCCTCGATGATTTTGCCTTCCAGGTCTGAAACACGGTGGTGCTGAATAAAACCGGTGGTCAGAATAATTCCGAAGAACAGGACTGCCGCGCCGGCAAAATAGACAGTTGACAGTTCTGGCAGATTCAGCTCTCGTTTTTTCTTCCGATCTTCCGGAGGAAGCAGGTTTATTGTAATCATTATTTTCTCGCCTTTCTCAAAGCTAACCCAACGCTCACTGTCAGCAGTGGTGCTATTTCCTCGATGTTATCCTCATATTCCGCAAAAACGCCCTCTTCATAATCCACACCCAGGAGGGGGTTCAGCACGGAAAATTCGATATTGTGTTTCTCGGACAGAATATCCTTAAGGAAAGGGATTCTGGCTCCGCCGCCGCTCAGAACCACCCTGTCGATCTTATCCGAATCCCCGGCCGCTTTCAGGTAAGAGATGCTTCTCTCGATCCCCAGCGAAAGGTCGGCCGCCTGTGAACTGAAAATGCTCTTTATCTTTTCTTCATTCATATCTTCGAGGTTTCCCTTTATGATCGTCTGAGCTTCTTCGTAAGTTACTCCCAGCTCTTTCTGCAGCGCCTCTATAAAGGTATTGGTTCCGACATTGATATCCCTGGTGAAGTAAGGGCTCATATTCTGTATTATATTAATGTTGGTTACATCACTTCCGATGTTAACCAGCCCGATTACGGTCCCTTCCGGTTCCTCCACCATTCCCATATTCACTTCGTAACAGTTCTGAACCGCAAAGGAGTCGACGTCTATTACCTTTGGCTCCAGTCCTGCGTCGCGAATTATATCGGAATAGTCGTTTACCATATCCTTCTTGGCGGCAACCAGGAGCACCTCCATCTGGTTCGCTCCTATATCCTCATTCAGTATCTGGAAATCAAGGCATACATCGTCAATATCAAAGGGAACATGCTGTTCCGCTTCCCAGTATATTGCTTCCCTGGCGTCCTCCATGGACATCTTGTCCATTACGATCTTCTTTACGATCACGCCTCTTCCGGAAACAGCGGTCACTACCTCTTTCCCGTCTATCCCGGCCTGCTCCATACATTCGGTTATGGTCTCAACCACCAGGTTCCGGTCCATGATCTCATCCTCAACGATTGCTTCGGGAAGAAGCCGGTTGATACCGAAATGTGTTATCTTCGGGATCTCTTCGGAATGATCGATCTCAAGCGCTTTGATCAGACTCGAACCTATGTCAATACTTATCGTCGAACTCTTCTTCTTGAATGGTAGAGAAATCATTCATGCACCAGCCTGCTAAATTTTCTGTTCGCATTCGGACAGATTAGTAATTTTTCCCCTCGCAGATTTAACTGCATTAATATTCGCAGATTTATGAACGCAACATATGTGCCAAAATATTTATGATAATACCCGGCTATCCTGAAGTAATTAAACGAAATAGATTTTCAGCTCAAACGGGCCGTACAAACTTACGCCATTATATGCAAGATTATTATGCAAAATGCCTTATTATCAGCAGAAAGAAATATACCAGCAAAGCATCTGGTTCCCGGCGAAAAGACACAGCGCCGCCGCAGGCGCCAGGAAGGAACCAAAAGGAACCGCGGTCAACCCGTCAGCCCCTTTCCTGATAAGGAAAAGACTGTAAACGGTGCCGGCGAATGATGCAATGAGGATGACCAGAAAGACCAGCTTGACTCCCAGAAAAGCCCCGACCATAGCCATCAGTTTGATATCGCCGCCCCCTATCCCTTCGATATTTTTGATCTTGCTGTAGATAAACCCGATCATATACAGAATTCCGCCTCCCGCTACCGCTCCCAGAACCGAATCCACCACACCCAACTCTTCTCCGAACAGTGCGTAAAGCACTCCAAGCATGATAAATGGCAGGCTTATACTGTCCGGGATTATTCTGTGCTTCCAGTCTATAATGGTAACCGCAGCCAGAGACATCACGAACGGATATATGAAAACTGTCTCCAGGGTGAGGCCGAAGAAGTATACCGACATGACGGCAAGTAACGCCCCGGTTATCTCCACCGCGGGGTATACCGGCGATATCGTTCCGCCGCAGGCGCCGCAGCGCCCCCGCAGAAAAACGTAACTGAGCAGCGGTACGTTCATGTACCACTTGATCCTGTTGCCGCATTCCGGACAGGAGGAAGGCGGTTTTACTACGGAAAGCCCCCTGGGAACCCTGCTTATAACCACATTGAGAAAACTGCCGAAGACCAGGCCCAGGGCGGCCGCTGCGGCATAAATAAACGGGCTCATTACTGCACCCCGCCTTCAGTCTCAAGCTTTTTCTCAAGTTTCCGTATATACTTTGCGGCCAGCTCCTTCATGAACTCTTCTTCAGTATTTTCCGCCAGATACTTCCACATTTTAATACTCAGCGAGACATCGTCCCCTTTCGCCGCCGCGCTCGCCGCAAACCTGAGGGCTCGTTCATTGGCTCCGGGCATCCGGGAAGCCAGGGTAAAGTACTGCTGAGCCATTTTGTAATCCCTTCCGGTTATATAATAGAGGAATCCGAGTTCAAATGTCAGACGCCAGTTATCCGGATTGTTTTCGATCCCTTTGCGGAGAATCTTCCTTCCCTCCTCGAACTCGCCCATATCCTCGGCCATGATAACTGCGCCAAGCTGATAGGCGAAAGTGAACTGGGGGTCCAGGTCGGTTATCACGTTGATCAGGTGGCGGAAAAGCCTGAGGCTGTTCCTGCCCATTCTGTACCCCCCGTAGTACTGCACGGTCTTAAACCAGAGTATATCGGAAACCAGGTTGCGGTAACCGAGAGATATCAGTTTCATAGACTGGCTGGTAGGCAGGTACTGCAGCTCCATGTCTCTCTTCCTCTCTCCGATTCCCTCCACGCTCTTTGCCGCGGCAACCACGCCCGCTACCGCTATTAATATAAATATTATATTCAGAACTTTCTTATTCATGCCTTTCTAAGTGAACTCCCTTCTTCTGAAAACCAGGTAAGCCAGAAACAGAAGCGCTCCGGTATACATAAAAGAATAAATTGAAGAAAGAATCACTTCGGATAAGGGAAGCGGCAGGTTATGGACCGCTTCGTGCCTGTAATTGAAAATGCTGAGATTGGGAAGGATGTAATAAACACCATCCATCAGAATCCTGGCCCCGGACGAACCCATCTTCCCGGCAAAAACCCTCAGGTCCCCACTCAGGCTCCCCGCCGCGAAAACGCAGGCGGCGAAGAAGAAGGTCAGTATAGGGGTGGTAAATGTACTGAAAAACAGAACTATCGAGCACATCACCCCCATCTCAAGCAGCGAGAAATAAACTGCCGCAACCAGCTGCCCGGTAACCTTTCCTCCCCCCAGCAGAACGGAAAAAGCGGTAAGCAGCCCCATCACCACAGCAATTATCACCACTGCTGTCATTATTCCAAAGAACTTGCCAACTATATATTCCAGCCTGGATACCGGCCTTATCAGCACCATATATACGGCCTTCTTGTCTATCTCCTTATGGACCAGAGTGCTGCCCACCACCACTACTGTCATTACACCTATGAAAGATATGAAAGCCAGGCCCACGTCAGTTATGATCTTTTCCCGGGCCGAGCCCACAGAGAGCGGTGACAACAGATAGGTGCTGACGATCAGGATTCCGCCGAATACCAGCACCACGTAAAGCAGTTTTCCCCTGATTGATTCTCTGAATGTATTGAGCGCTATTGTGAAAATACCAGACATAGGTACAACCTCTCCCGAATATGTTTAAACAGTTTCTACTTTCCTCTCTGTTTCCGTTATTACCTTCTCCTCAGCTTCGATCTCTCCCATGAAGATATCCTCCAGAGTGGGGTGTTTGGTGTCCACGCTGATCACCTCCGCACCGCAGTCAAGAATACTGGTAAGAACGGTCCTGGTGTACTCCTGCTTCTTTACAGATATTATGCTATCCCCTCGATTCCGCTGAATATCATCTATGTAGTCAGATATCTTCTCAATATCCGTTCCCTTATAACCCCTGGCCCTCACCTCCACCTTTCCCTCTCCAAACTTTATCAATTCGCCGATACCCAGCTCTCTTATTACCCTGCCCTTCTTTATAATAGCCGTGCGGTCACAGAGGGTTTCCATATCGGGCAGTATATGAGAGGAGAAGAATATGGTTTTGCCCTCATCCTTCAGCTTCAGGAGGATGTCGCGGATGAGTTTTCTCCCCAGCGGGTCCAGGCCGGAAAACGGCTCATCCAGAATCAGCAGATCGGGATTATGCATAATTGCCTGTATCATTCCCGCTCTCTGCGTCATACCCTTCGAAAAACCCTTCAGCTTCCTGTTTTCGTTGCCGGCCAGGCCGGCCAGTTCTATCAGCTCTGATATCTTCTTCTCCATCAGCCCTTCATCCATCCCGCTCATTCTCCCGCAGAATTCAAGGAATTCACGAAGCGAAAGATGATTATAAAAATATGGCTTCTCCGGCATATATCCGATTACTCTCTTGATATGCCGGTCGCTGATCTCCCTTCCCATAATCCTGACCGTTCCGGAATCCGGCCTGATCAGGCCCAGTATTATCTTGATAGTGGTTGTTTTTCCGGCCCCGTTGGGGCCCAGGAATCCAAGTATCTCACCTTCCGTTGCCCGGAGCGATATCCCATGAAGAACCTCCGATTTCTTTCTGGCGAGATCGCTGCTGAACGATTTCCTGATATTTTCTACGCTTAGAATATCCATAGCATCACCCTGATATTGTTAAATTCAATTACATCTCTATCCGGCCAGAGTCTGACCACCCCATACGGCCGGATTTTCCATTTATTCACCTTACGGCTCAAATTTCATGCATTAATAACGAATAGCAGAAACTGTGCCACCGGCGGCGTCACCGATCTGCATACGGGGAAGGTCCATTCCATGATTCCGGATGTGAGCAGAATTAACTTGAAAATACTCTGTCAGCTGATATATATATTGGATTGTATCACACCCGGGCTGGTGTAGCTCAGCTGGTAGAGCAACGCATTCGTAATGCGTAGGTCACCGGTTCGAATCCGGTCACCAGCTCCATATTTCCAGGATGAAATCAACCGTTCATCGTGAATAGATATATCTGGCCCGGCAGGTGCCTTCGCTGGAAACCATGCATGGGCCGAACGGGAATGCGGGAGTGCAGCGCTCGCCGAACAGAGCGCATTCTTCCGGTTCAGCCTCTCCCAGAATAACCTTGTGGCATAGACACCCTGGCAGAATATCAACCGCCTCCCTGTCATATTCCAGCCCGAACTTTCCGGCGGCGTCCAACCAGCCGTATTTATTCCTCAACCGGAGTCCCGACTCAGGAATTTCACCTATCCCGCGCCAGTTGGAATCCCTTTCCTCAAATACTTCACTGATTATCTTTCTCGCTTTGACATTACCCTCTTCCCTGACCACCCGTGGATATAGATTCTTGACCCTGCCCGTATCATTTGAGATTAACTGTTTTATCAGGTCGATTAAGGCGTTCAGTATATCCACCGGTTCAAATCCGGCAATCGCCGAAGGTATTCCATATTCCTCCAGGAACAGATAGCCGGTTCTTCCCAGCACCGTGCTTACATGCCCCGGAAGTATGAAGCCGTCTATGGCTCCCTCGCTCCTTTCCAGCAGGAACCTCAGAGCAGGCGGGATCAGCCGTATCGACGGCAGGATCGAGAAGTTGCCTGGCGGCGCCGAAGCGCACGCCGCGGCGATAGGAGCAGCGGTAGTCTCAAAACCCACCGCCATGAAGACCACTTCCTTATCAGGATTTTCCCTGGCTGTCCTCACCGAATCGAAGGGGGAATATACCACTCTTATATCCGAGCCGGAGGCCCTCAGCCTCTCCAGGGAAGTATCCGAAGACGGAACCCTGAACATATCCCCGAAAGTGGTAAGTATTACATCGTCACGGCGGGCTGCCTGCATGGCCATGCCTATATCCCCGGCCGGGCAGACGCAGACCGGGCATCCCGGCCCCGCCACCAGCCTTACCCCGCTGTCCAGAAAAGTCCTTATCCCCGCTCTGGCAATGGAATGTTCGTGGGTTCCGCAAACATGCATCAGCTGGACTTTATCAGGCGGCCTTAGCCCTGCCAGTTCCCGCGCCAGCGCCCTGGCCAGCTCCGGCTCCCTGAAAGAAGAACTGAAATCAGTCTCCTTCATCCTGGCTCTCTCTTCTCAACCCGGCATCCTTTCCGGCTTTATACACCTGCCTCAGCAGGTCGATAGTCTCCAGGGCTTCCTCACGGTCTATCTTTTCTATGGCGTAACCGGTATGTATGAGGACATAATCGCCGATAGCCACATCATCCAGGAGATCCAGCCTTATATTCTTCCTGACGCTTCCGGCTTCCGCAACCGCGTCATTCCCCTCTATTTCAGCAACCTTCATCGGAATACCCAGGCACATGGCTACTTCCCGCTTTCTTCAAAAAGACGGCCCACCCACTTCACCCAATTATCTATCCCTTCACCGGTCCTGCAGGATACCTCCATCACCTCGATATCCGGATTGATCTCCCGGGCTTCGTTCCGAGCCCTTTCAATATCGAAATCCACATGCTCTATTATATCTATCTTATTCAATATCAGAAGGGATGATTCCAAAAACATCAGGGGGTATTTGGCAGGTTTATCATCGCCCTCGGTTACGCTCAGCAGCATTACCCTGGCATCCACTCCCAGTTCGAATTCAGCCGGGCAGACCAGATTCCCCACATTCTCTATCAGGATAAGGTCGATGTTCTCAAGATCCAGCTGGTGAAGAGCCCGGTGAACCATCGCTGCGTCAAGATGGCAGGCGCCGCCGGTCTGGATCTGGAAAACCTCGGATCCTGTCGCGGAAACCCGGTCCGCGTCCCTGGTAGTCTGCACATCCCCTTCTATAACCGCAACTCTGTGATTTGCCATCAGCCGGGGCAGAGAGCTTACCAGCAATGAGGTCTTCCCTGCTCCCGGGGCGCTCATTATATTCACCGACACCACTCTGTTCCTTCGGAGCATTTCACTGTTTTCGGCGGCTATCTCCCTGTTGCGTTCCATGATATCTTCACCGACATTTATCTGGTGCATCTTATCGCCTCCATCCGAATCGGCAACGTTTTACTCTCAATTAACGAACAGTATTCAGTTATATGAAAATTCATCTATAGGGCTCGCTCTCACGGGGCAGCTTCCAGCGGCGCCGGCCGCACCGCGGTCAACATAATCTATATAAAGATAATCAGGGGTTGTCAAGATGCTTGTGAACCGCGGCGGCGGGTGGCAAACGGCCAGTTCCCCCTTTACACAAATTTTCACCTGCGTGGAGGGCAGGATTCTTGTATATTAAAAATGCTACTTTAATTAAAAGGGGGGCGAAAATGAAAAATATTACCAGGTCCGCGACGGTGACATTCATAACTCTTATACTGGCTCTTTCGGTGATATCCTGCTCCGATAAGGCAATTAATTATTATAACGAAGGGATTACCGCGGCCGGCGACGGCAACCTGAAGAAAGCGGTTGAACTATGGAAAAATTCCCTGCAATACAGGGAAAACGACCCGGACACTCATTTCAACATGGGGGTCGCGTACCTTGAAATGAGGCAGTATGAAAAAGCTGAACAGAGTTTCAGAAATTCCATCGGATACAGAAAGGGAGATCCGGTCGCTCATTACAAACTGGGAGTGGCTCTGCAGGGCCAGGATAAGATAATCGCTGCGAAGCAGAGTTATAAGATGGCCATAAAGCTGAAGCAGAATTACGTACCTCCATATCTTGGAGTCGCCGAATGCGCTCTGGAACAGGACAATCCGGAGACGGCCGAAAAGTACTCCTCCATCGCCCTCAGGCTATCGCCCGGAAGTATCAGGGCCAATACCCTTCTTGCCGAATCACTTTTCAGGCAGGGAAATTACGCGGACGCCTACATGCAGATTGCCCCCCTCAGAGATACCGCGGACCAGGAGCTTCTCTTTGTTCTGGGAAAGACAATGTACCACCGGCGGATGTATTCGGATGCGCTTAAGACACTTGCCGATTCTAATTCTCTGGGTTATTCAAGCCCGGAAATTTACCTGTACCTGGGGTTGGCCTCCATGAAAATGAGAGATTACGACAAGGCCAGAATGTACGCCCAGAAATCTGTGTACCTCGATGATAATTTCTGTGAAGCCTGGTCTCTGCTGGGCAATCTCCGGATGGAGGAAAAGAACTGGGAAGAAGCCCTGGAGGCATTCAACCGGGCCAGGGAATGTGACGGGGAGACGGCAGAAATCGCCGGCAAAACAGGGATAGTCCTTCTCAATGTGGATAGACCGAAGGAAGCGGCCGCCGCACTGAATTATGCGGTCGAAAAGAAGAGCGACCCCGGCCTGTTCCTGTATTACCTTGGAGTGGCTTACTATGAAATGTCGGAGACAGAGAAGGCTTACTCAGCTTTAAGTGAATTCATCGAGAACTGGAAAGGGCAGGAAAGTTATCTTGAACGAGCCGAACAGCTCAGGAGAAAAATCCAGAAATGAGAACATCCTCCGGCTGGGGAACCGCTATTTAACAAGTGCGGCATTGTTCTTATAGAGTATCATCACTATACCGGCCAGTATAATCCCTCCTCCCGCCGCCTCGCTGGCGGTGGGTACCGAACCAACCAGGAAATAGGCTATGATACTTGCTCCAACAGGTTCTCCTATTATCGCGATTGTTGCAATTGGGGCCTTGAGCCTCTTCAGCGCCCAGTTAAAGGATGAGTGCCCCGTCAGCTGGCATATCAGCGCCATCAGGAAGCAGTACAGGTAAGTATCCCTTCCCGCCCCCAGCAGGGAGACTCCGGACAGGAGAGCGAACCCGGCAAGAAATACCGCAGCGAATGAATATACCGGAATTATATAACCAAGAAGCGAAACTTTCTCTCTGAGCCTGCTTCCAATCAGGAAATATCCTGCCACCGCAACCGCTCCGGCCAGCGCCAGAATATCGCCTCTGATATTCCACCGCCCCGCTTTCAGATCTCCGCTGCCCAGGATGAAGCATCCGGCCAGCGCTACCAGAAGCCCCGCCCAGAATCTGGAATTCATTCTTTCTCTGAACACCAGTACCGAATAAACTGTTATGAAGACCGGGGAGAGCGTTACCAGAACCACACTGCTGGTTATACTGGTGAAATACAGAGAAGTAATCCAGGAGATGAAATGCAGCGCCAGGAAAAAGCTCGAAAGCAGCATGAACAAAATATCGGTAGTCGAGAATGATCTTATCTCTTTCCTGAGTTTTCCGGAAAACAGCAGCGCGGGCATGAGCATCGCGGAAGCGAAGATCAGCCTGAGAGCCGCGACTGCCGCCGGCGGCCCGTCAGCAAGCCGTATAAAGGAAGCAGCGAAGGAAACCGAAATTATTCCCGTTATCAGTATCAGTCTGACTTTCATAGTATAATTCGCCTTTGGAACCTGAGGCCAATAATTATTATTGAATAGTACACAGTATTCGGATAGATTCAAACAAATAGTTCCTTGAATACAACCCGGCCGGCACATTGATTCTCCGGCCAGAAGAATGAATAAAGACAATAATTCACAAATGGGTCCCCGGAAGGACAGGCGAGTACTGGGAGACGAGTGGCAGGACTGGGACGGGGAGGTCATCGAAGAAGAGATCACCGAAAGCCGCAGGACATTCCTGATGCTTTCGTCATTGATCCTGGCGGGGCTGGTACTTATCTCCCTGCTTTTTCTATACCTGGTACTTCCCCGCTTCAAACTGTTCGGCTCATTCTGGGCTGCCGTAATAACGGCGGCTGTTATTGTCCTGGCTATGGTGCTGGTTTGCTGGTACGTCATACTGGCCCTGAAAATTATTTACCGTAACCGTTATCTGCGAATCTGCCTGGATAGAAAGAACCGGCTGCTCTTCTTTCTTCTTCCACATGTCATGAAGCTGGCCTCTTTTCTGGGAATATCCGGTGACCGGCTGGGGCACTCTTTCATCATGGTAAGCAACAGCCTGGCCTTTAATCCGGACCGGGAAGGGAAGCTGCTTGTGCTTCTCCCCAGGTGCCTGGAAAAGAAAATAATGAAGCAGATTAAAGAGAGCTGCGAGAAATACCCCGATGATGTGGTGTACTATTCAACCGCGGGGGGTTCAGCGGCAAGGAAGCTGGTAAAGAAAATCTCTCCAAGGGCTATTATCGCGGTAGCCTGCGAGAGAGACCTGCTCTCGGGGATACAGTTTGTTTCCGGCGAAATACCGGTTATCGGCATCCCTAACAAGCGCCCCCGGGGTCCCTGCAAGAATACCCTGATAGACCCCTCTGAGTTCGAGTCGGCGCTGAAATACTTCCATTCAGACTGATTCAAAGGCATTAATGGCATAATTTTTGATGTCAGTATGAAAATAAACTCTTAATAGGGGAGAAGTATATCATGGTTAACTATAAATACACACCTTCGGCAGGCAATATCACCGATTCAACGATATCCACGCTGAAAAAAAGGATCGGTCTCATGATCGGCCTCAGCACTCTGGTGGTGGCGGCGGCGTTCGGCTTATCCTTCTATTTCGCCTTTATATCGAACAGTTCCGCCATTGCCCGGCAGATACCTGAGCTGGCACCGGTGGTAGATCAGCTCAAGAGCCACCTGCTGATGAATACTTTCGGCCTGTTGGTTATTATAATAGCTTCCATTCTGCTTCTTAACAAGCTTATAGCTAACAGGGTCTTTAACAATATCGGCAGGATCGGAAAATCGATGAATGAGATTGCCGGGGGTTCGCTCCCGGAAAGAGGGAGTATAGATCCGAATGAAGGGTTCAGCTATATATCTTCAGCCCATAATATGATGCTCTCCGGTTTGAGGAAAAAGGAAGCCTCGGAAATCGAGCGGCTTGGTAAATGCCTGGAAATGAGCGCCAGCGGAAAGAATCAGGAACTTCAGGAGCTTCTTGGGAAAATGGTAAAGAATAAGAAGATTTTCCTCGGAATCGAAAGCGGAGCCGAAGCAGAAGATAAAGCTGGCGATTCTCAAAATGAGAAAAAGGACGGCATTTTCCTTCAGCCTAACTGAAATAGCCGATTGATAATTTCAAAACCGCTGTCGGCTTTCCCGGCGGGGAAACCGCAGCTACCGCCTCCCTCGGGCTCGCTCTTTCTGGCCCTTCGGGACAGAGCCTGTTAACAGGAAGAATCTCCGCCGGTAAGCCTTTCTATGGTCTTTATCAGGTTATCAGTATTAAAGGGTTTTCTCATGAAAGCATCCGCGGGAAGTGAATGCTCCAGCCCTTCTTCCCTGTAATCCCTGGCAGAAAGCATTATTACGGGAATCCCGCGCAATTCGTGGTCGTTCTTGATTCTCCGGCAGACTTCGTAACCATCGAGCCCCGGGAGCATCAGGTCCAGTATAACAAGGTCGGGCCTTTCAGATACCACCTTCTCAACAGCGTCGGTTCCGTTGCCGCATGAAATCACTTCATATCCAGCATGTTGCAGTGTAAATTCAAGTATCTTAACCAGGTGCACTTCATCATCTACTATAAGAATCTTCTTCAATAAGAGCAGCTCCTGTCTACGCTCTGATGGCCTGTCCCTGAAAATTAGAGTCTGATATCCGTAATTACGGAATTTATAATTCATGAAAGTATTATGCCAGAAATATTTTATCCCGGCACATACTAAATATTTGAATTCCTTACGCTCGGATATTGAATTACCTTCCAGCTTCATGCCCATATAATTACATATATATTAATATGATACGTTGCAAAGGGCAGAGCATTCCACGCCATATTATTCGAGAGCTTCCATCAGGACCTGTCAAAGAGCATTTCACCCCCTCGACAAGCTCCCCTTTTCTATGGTATAATTAAATACGATGAGCAGTATTTTTTCCCTGCTTAGAAAATAAATTAACTGAACAGTTTATCTTAATGGGAGACAACAAAATGAGGCATAGCAACAGAAAACGCACTGCGGCATTATTCGCAACTGCTTTCCTCCTGGCTATTGTCGTCAGCCCGACTTTCGCTTACGCTTTCAGAGTGAGCAAGGATGTCAGTCAAATGGAAGACGGCAATTTCATTATTAAAGTCAGATTAACCGCCCAGAGCGAAAGTATATACTGCCTTAAGCTAATCGATGCCGACGAATCGGTAATAAATGTATATGCGCCTGAAGGATGGTGCATGGCGACCGACGGCGGCACCGTAATAGCCAGAACCGGCGAAAACCCCACAAAGGGCAAAACAGTTGAATTCATAATCCATTCCAACCTGGAAGATGTTACATTCACCTGTTCGGCTTTTGACAGAATAGAGCAGATAGGCAAACCGTTAAATATTTAGTTTTGAAAGGCTTCCGGTATATTCCGGAGATGTAACCTTCACGGCCGGATCCGGCCTGGGTCCGGCCGGGAAGGATCAGCTTGTAATCGAAAGCTCCCTGCCCGACAGGTACGAGCCTATATCAATCTCCCTCACCGGGCTATCCATAACCGAATCGATATATCTCACCGGCTCTCCGGTAACCGGATTCTTCTCGCTGAGGTCAACCAGAACCTCCAGATTTACCCGGCAGCCTTCCTCGTCCTTCAGCAGGCGTACTACCGGATAATCCTCTTCATATTCATTTATGTCCACTACTACTGCTATCTCTCCGCTGTTGAGTTTTACGATACTTCCTATCGGGATATTACCGAGAACGGTCATGAATATA
>JAWODM010000004.1:0-110893 GCA_046483305.1 Candidatus Krumholzibacteriales bacterium | reverse complement strand
CGCCGCACTTCTTCACCGCCCCTTCGGCCACAGCCAGGCCGTCTTCCAGATGTGTCGATGAGACTCCGGGCACACCATAGGCATAGAACAGAACATTTTTCGTGTCTTCCCGAACCCTGGTCTTCTCGTCCGCCCCCTGGCAGAGAACGCAGACGATCTCGGCCTCATCCCGCAGCACAATCTCCCCGTCTCGCGTCCGCATTTCCCGGCCTCCCATCCCCAGGCAGATCTCACCTTCATCGGCCAGGTCCAGAAGCAAGGCCCCCTGCATTCGATCCAGATCAGTCACGGCCACCAGGATTCCGGCACACATCTCGGCCATGAAATGAGCGTCCACGAGCAGGTTGTAGCGGGGGAATCCACTGTTCACGGTCCGCTTGAGATGCCCTGGAAGAGGACATGCGTGGCCGAACCGGGAAAAGAAGTCATCGTAGGCGTTCCGACAGGTACGAGCCTATATCAATCTCCCTCACCGGGCTATCCATCACCGAATCGATATATCTCACCGGCTCTCCGGTAACCGGATTCTTCTCGCTGAGGTCAACCAGAACTTCCAGATTTACCCGGCAGCCTTCCTCGTCCTTCAGCAGGCGTACTACCGGATAATCCTCTTCATATTCATTTATGTCCACTACTACTGCTATCTCTCCGCTGTTGAGTCTTACAATACTTCCTATCGGGATATTACCGAGAACGGTCATGAATATATCGAAAATAGAGGGCTCAAACTCGGTCCCCCTGCCTTCCTGCATCAGCCTCACCGCTTCATAGGGGCTGAGCTGTTCGCGATACGGCCTGGTGGTAGTCAGGGCGTCGTAAGTATCAGCGATCCTTATAATATGAGATTCCTCCAGGATAGTGTAACTTCCCCCCACCCTGGGATAACCGGTCCTGTCGTAGCCCATGTGGTGTTCAAGAGCGATTCTCTTTATCCAGGGGTCACAGTTGTTCTCATTCAGTATTTCATACCCTTCTACCGGGTGCTTCTTCACCTTTCTCCATTCCTGGGGAGTAAGGCGTGCACGCTTGTGTATAATCTCCCTGGGTACATAAAGTTTTCCGATATCGTGAAGGAGAGCCGCAATTCCCAGCCTGTTCTTTCTGTCCTCCGAATAACCCATCCGGCTTCCCATGGCGGAAGATATCACCGCGACATTTATCGAATGGTTGAAGGTATAGAGGTCATAGGACTTCAGGGATTTCAGCAGAAGAGTGGCGTAATAGAATTCATCACCGTTGATAATCAGATCGATTATCATCTTTCCTGCCTTCTGGGTCTCAGAAGATTCTATTTTCTCAAGGCGGTCCAGGACCTTTGATATGGCGCCGCCCACTTCATTCCTGCCGTTATAATTCTCAGATCGGCGCAGCACGGCGCCCATCCCGCCTCTCCCCGCCTTCTGCTCTTCACCTGTCCTTATCACGATATTATGTATTCTGTTCCAGTTCTCGGTCAGATTAATCGACTGGTCTTTTTTTAAGGCGGAGAGACATATTTTAATAAACGGTTTCAGTTCATCCTTCCGAAGGTCTTCCCTGAGCTCAATCTCCCTGATATTGAGTTTATCAATTACTTTCTTCAAGAGGTTTCCCCCTATCCCCGACTCATCCCCTATCTTCATCCTGAAATTGTGGTAATATACGGAGTCGTCCAGACATCTAAAAACAATACCGCTTCTGTCCCGGAGCATCCTCTTGATATTCATGTATACATCTGAATAAAGCCCGTCCAGATATCCGTGTCCGGGCGGGTATATTCTCGAATCGTAGAGCAACCTGCCTATTACCCTGATAATCTCGCCAAGGATATTCAGGCCCTCAGGTTTCAGTTTGAAATCCCGGTCTTGCATTATTCTCCCTTTTGCTCCATCAGGGTATTTAGCAATATTAATACCAGATAATTTTCCGTTTGCGGTCTGAAGGCATAAATGAATATACTTCCCTGAAGAGAGGTGAGGGATATTGAATAAATTGATCCTGACAATACTTTGCGCGGCCTGGTGCGCCGGTTCCGGTTGCGGCCAGGTACGGGAACCGGCCGGCAGCAGCAGCCGTTTGCTGAAGGTGCAGGATGAACTCGGCGAAGAGGAGCTGAAAAGGAGAATAGAATCCCTGGAGCTGAAGCTTTCTGACAACCCGGATAACTGGCAGCTGCGCCATATCCTTGCCATTTATTACAAAAGGCTTGGCACTCCCTATTCACGCGCATCAGCGATTAGGGAAATAAACAGGGCTATTGCCCTGAACCCTTCCGATCCGGAGCTATATATGGAGAGGGGGCGTATCAACCAGGAAAGGGAATTTATCGGAGACGCCGAAGCTTCCTTCAGGAAAGTCCTGGAGATCGAGCCTGACAATTATGAAGCTATATGCCGTCTGGCCTCCATCAAGAAGAATCGTTACCTCAGAAATATGTGCTACCCCGACTACGCGGCTGAAGCCGCAGAACTTTACGCGGATGCGGTGAAGATAGATCCATCAGGAACTGAAGCTCTGAGTGAGCTTATCACCCTTGACATAATCCTGGAAAGGCCCGATACCGCTCTCAGATACGCCGGAAAGATGACAGACCGCATGGGGGATTCGCCCCTTCCCCATACTCTTCTGGGAATAATTCACCTGGACATGAAGAATCTTGAGGAGGCCGAAAAGGAATTTTCCGAATCTCTGGAATTGATGGGGCCCTCGGAAAAGCAGATCTATCTGGATATTTATCCGCTGCTGGAGAAAGACGAAAAAGATAGATTCGCCGCCCTTCCGGAAAACTGGAAGGAAAACTATATCAGGAACTTCTGGGTCTACCGCGATCCGACCCCCGCCACCGAACTCAATGAAAGGCGCCTGGAACACTTCAGGAGAATCTATCTGGCCCGCTATCTTTTCCGGAACGAAGACCTCGGTTATGAAGGGCCGGATACCGACAGGGGCAGATCGCTTATCAAATACGGCATGCCTGATAAAATAAGTATCCCTTTCGATCAGAGTGGAGTTGAAAGCTGGGACGCTTCCCTGATTGCCTGGAGCTATTACAGGGAACCTCCTGTCTTCACGCTTTACTTCATGGACGAATTCCTTAATGGAGATTATCATATACCTATCGATAGAAAATTGAAGAACTACTGTCATAACAACCTGTTTGTAGAATCAGCGATCCCCGAATCATACAGGTATCCGCTCAAGTTCAGCAATCTGGAGGTATACTCCCAGGCCGTCCAGAAAAAAGCGGCAGGTGATGAGAACGCCCTGTTCTATTCTGTTTCCATTCCATCCGATCAGATATTCGAGCAAGGTTCCCCGTGCCGGATATTTTTCTCCATCCGGGACAGCAACAATAACAGGATATACAGAGCGAACTTCCCTTTTTCCAGTGATTCTCTCAAGGTTATCCGTAAGTGGGGCCGGGGTTACTTTCTGCTCAGGCATGCCGTCAGACTGATGGCGCGAGCCGGCGAATCAGTTTACCATGTAACCTGCGTCGATTCCTCGGGCGGGAAGAGGGGAACAGCCGCTGGCGCATTCCATTTCATCGATTATGGCACCGGCCGGCTGACTGTCAGCGATATCGCGATCTCCCTTTCGGGGACGGAGCAGCGTTGCGGCCCCTGGCCGGACGGCAGATCTGTTTTTCCCCTGGGGTCCTATCTCTGCCTGTCATACGATATATATAATCTCAGGCAGAACAGCAGGGGTGAATCCCGGTACAGGCTGACATACACCATAATTCCT
This sequence comes from Candidatus Krumholzibacteriales bacterium, assembly GCA_046483305.1. Classification (GTDB taxonomy): domain Bacteria; phylum Krumholzibacteriota; class Krumholzibacteriia; order Krumholzibacteriales; family WJIX01; genus WJIX01. Next base: position 107,167 of record JAWODM010000004.1, on the reverse strand, counting down.
TACCAGAAGGACAGCTATCAGAAAGGAGCATTCTCTTCTATTGTTGACCGGATAAGAAAACTTACCGGCTCAGGCAGCGGACGCTCATTCATCTCCAATTCCCTCACGCTCAACGCTTACAGCGCTTCGGTAAGCGACAGGCTGGTTATAGAAACCGGTTCTCTTGAGGAAGACCGGTATCTTATCAGGCTGGAGGTTAGAGACCTGGAAAACGATGTCACGGCTTCCAGGGAAAGAGTTTTTGTGTTGAGAGGAGATTATACCCCTTAGAGACCTGCTTTATTCTTTTTCCCACTTCTCGTACATTACAATATCTTCCAGCTTCTTCCTCCCGGTATGGGTCCTTTCGCCTTCCGGATAACCCAGAGGAGTTAGAGCCACAATCTTGACCTCCCCGGGAACGCCAAGTATCTCCCTGACTTCTTCTTCCATGAAAGCCCCTATCCAGCAGGTGCCCAGACCTTCAGCCTCCGCGGCCAGCACCAGGTGTTCCATCGCTATCCCAACGTCAACCGGCAGGCTGTTCCAGTAGCCTCCCATCTTCTGATAGGCATACTTCTCATAACCGCATGCGGCGATAACAACAGGCGCTTCATATATATATTTCTGTCCCTTGCAGGCCGACATCAGCTTTTTCCTGCTATTTCTGTCTCTGACCACGATGAATCTCCAGGGCTGGCCGTTCTTCCCCGAAGGAGCCATTCTGGCCGCTTCCAGAATATTGTTGAGAGAATCCTCGGGTACCGGGTCCGGCCTGTATTTTCTTGTGCTTACTCTGTTCCTGATCGCATCGTATAAATCCATTCTTTAACCCTCCCTGCCTGCTGCTATTCGTAATTATCAGACTTTGCTGGTACAAAGACCATGTATCCACTGATAAACTCTCTCTATGACAGACCTCTTCTTGCCGTCTGAACAGTTTGGAAGTATATATCTCAGCCCGGAATCCACGGTTATGAATACAATCAGTGCCATCGCTATGAAAATAATAGTGGAATGCTGCGACGGGTCTCCGGATCTGACGAAAATATAGAATAACAGAATATCCCCCACAATACTCTGGGCCGTTGTTTTGATCTTGCCGAGGAGGCTCGCATGAATATACCGGCGATACCTTTTTCTGATGAACATCCGGTAGATGGTAATTATGATCTCCCGGGCCAGAATTATCGCTACAAACAGGGTGAACCAGCCTGATTCAAGCTCAAATGCCAGCACAACCAGAATGATTGATATCAGAACCTTATCCGCGAAAGGGTCCAGATGGGCTCCAAGTTTTGTTTTCTGATTGAATCTGCGGGCATACCATCCGTCGAAATAATCCAGAATACTGGCCCCTATACAAAGAAAGGCCGCAAGGTCCTCCCTGATATTATTCATAAACATGAATGCGGCTGCCACGGCGGCTGCTATTCTCATTACAGTTATGAAATTGGGTACCGTTACATCATCTCTGGAGATCAAATCAGCTCCCTGCTTATTCGGATTGCTTATGTCTTTTTAAACCTTTATACTTCTAATTGAAACAGATTTCAACACCGAAATGCAGTTATTATCATTAATGAAAATACATCCAATGAATAATTCTAATCAACATAAAATTTCCAGGCACCGGAGAGAACCGAAGGGCTGGATTTTCATAATATCGATTGCGGTCCTGGCACACCTGACCTTTTTCCTCTTATTCAAGACAGAATACCTCAAGGTCTTTGAATGGAAAGGGATCGGCCAGGGCTCCGGAGACTCCTCCCCATCCACATCATATATAAGGACGGGAGAGGGTTTTAAGGTCATAAATACCGGAGAGAACCTCAGGAAGGAAGCAAGAAAGCGGGAGCAGGAAACTGAACAGGCTGAAGAACCTGATCAGCCGGCAGAACTGGAATACGGGGAACCGCCTCCGGGTGTTCCTTCCCTGGAGGGCCTTATACAGGGCGATAGCGGAGCAGGCAGCGTGAGCTCCGGTACCGAAGCGGTTACCAGACCGAAACCTCTGTTTATTCCATGGCCATCCTATCCGGAAGAGATCGAAAAAAAGTATCAGGGCCAGGTTAAGCTTGAGCTACTGGTGAATGTAGAAGGAGATGTTGATCAAGTCCGTATTCTGGAAGGGCTCCCCTCAGAACTGCTTAACAGAAAGGCTGTTGAATCCGCCAGAAATATAAGATTCATCCCGGGGAAGAAGAACGGAAAGAACTCCCCCATGTGGGTCCGCATATCTATAGGATTCAGGCAAAAATGAGTTTTACCTGTAAAAACTCTTTATCGCACTCCAGCTCTTTGTTTCCGTATCTATACTGCAGTCGAAAAGGTTCATGGTGCAGTGGCCGTAAACAAAATCGTCCACGTAATTGGCCGGGTCCGAATTCTCAAGAGAACCGTTATATGATCCGTCTCCGCAGTACTTGGCGAAGTTGCCGGTCCCGTATTTCATAACCATCATGGTCCCGGAGAACTCACCGCACATTCTCTCTTCAATATCCAGAACGCCGTTCATATTACCGTCAGGATAAACCATCGATACAACCAGGGTTCCTTCCATCGTTCCGTTTGTGGGGTGGGTTATATCCCAGTGCGGTTTTTCCGGCAGGTTGGTCCCGTCAAACTCACCCAGCCATCCGTAACCGATATAGGTAAAGTAATTATTGAATATATAATTCCACCTGGTTTCCGGGTCGCTGGCGGGCGGCCATCCTGAATCATCAATGCTTACCTGCCAGGCGCCGCCGTTGACCTCCGGCGCGCCGTCAGTGATATCTCCGGAGTAAACCGGCGGAGAATCCATTATTATATTCCCGAAACCCTCAAAATCAAACTGAAGGTCCAGGCTGTCCGGCCATGTCTGTGCGATAGCAGACAGAGGCAGAAGTGCGAGAATACAAACAATGCATAATCCCGATGCAGTTAACCGTTCTTTCATGTCAAATTCCTCCCCTTTTCATAAATAAATTATAATATTAATCTCTGTAAATCGATTTAACCGCGCCCCAGGATGATTTCTCGCTGTCGGTATTACATCCCGAATCGCTGAGCTCCAAATGTCCAATCGGGTCTGTGGCTGAGGGAACATACAGCACTTCATCCCAGGTTAGATCATCAACCATGCTCAGCTCTCCGGAGAAGCTTCCCCAGCCGCAGAGGCTCTCGTAACATCCCGCGCTGAAATTGATCCAGGAAACCAGAATCCCGGAGATCGATTTCATTTCATATTCAGTATCTTCCATGATGCCGTTGGCGTTGTTGTCTCCGATAATTATTCTGAAACTGGCAACCGTTCCTCCGAGGGTATCTCCCTCTGCGGTGTAGAACCTCCAGAAAGCGTCCATATCTCCGAGGCTCTTGTCCGGCAGGGTACCGTCCCAGCATTCGGCGCCCGCCGTATCATCGTAGTTGAAATATGTGCTGAAGATATAATCCCATCTCTCATTATCGGTTGTTCCCGGGTCATCGTCCGGCCAGTTAGTGTCGTCAAACTCAATCCAGAAGGTTCCCCCGCTGAATTCTCCCCCGATTATTTCACCGCTCCACCTCGGCGGTGAATCCATAAAGGAACCGTTGCCCTGGAGGGAGAAATGTATCTTCTGCGCGCTGGCGTTATCTCCGGCTGACAACAAGAGTGTGGATATAATTAGAACAAAAACCCCCATTAACAGATTCTTCAATTCGATCGCCCCCTTTTTCTGAATGCATTTCCACTGTAATATTTCCTCGGTTCGGCTATTATAACAAGAACAAAAGGTTTTTTAAAGAATTATTCTGAAAATTCTGAAAATTTACGTATTTTTATGGTTGCTGCTTACCAGACCTCTCTTCTCGCCTTCACGTCAAACACCCTGATGGAATAATCGGAGAATTCGCCTATTATATCCTTAATCCCGTCATTATTTATATCATATGCAATGATTCTCTCTCCGAAGGCCTTATGCCACTCAAGTTCAACATTGTAAAATTTCGAATCAATAACTATCCCGGTATTAAGAACTATCTCCTTCTGCTCATCTTCGTCCACGTTGTCCACCAGCATCTCATCCGCCTTGAACTCCCTGCCGCTGATCCACTGCTGATTCTTGTTTAACCCGTCTATTATGGTTATAGTGTTATCCGCCAGCACTATAAATTCATACTGAGGGTCATCATCCACGTTTGCTATCTCAATGGCGGTTATCTCCTTGAAATCCATCTCGACATTTTCCCATACGTTGCTGTAACTCTCCATTTCATAGATCAGTATCTTTCCGCCGGTGGTCGCTACAACTATTTCGATTATACCATTGCCATCCAGATCCAGAACGAAGAACCTTTTTATCTTTGAACCGAGGCTGGTAAGTTCCCATTCTCTCTTCCATCCGTTTTCGGTGGCCCTCTTGAGGTAGATCTTGCCGTATACATCCGCGTACATCATCCCCCAGGCATTCCCATTATCAAGCGGGACCACCTGGACATTGGGAAAAGGTTCGAACATCTGCTTGATCCTGAACGGATCCAGTTCCTGGGAGCGGGCATCAACGGCAATGACCGCCGTCAGAATCAACAATACAGCCAGAATTTTAAATCTTAACATGATAATCTCCTTTTTCAGCTACTTCCGCCGGCAGCGGCGCTTCCATACAGCCTTGGATCGGTGTATCCGCAGGCGGTGCCTCCCTGTCTGATAATCAGCTGAATATCACCTATAGGAGGCCTGGCTTTAATTTTGTGGCCTCTGTTCTTCAGTTGTTTCTCCAGCCGGTCTGTAAATGCTCCATCCTCATGGTATATTAAGTCGGGGAGATACTGGTGATGGAACCTGGGCCAGCTCACGGCATCTCCCGGCTCCATCCCGAAGTCCAGGATGTTAATTATCACCTGGGCCACCGAAGTAATTATGGTGGATCCCCCCGGGCTCCCCAGAACCATGAACACCCGGCCATCCCTTATAACTATGGTGGGAGCCATTGAGCTCAGCATCCTTTTCCCGGGAGCAATTTCATTGGCCCTGCCTCCGACCAGCCCGTACATATTGGGAACTCCCGGCTTCATCGAGAAATCGTCCATCTCGTTATTCATCAGGAAACCGGCTCCTCTGACTACTACCTTGGATCCATAACTCCCATTAAGGGTTATAGTGGCGGAAACGGCGTTGCCAAACCTGTCAATTACGGAATAGTGGGTAGTCTCTGAGTTTTCCTTCCAGTGATTTTTCATCTCACTGGAACCGGCAGAATCAGGATTAATGGCTTCTCTCATTCTTGATCCATAAGATTTTGATATAAGTTCAGTTACGGGGACTTCCACGTAATCCGCGTCACCAAGATACCTGGCTCTGTCCCGGTAGGCGATCCTCTCGGCTTCCACCATCAGATGGACTGCTTCTTCAGATAACGGCCCGTAGCCGGACAGGGGATAACCCTCCAATATATTGAGTATCTCCAGTAGTACCGTTCCCCCGGAACTGGGTGGAGGGGCTGATATAATACGGTGTCCCCTGTAGAGGCCGGAAACCGGCTTTCTGATTTCAGCGCTGTAATTTTTCAGGTCTTCAAGGGTGATCAGGCCCCCTCCCCTTTTCATCTCATCAACAATCAGCCTTGCGGTCTCTCCACGGTAAAATTCTCTGCCGCCCTTCTCTGATAATCTCCGCAGAGTTGCGGCAAGCTCAGGCTGGCAAAGCCTGTTTCCTTCCTTAGCCTTATCCCCGCTTCCCGCATGAAATTTCCGCAACCCCGGAAAATCCTCCCCGTATTCAGTCAGCAGTCTGTTGATCGACTTGGCTGTCTCCTTATTGAGGGCAAATCCGTTTTCGGCAAGATTTATCGCCGGAGCAAGAAGCGATTCCCAGCGGATTCTGCAGAATCCGCGGTGAGCGAGGCTCAGGCCGGCGACGGTACCCGGAACTCCCGAAGCTTTATACCCCCTGGTGCTCAGGCCTTCAATAACATCGCCATTCTGGTCCAGATACATATCACGGCTTGAGGCAAGGGGGGCCTTTTCCCTGAAATCTATAAAGTTCTCTTCACCGTCCGCTTCACGAATCAGCATGAACCCGCCCCCGCCCAGATTCCCCGCTCTTGGATAGGCGACCGCCAGCGCAAAGCCAACCGCTACGGCGGCATCCATGGCGGTTCCTCCATCATTGAGTATCCTTACTCCAGCTTCGGTTGCTTCGCTGGAGGCTGAAACCACCACTCCCCCGCTTGAGCACACTCCCGATATGCCGGCTGGACCGGCCTCGGATGCCGAACTCAGAACCGGCTCGAAGGCCAGAATTAACGGCAGGACTATGGATATGAAAATAAGCCGCGGTTTCACTCCGGAAGCTCCATCTGATATGATAACTCACTGTTGATTATTTCCCGGCCACGTTTAATTCAGGCATCGGCCTTTCAATAATTCAACCTGCTGCACAATTTATTATACAACCTGATCAGGCTATTTCAAACCGTTATCTTACAAGTGAATTGCGATTGCTCAAGATAACTGTCCATCAGAAACAGCGGGCAACGGTCATGATAATTAATATTGACCCGCCTTCTGCCGATATACTAAAATATCAGCAGCTATGGAATCCTCAGGCTGTTTGATAAACTTTTCAATTTGAGAAAGATAAAAGGAGATGGTTATGAGAATTATCATTTGTGCGCTTCTTGTCTGGTTCCTGGCGGCCCCCCTGAAGGCGGTTCCCGGCGATATCAGCAATAGAATCGACCCGGGCCTGAGCCACCTCACCGGGATCACCTGGGATGGTAAACAGTACTGGGTTGCCGACAGAACCGAAGATAAATTCTTTGCGATAGATCCGGAAGGAGGGGGAATAGCCGCCTCCATCACCTCTCCCGCCTATTTTCCTTCGGGACTGGCTTTTCACGGAAAGCTGCTATGGAATACCGATCCGGGAAGCGGAAAGATATACGCCACGGATCCTGAGAGCGGGCGTCATGTCCGGACCATAGATTCTCCCACTCCCTCTCCCACAGGGATAACCTGGGAGGGTGATTATATCTGGATCTGTGACAACCGCAGCGATAAGATTCTTAAAATATCACCCGGTGACGGGACCACCATAACCTCTTTTCCGGCTCCCGCCGGCGACCCCAGGGGCATTGTTTTCCACCGGGGTTATCTCTGGTGCTCCGACAGGGTTAGTGACAAAATTTATATGATAGATCCGGAAACCGGATGGGTAATCATTATTCTGGATTCTCCTGGCCCTTTCAGCTGGGGGCTCGCTTCCCGGGATCAGTACCTGGTAAATACCGATTACCAGAAAGACATGATCTTCGAACTTGTTTGCGAGGATGAGAGCAATTTCACTACCTATGACAATAGAAGAGCGAGCGTTACATTCAGTACCGAAGCGGTAGCGACCGGGCCTGGAAAAGTGAAGTCGCTGGATATTTTCTTCGCCGTCCCCTCGGAAAGGAATAACCAGAAACTACTCAGGGAGGTGTTCTTCTCGCCCGAGCCCGCCAGATTCATAATGGACAGCTGGGACCAGAAGGTGGCCAATTTCCATGCCGAAGACCTCGGCCCGGGCAGTTCCTTTGAAGTTACCATGCGTGCTGAGATCGAAACTTCAGCTATCAGATATTTCATATACCCTGAAAAGGTGGGAACTGATATTCCCCGTGAAATCAGAAAAAGGTACCTGGCCGACGAGGACAAATATGATATAGAGAACCCTTATATCCGGGGCCTGGTAGACAGGGTGGTGGGAGATGAGAAGAATATATACCGAAAAGCCAGGAGCCTCTACCAGTACCTTATTGAAAATATGGAGTACGAGCTGGCAGGCGGCTGGAACACCGCGCCCACTGTACTTAAAAGGGGGACCGGCTCCTGCAGCGAATATACCTTTTCTTACGTGGCGCTTTGCAGGGCTGCCGGAGTTCCGGCCCGCTACGTGGGCTCCCTGGTGGTCAGAGGAGACCGGGCCAGCTATGACGAAGTCTTTCACCGATGGAATGAAATATATCTTCCCGGTTATGGATGGATCCCGGTTGACGCAAACGCGGGGGACAGTGAATATCCGGCCAGGCAGGGCGAAGGTTTCGGGGGGATATCCAACCGTTTCCTGATAACCACCGAGGGGGGCGGGAATTCGGAATATCTCGATTGGAGCTATAACCATATGAATAAATGGGTTACCGAAGGTAAATGCGAGGTCAGGTTCTTCACGGCGGCGGAGTGGGAACCGCTGGAGGAAAAGTAATATCCGTTCCGGTTAAATTGTCCTCTCCTTTTCCATTTGCAGCAGGTACCTCTTCCGGTCCAGGCCCGCTGCGTACCCGGTAAGGCTGCCGTCTGCGCCGATCACCCTGTGGCATGGTATGATTACCGCTATGGGATTGACTGAATTAGCTCTGCCCACCGCTCTGGCCGCTCCGGGCCTCCCCAGCTTTTCGGCTATATAGCCGTAAGAAACCGTACCGGCATAGGGTATCTTAAGAAGTTCATTCCAGACCTCCCTCTGAAAAGCGGTTCCTTCCGGTTGCAGCTTCAGATCGAATTCGGTTCGTTCGCCGCCGAAATATTCCTGAAGCTGCCTCAGGCATTCGGAGAGGTTTATCTCTTCTGTCCCGTCCTTCTTCATTACATCAGGATCCAACATTTCATCCATAAAATGCACACCGGACACTCCGCCGGGACCGGCGGTCACCCGGATAATCCCTATATCTGTTTCGATAAATCCGTAATTGCCTATTCTCATTTCAAACTCCTGCCTGCCGCCAGGTTAATCTAACCCTTAATACAGATCAGCGGTTTCAGCCTTACCACCCTTCTGTTAACCCCGGCCCCTTCCATGATATTAACTACCCTGTCCACATCCTTATAGGCACCCGGCGCCTCTTCGGCGGCCCCGGCCTTACTGTGAACTCTTATCAGTATGCCTTCCTTTCCCAGATTATTTATCAGGTCTTCCCCCCAGACATCCTTCCTGGCCTGCTTGCGCGATTTCAGCCTTCCAGCTCCGTGTACCGCGCTTCCGAAAGTCTCCCTCATCCCTTTCCCGGTCCCGGTAAGAATATACGAGGAGGTCCCCATGGTACCCCCCACCAGTACCGGATGCCCCACCTGCCGGTATTTTTCCGGCACTTCTTCTCTACCAGGCCCGAATGCCCTGGTAGCCCCCTTGCGATGTACCAGAACTTTCTTTTCGGTTCCGTCTATCAGGTGTTTTTCAAACTTGAGATTATTGTGTCCGACTTCATATATGGTACTGATACCGGATTCCCCCACAGAATAAATTCTATCGAACGCTCTCCTGACCAGGCCGGCGATCACCTGGCGGTTGGCGAATGCGCAGTTAATTCCGGCAATTACCGCAGATATATACCGTTTCCCCTCCGGGCTTCCGATGGGCGCTCCCACCAGCTCCCTTTCATATATGGCCAGTCCGTATTTATGAGAGGCTTTCTTGAGAATACTCTGATAATCAGTCCCGATCTGATGACCCAGCGCCCTGCTTCCCGTATGAATACTTACCACCACCGAATCTTCTTTCAGGCCGAATGCTTCCGCCGCCTCCCGGTAATAAACGCTGTCTACGTACTGAACCTCCAGGTAATGGTTACCCGAACCAAGGGTTCCTACCTGCTTGAATTGCCTTTTCTTTGCATGAGCGCTGACTGCCGCAGGATCAGCTCCCTCCATTACCCCGTTCTCTTCTATATATTCGAGGTCCTCCCTGGTCCCGAAACCTTTATTCAGAGCAAAGCCGGCTCCCTCTTCCAGCACCCGGTCTATCTCCTGAACGGAGAGATTCAGGGACCCGGTGGAACCAAGGCCCGCCGGAACCGAGCGGAACAGCTCTTCCGCCAGTCTCTCCTTCCTGCTTATGATATCTTCCTTTCCAAGATCCACAGCCATGGACCTGACTCCGCAGTTGATATCAAACCCCACTCCGGCGAGGGTCACAATACCGTCGTCAAGATCGAAAGCGCCAACCCCCCCAATGGGGAAACCATATCCCGGATGGATATCCGCCATGGCCAGCGCCGCCTTCTGAATACCAGGCAGTTTGGCGACGTTCTTTATCTGCCGGAGAGCGTCCCACTGCTTGGTCTCGCTTTCCTTCAGAAGAAAATCTATTGATTCTCTGTCGCTGTAGATCCTGGCCGGAACCCTCATATCCCCTTCACATTTTATCTCCCATAGAAAATCTCCTGACTTTTTAATCTTAATCCCCGCAGCCATATCATCCTCCGAAATATTAAAACTCTTTTTAACGTCCTACATATCTACAACGCATACCGCTTCCCAGCTTCCCTGCTCTGTATTCCGCACGTCGGCTCCGTAGCTGGTAGCGGCCTTTACCTCCTGGAGCATCCTGCCATGCGCATTATCCCTCTTCACACAGTGGACTACCGAAGTAAGAAAGTATGTTCCCTCTCTGTTTCTGAGCCGTTCTACCTCAGCTTTGACCCCCAGCGCCTCTTCCAGGTCCAGGCCGGTAATTACGGTATTCAGGAACTCCACCAGCAGTTCATCCACTGAATCTGCTTCACAACTGGCCTGAATGGTAAACTCCTCCTCCAGCCCCTCGATATCTGCCATCAGTTCGAACATGGCGGAGGCGACTTCCTCAAATGCGGATTCCAAATCAGGCCCCCACCCTTTCAACCCCATATCAGCGGTATGTTCAATTTCCTGATGGCCTCTTGTATTCATTATCCTCACCCCTTAGTAAATTATCCACGTATTAACCGTTGAACAGGTATTCAATGATATCGCCGTCTCTTATAATATAATCATGACCTTCTGTTTTTAAAAGGCCATGCTCCCTGACCCCCTCTTCCGAACGATATTTCATAAGATCATCATATTTTATCACCTTTGCTCTTATGAACCCTTCCTCCATATCGCTGTGTATTTTCCCGGCTGCCTCAGGGGCGGCAGTCCCTTCCGGTATCGACCAGGCCTGAAGTTTTCCCCGGGACCTGGTATAATACCTTATCAGCCCAAGCTGCCGGTGGCACTTAATAACAAACCTCTCCAGGGCTCCGCCCTGAATACCCAGTTCCTCCAGGTATTCCTTCCGCTCCTGTTCGCTGAACTGATTAAGCTCATCTTCGAGCCTGGCGGATATGGTAAACACCGAGCCACTCCCTCCTGATGATTCCAGCCCGGAAACAGCTTTTTCAGTCTCCGGCCCGCACTCCTCATCGGCATTCAAAACGTAAATTACCGGCTTTGATGTGAGAAGATTAAGCTCAGCGATTATTTCTCTGTGGTGTTCCGTATATTCGTCAGGATCAACCCTCCTCTTTTCCGAGAGCATACCGCTGATCTGCTCCAGGAAATCGAGATCTTTTCTCTCCTCCTTCCTGACCGCTTTAGCCCTGCTGCGCTCCTTTTCCATCCTGCTTTCCACTCTCTCTATATCTGCCAGAAACAATTCGGTTTCAACGGCCTCCAGGTCATCCAGCGGGTCAATACATCCATGAACATGGCTGACCAATGGATCGCTGAAGCTTCGAATTACATGAACCAGCAGGTCAACTTCCCTGATATAGTGCAGGAATTTGTTACCCAGGCCTTCCCCCCTGCTCGCACCCCTTACCAGCCCGGCGATATCAACGAAATTTATAGCGGAGGGGATTACCTCTTCCGGCTCCAGAAGGGCTGCCAGTTGTTCCAATCTCTCATCCGGCACCGTTACCATTCCCATATTGGATTCAATGGTGCAGAATGGATAGTTGGACGCTTCCGCCCCGGTACGGGCCAGTGCATTCATCAGGGTTGATTTGCCTACATTGGGCAGTCCGATTATTCCGACCTTAAGAGCCAAATTATCCCTCCTCTCGCTCAGGATGCCTGTTGAATACGATAATAGAACAAAAAAATACCCCTGCCCAGAAGAAAGAGCAGGGGTATGACTATTGGCTCATGATTCCGCATCTAGAGGAAAAGAGGCGCGAATACCAGAGAAACCACTGACATGAGCTTGATCAGAATATTCATGCTGGGGCCGGAAGTGTCCTTGAATGGATCACCGACGGTATCACCCACCACGGCGGCGGCATGAACATCAGTGCCCTTGCCACCCAGATTACCTTCCTCTATCCATTTCTTGGCGTTATCCCAGGTCCCGCCTGCGTTAGCCATGAATATACCCATCAGCACCCCGGTGGTCGTCGCTCCGGCCAGAAATCCTCCCAGCGCTTCGGCTCCTATTACGAAACCGACGAACAGCGGAGACACCACTGCCAGAACTCCGGGGACGACCATCTCCCTGAGAGCCGCCCTGGTAACTATATCGATGCATTTTTCTTCATCAGGCTCAGCCTTGCCTTCCATCAATCCCTTGATCTCCCTGAACTGCCTTCTGATCTCCTTGACCAGGACATTTCCGGCTCTTCCCACGCCTTTCATGGTAAGAGACGCTATCAGAAAAGGCATCATCGCGCCCAGGAACAGGCCGATCACGGTGGTCGGCGTCGACAGATTGATGGAATCTATTCCCACGGTTCTCTGGTAAGCGCTGAATAGAGCCAGGGCGGTCAATCCCGCGGAACCGAGCGCAAAACCTTTGCCTATGGCGGCCGTGGTATTCCCGATTGAATCAAGCTTATCAGTAATCTTTCTGATCTCCGGTCCGGCATTGGACATCTCGGCAATTCCGCCGGCATTATCAGCTATGGGGCCATAAGAATCGGTGGACATCACGATACCTATAGTGGAAAGCATCCCCACCGCAGATATCGCTATACCGTAAAGCCCTCCTCCGAACCTGTATGAAATATATATTGCCACCACCAGAGTTATAACCGGAAGGATGGCGCTCTGAAGCCCCACCGCAAAACCCGTAATGATGGTAGTGGCCGGGCCGGTCTCACTGGCTCTGCCCACCTCCCTGACCGGGGGGCCGGAGGTGAAATATTCACTTTCCAGGCCGATAAGTATCCCGGCTATTATCCCCGATAGGATAGCCCAGAAAGGATCGATTACTCCAATCAGGTAATTAATCAGGAAATACGACGCTATAATAAATATTATCCCGCTGATATAAGTGCTGTATCTCAGCGCCGACTGCGGGCCCGCCTTCATCAGAGCTGAGATGGAGAATATACCCAGAACCGACGCGATCAGGCCCACTGATATAAGTGCGATGGGAAGAAACATCCACATGGTGTTATTCACGCCCGCCATGCTGGCCCCTATCGCCATGGTGGCGACCACGCTCCCCACATAGCTTTCGAACAGGTCAGCTCCCATTCCGGCGGTATCGCCGACATTGTCTCCCACGTTATCGGCAATTACACCGGGATTCCTGGGATCATCCTCCGGAATTCCCGCTTCAATCTTTCCTACCAGGTCCGCTCCGACATCAGCGCTCTTGGTATAAACCCCTCCGCCCACACGCGCAAACAGGGCGATGGAGCTGGCTCCCATGGCGAAACCGTTGATAATTTTCGGGTCTCTGGTGAAGATAAAGTATAAACCCAGCCCGAATACACCCAGGGCCGCCACGATTATGCCCATAACAGAGCCGCCGCTGAAGGCGATGGAAAGGGCTCTGTTGATGCCCCCGTCTTTAGCTCCCTGGCAAGCTCTCACGCTGCTTCTGGTGGCCGCTTCCATACCCAGAAGCCCCGCCGCCATGGAGCAGATCGCCCCGAAAAGAAAAGCGAAAGCGGTCTGAATACTGAGCAGCCATGCCAGTACCGCAAAAACAACCACGATAAATATGGCTATAATCTGGTATTCCCTTTTCAGAAACACGAAGGCTCCCCGGTGAATCTTGCCGGCGATCTTCTGCATCAGCTCATTCCCTGCCGGTTTTTTCTTCACTCTGAAATAGGTTACTACCGCCATTATTATTCCCAGCAGACCGATTACCGGAATGCTCCTGATTAATAGATCCGAACCGGATTCCATCCAAACCTCCCTGTTAATAGAATGATTCTGTCTGTTACTTATTTCAGGGGTCTATTTATAAACATCCGCGGATAAAGTCAAGATATTACTCCCAGGTCCCTTCCCGTTGCGGTAAAGGCGCTGACAGCCTTGTCAAGGTGTTCCCGGCTGTGAGCGGCGGAGATCTGAACCCTGATTCTGGCCTGGCCCCTGGGAACCACCGGGTAGGAGAATCCTATCACGTAGATCCCCTCATCCAGGAGCCGGTCGGCCATCTCGGTGGCCAGTTTGGCATCGTAGAGCATTACCGGCACGATGGGATGGGCCCCCTCCACTATATCAAAGCCCGCTTCGGTCATCCTGCTTCGGAAATATTTTGTATTCTCCCTGAGCTTATCCAGTTTACCGCTCTCTTCGTCGAGCATATCCAGGACCTTTATAGCGGCGGCCACCAGGGCCGGCGCGACAGTATTGGAAAACAGGTAGGGCCTGGAGCGCTGGCGCAGCATATCAATTATCTCCCGGTGCCCGGTGGTAAATCCCCCGGATGCTCCTCCCAGGGCTTTTCCCAGAGTCGAAGTAATGATATCAACCCTGTCCAGGGCTCCGCAATATTCCGCGCTACCCCTGCCGGTGGGGCCGAAGAAACCGCTGGCGTGGCAATCATCAACCATCACCAATGCGCCATACTCTTCTGCAAGGTCGCAGATCTTATCTATTTTCGCTATTATGCCGTCCATCGAGAAGACGCCGTCCGTGCATATCATCATCCTTTTGGCTCCATCCGACCTGGCCTGTTCGAGCTGCCTGCGGAGGTCCTCCATGTCATTATTCTTGTAACGGTACCGCATTGCCTTGCATAATCTTACCCCGTCTATAATCGAAGCGTGATTCAGCTCGTCGCTGATGACGGCGTCTTCCTTGCCCAGAAAGACCTCGAAAAGGCCCCCGTTCGCGTCGAAACATGACGCGTAAAGTATGGCGTCATCCTTGCGGAAGAATTTTGCCAGTTTCTCTTCCAGCTCTTTGTGAATATCCTGGGTTCCGCAGATAAACCTTACAGAAGAGAGGCCGAATCCCCTGGACTCCATGATTTCACACGCCGCCTTTGCCAGCTCTTTATTGTTGGCCAGGCCCAGGTAGTTGTTGGCGCAGAAATTAATAACTTCGCCGCCTGACTTGACTTCGATATCAGCTTTCTGGTCGGATACAATTATCCGCTCTTCCTTGTAAAGGCCGGCTTCCCTTATCTCGTCCAGTTCCTGCAACAACTGATCCTTTATAGTGTACATTTAACTCTTCCCTCCCGTATATCTGAGTCTTCCTTCTTCATGCTTCCTACTCAAAACTCTTAACATATCCTCCACCATGCCATCAATATCGTATTCGGGTTCCCATCCCCACTCACTGCGGGCAGCCCGGTCATCCATGTAATTCGGCCAGGAATCCGCTATACTCTGCCTCAGGGGATCCGGGTCATACTCTATCTCAAAGCGGGGCATCTGCTTCCTGATAGCATCCGCCAGCTGCTGCGGCGTGAAATGCATGGCAGTAACATTGAAGGCGTTGCGGTGTATTAATCCCTCGCTTTCAGCTTCCATGAGGTCTATGGCCGCCTTGATAGCATCCGGCATATACATCATGTCCAGATAGGTATCCGGGCGTAGATAGCATGTATAACGTCCCTCCGTAACCGCCGCGTAGAATATCTCCACCGCGTAATCGGTGGTTCCGCCGCCCGGCATGGTCTGGTTCGATACTATCCCGGGATATCTCACTCCCCTGGTATCCAGGCCGAATTTGAGATTATAATAATCACAGATCAGCTCTCCGGAAACCTTGGTAACGCCATACATGGAATGCGGCCTCATTATGGTATCCTGGGGGGTGTTATCCAGGGGTGTGTCAGGCCCGAAGGCGCCTATCGAACTTGGGACGAACAGACTGCATCCATTCTCTCTGCACACCTCCAGGGCATTGACCAGCCCGCCCATATTAACCTCCCATGCCCTGAGGGGGTTCTCCTCGGCGACAGCGGAGAGTATCGCCGCCAGGTGATAGGTGCGGTTTATCCCATTTTCCAGTACTACCCGGTTAAAGTCCTCATCCGACCGAACATCCATCTTTACGAAATCACCGTACGCTGCCAGTTCTTCGCTGCCTTCGTCCCTGATATCGCTCATTACCACGTTTTCGCTGCCGTAACGCTCGCTCAGAGCCTTCACCAATTCTGATCCTATCTGTCCCAGACAACCGGTTACCAGTATTCTGACTTTCTCTGATGCCATAGGGTTCACCAACCTGCCTTAAGTTAATACTCTTCGCTGAACTGCTAATCTATAATTTCCAGTGCCTTTCCTGTTTCCTCCAGGAGCGCTTCGGCCCCCACGGAACTGCCGGTGGCGTTCTTCATCCACATATCCGGTGTAACCCGGCCTATCACCGCCATCCGCTCGAACTCAGGCCCTATGCTTCCGGCCTTTTCCATTCTGTCTCTTACCTGAACAGCTATCATCTCGCCAATGGGATAGTCCGGGGTGTAAAGAGCCGAGTGTATTATATGAGAATAGATCGCCAGGATATAAACATCCTTCTTGCCGAAAACCTCCGCAAAATGCTGGTTCCATACTTCTCCGGCAATCTTAAGTACCGCTTCTCGCAGCTCCGCGGGCGAAGCATCCGGGTGTTCATACATCCAATGCCAGATCTTCATGTCGACGAGCGATACCGCCGCGATCTCTCTGGCACCCCAGAAACTGTCAAGTGCCTTATACGCTTTCTCCTTCCCGCTCTGCTTCTCTTCCATCCCCAGAAGCATCAGATCGTTTCCCTGAAACACGAAGGCAAACGCCTCTGTAAAAGCGGTATTGGGAACTCCTTCCATCAGGGTGTAATCGACATCCTTCAGGGTAAACACCTGCTCGACATTATGTCCCAGTTCATGGACCGCGATATTAAACCCCTTGTAATCCATCCCGTTCTCCCCAACCCTGGTTCTGAGCCTGGCCGGCGCTGTTTTCATCTGAGCGCCGGAAGCGTGGCCCGAGCCCCGGGCCGGTTCAACTACAATGCTGGCGCCAAGGTAATCCGCTTTATCCGGGGAAAATCCCAGCTTCCGAAGAATATTCGGTATATCCCTGTCAAACGATTCGGCATCCGGATACTTCCTGCTTACCATTCTATCCAGTTCCGCCTCGTTGATATCGCCCTGCGATCTGAATCCGTTGTACCAGATATCGAAAGGCTGAAGCTCCCTTCCCAGCCTATCCCTGATCAAATCCGCGACCTGATCCACATATGGTGATTCCAGAACATCCAGAAGCATTCTCTCCGCTTCCTTCTCCGGGATTTCACGGGCCACATTGAACATCCGGTCTATATGAGTAGGCTCGGACGGTGAATAGGGATCTATCCCCTTAATCGCCCTGAAAATATCCAGCAGTATTCTATACCTGGTATCAGGTTCGCGTGCAGCGGTCACTTCCATGCCGGAAGGAGCCGGTTTGTCCGAATCGCTGACATCCGCTTCGGTCACCTGGTTAGTGTAAGGATTCCAGTCCACGTGAGGGTTGTCGATAACCACCGCGGGGATGGTCTGGTCCACTATTCTCTCCATTACCTTCTGTATCATCTTCTGCTTGGCCAGCCCCATCCTGCTATCCTGGTAATCAGCCTTTATCTCGTCCCTGAGATTCCAGTGACTCAGCAGCCTCATTCCGGGCGGGAACAGCCGCTCCCCCTCACTGTTGACCAGATGATGCATCCAGATATTGTAACCGGCTATATAATTGTCAGATGCGGCCATCGCCTCAGACACCTCCGCGCTGACCTCGGCGGGAACTCTGGTATCGTATCGCTGGGCAAGCCGGACTTCAGCCCACTTCCTCCTGGACCACTCAGGCCCCTGTTCGATCCTTTCCTCCAGTGTGGTAAGGGGGAAATTCAAAAGAACAGTAAACGCTATCTTATTCCTGAAGAAATCCTCCCGGACATGCGACCCGGGACTGTAACCGGAAAGAACCCGGTCAAAATGATAAAGCGGCCCTATATCGAGATCGGCCTGCCTTCTGAGAGCTATACCTATCTCGTGCATATGCCCGTCTATCTGCTCAAAGATATATTCGAAACGCTTGAACATCTCGTCATGCTCTCTCCTGTCCCCCGCGTAATTCTTCAGGACAAATTTCTCAAAAACCGTTTCATCGCCATCTTCGGCCTTCCACAGAGCCGCCACCTGCTTGAGTCCGCGGCTGATTCTCTCTCTCTGTCCTTCTCCGTACTTTTCTACCAGCTTATTTTGCAGTTCCATCACTGTTTCCTTTATCCACTCCGGCTTCTCATGTTCCCCGCAGAGGGGGGAGGTCGTCGAGAACGCCGCCACAGCGGCTGTCAGAACCACCGCGGCTGTCAGTTTTCTCAAATGCATACTTACCTCCAGATTTTAAATTTAATATATACTGCCATATTACAGTCTTCATTTCCAGAATATTTTCCAGCCTTTTCCCTTATTATTCGACGATTTATCCGCCCGGGACGATCGCTCCTGATAATGATCTCTCTACCGGGCCGGGAAACCATTTACTGGAGTTCCCCCAAAAATCCGGCAAGTATTCTACTAACATTGAGAGATACAATAAGTTATTAGGATTGGTAACTGGAATAGGGTTTTCATTGCTGGTGAGTGTGGATGATTGATATTTTCAAAACCCTCCGGAGGGCGAGCGGGCAAGGATTTCTGACCCGAAGGGGCAGAAAGAGTGAGCCCGAGGCGGGAGTGGCGATTTCCTCGCCGGGGAAATCGACCACGATTTTGAAAATATCAATCATCCACATACTATTACAAATCATCGACTACCTTATAGGTTATAAAAATTGGGGAAACTCCAAAAACCATTTAATATTGAAAGAGAATGGCGGCTGGATTATAATGAATCCCAGGCGGGGTTACAGGGAATAATGCCGGACAGGCGGATTTTAAGGCCATGATCAGTGATGACCCGCCGCACTCTGTCGGCTGAGATTGATTTGAGTCCAGGGGATATTAAATTCCAACGTTTCAGGTATCATAAGAGGTGGTTCAAAATGAAAAGATACGTTCTTCCCGGTTTAGTGTTCATTCAGATCGCTCTCTGCTGCTGCTCCATTGTTCCCATAACGGGGCGGAGGCAGCTGGATATAATTCCGGACAATCAGATGATGTCGACGAGTTATCAGCAATACAGTCAGTTCATGAAAGAACATAAGCTCAGCGACGACAGGGAAATGACGGAAATGGTAAAAAGAGTGGGAAGAAGGATCCAGAATGGTGTGGAGAATTACTTCTCCGAGCAGGGGATGAAAGATCAACTGAAAAATTACAGCTGGGAGTTTAACCTTATTGAGAGCGAGGAAGTAAATGCCTGGGCCATGCCCGGCGGCAAAGTCGTTATATACACCGGAATCCTGCCGGTAACCATGGATGAACGGGGACTGGCGGTTGTGATGGGACACGAAATCGCTCATGCGGTAGCGAAGCACGGCGACGAGAGG
Organism: Candidatus Krumholzibacteriales bacterium; assembly: GCA_046483305.1. Taxonomy (GTDB): domain Bacteria; phylum Krumholzibacteriota; class Krumholzibacteriia; order Krumholzibacteriales; family WJIX01; genus WJIX01. The sequence continues at coordinate 87,802 of JAWODM010000004.1, read as the reverse complement.
CTGAGCTATGTACTGATAACTCAGATGGGCGGGATGGCCCTCTCGGAAGCTCTGGAAAATGCGCCTGATGAGACCAGGCAGCTATGGATGGCGGTATATGGCGTGGGAACACAGATAGGAGTGCTGCTGCCTTACAGCAGAACTCATGAAAATGAAGCCGATCACCTGGGACTGATCTTCATGGCGATGGCCGGTTACAATCCCAGGGCTTCCCTGGATTTCTGGCAGCGAATGCTGGAAAAGAAAGAGGGGCCGGCTCCTCCGGAATTTCTGAGCACTCACCCGGCCGGCGAGACTCGAATCAATAATATACAAAGCCTGATGCCCGAGGCGATGAAATATTACAATCGGTAATCCCGCGGTTCAGGAACCGCTCAACTCAAGTTCGGCCGGCTGCTCTTCCCGTAAATAACAATTCTGGCTGCAGATCAGCTTTAGCTCTTTAAGCTTCTTCCGTAATATCCCCCCCAACCGTTTTCGGCAAATCTCCTCTTACTGTCTTGTTCTATGCAGCATAACATTATCTATGTATACTGTCCTCGGTCCCGGGAGCGAGACGCTGAAAAAGGTAATTTGTACTAACTCATTCAAATTCATTTCTCTCTCAGAGGGAGCCGTCCTGATATCTTCGACCGGAATAGACAAGTCATTCCAGCCGTTCTCCAGCATCAGGGTACGGTGAAACCTGTCCGTGTATTCATTGCCCCGCTTCTCATGTTCCCGGTCATGAATCCGGCAGATCAGTTTCAAACCGGAACTGTCCGGGTTGTAAATGGAAAATCCCAGGTAATCGTACCCTTCCCACTCTCCCAGCGAATATCTCATGGTTACCCGTGAGTACCTTGCGGTGGTGAATCCGGCCATCAATGAAGCCTTCCCTCCTCTGAAAACATTATCCGATATCGATATCGGCCCGTCCGCTCTCCACCGGTCGACCTCCAGGGGAGTCTCGAATCCTGAAAGAAGCGGAAACTGTTTCCTGGCAATAAGTTCGTCGGAAAGCGAGAAAAACAGGGGTACCATCAGCGCGATAGTGATTATGGATATACCAGACGCTCTGGCGAGTTTTTCAGTTTTCAGCATTTTCCTATCCGAACCTGAAAGAATCAGAAGCCCGGTTGCGCATCCGGCCAGGTCCCTTATAATATCCAGATGGTCGAACTGTCTTCCCACCATCGACTGTACCACCTCCGTGGCCAGGCCCAGGGCCGCTCCCAGAAACATGGCCACCATCCACTGCTTCAGCCGGCTCTTTTCCCCGAAATCTTTCCAATCGCTGTAAAGAATAAATACGAAGAGAATAAACAGAAGGGGATGGCCCAGATTCCATAGATCCAGGAAAGATCTGGATGCATTGTTCCCGGGACCTCCCACAAAAAGGAACGCCAGGCCGGCAAAGAAGAGAATGTGAAGGATTAACCTGGAAATCTTTCCGTTCAAACTTACTCCCCGTAAATGTAAATCATCACAATCCCGCCACCGTTTCCATACTCAACCCGGAAAGGTTCAGAAATAAAACCTCGCCCCTATAGCGCCATTGAGATCGAACTCCGTATCCGGGGCTATATCCAGGACCGGCACTATCTCCATGAAAATGTCCAGCGGTGCATCCCTGAACAGGTAGGAAACTCCGAACGGGATCCTTATCCCGATCAGTGAATCCTCATCATTCCTCCCTTTCTCATCACCCCCCTCACTCAGTTTGAACCTGCCTCCCAGTCCGAAGTAAACAGGGATCTTCACCCCGGGATCATCGGTTTTAAGGATGTCAAAGCTGTGAATGAGATAATCGGCGTGAAAATGAAAGGAGTTGTTTTCTGAAAAAGACCAGGCAACGCCAAAATCGACCGCCTGTGTTGCCCCGGTCCATTTCTTGACGCTGAGCCCGGTAGGTTCACCGAGAATTATTCCCACTCCGGTGCCATCCCGCGGGCCGGCCGTTGCGGCGCCGGAAACTGTCAAAAACAGCAGTGATATGATTGCCGCGGATATTAACTTCATCTTTCCCCCCTTACCAGTTTAACGTTTCAACGGGCGGCCTCTGATCAATTACACTCCCTGGTATTGTATATCATTTAATAAACTTTGTCTCCCGTTCAATCAGGAAACAGCCGGCGCCTATTTTGATGCCTGATTTTACAGGCCCCGCGGGAGGAAATAAAAATGGCGCCCCCAACGGGATTCGAACCCGTGTTGCCGCCGTGAAAGGGCGGTGTCCTAGTCCTGGCTAGACGATGGGGACACCCGAAAACATATTAATTTACGGACTGAAGGAAAATATCAATGCTATGGTGCAATGTCAACAGTAAATGAGAACTATTTCAATCATTTTCAGCTTCATCATCAAATATAGAGAGCTGTTTTGACTTAACCTTTCCGCTGTCGTCCTTCTCCATCCCGGCGCCTTCCAGTTTGGTGATCTTCCTTTTCTCAAATAATTCCAGAAGTTCTGTCTCGATGGTTTTTCTGTCGCCAAAGGGATCGAAAACCCCGTTCTCAACCATTCTCAACAAATTCTCTTCAGATATCTCGGGGAGGCGATTGGAAAAACCGGCCAGAGATTCGAAATCTCCATTATTTTCGCGTTCTTCTACAATCCTCCCGGCGGTATCTTCATCTTCATGCTTTTCCAGAGGAGCCCTGATGTCCTCTCCCTCCACAGAAAAGTACGCAAAGCTCCGGTTGATATCCGCAGGCAGAATCTTTCCCCCCTTCCTCCGGAAATAATTCCGGTAAGTCCTGATCTTCCCGGCCTGATCGGAGTAGACATTGAACAGGGCGGCGAAATAGTGGGTGAAATAGTGCGCTTTAAGATAAGCGCTGATATAGCTCAGATAAGCTCTGGAACAGGCAAGTGACCTGGCATAAGTATACTGTATCTTATCCCTCAGAAAATCGAAAATTCTGTTTCCCTGTTCTTCTTCTATGCCTCTCTCCATGCAATTTCTAATGAAATTCAACCTTCCGTTTCTCAATCCGGCTGGGTCCGCGTTCCTCAGAGCCATCTCCATCCTGAAAACTTCTTCTCCCTCCAGGCCGGCGACTTCTTCGATTATCTTCCTTGCCTGCTCCCTATACAACAACACCCCCCTGGTCTTCCGAAGCACCTCCCTGACCGCTTTATTCTGAGGGGCCGAAGTAGGCTCCTCCCCCACATATTTCTTCCATAATTCTCCTCTGAGCGGACCGGGCCTGTACAGGGAAACCGTGTCCACAAACCTGTCGAAACTATCCGGCTTGATTCTGGAAATCATCTTCCTTACCCCTGCGCTCTCCAGAAGATACACACCCTCCGTATCACCGCCCGCTATCAGGCTGTATGTACTGCGGTCATTCAGAGGTATGGATTTCTCCGCCAATTCCCGGCCGGCGCCCCGGATACCCGCGGTTCTCGAGGCCTCTGCGATTACAGCCAGAACTCTGGAATGGTGCAGAACGAAAGGCCAGGCATTCAGCAGTTCCAGAGTCTGATCCTCGCACTGCAGAAACTTCTCTCCTTCGGGATTGGGAAGAACGGCAATCATCCTCTGAGCGCCTTCAGGCAGCACTACCGCCCTGGAAGAATCGAGGTTAAAATGCCTTATTCTGCCCCGGAAAGAATCTGCCAGGTGAAAAACCCTTTTAACCGCCCGGTCCATACCGTACATCTTTCTGAACTCCGTTGAATCTCTGAACATGGAAGATATGTCCATATCTCTGCCCTCTCTTGCGGCAAATGAGATTATCCGTTCATGAAGACGCTTGTCCACGTCTACAACTGAGCATAGCTCCTCAACTATCCTCTTGAAGGACATATCAGTTCTTGCCACCCTGAAGAAGATCCGGCAGCGCGGAATAATTGAACAGACTATCCTGAAAATCGATTCCCTCTCCTGAGCGTCGGTTATCAATTCAAGGTGAGGCGCGAAATATTCGCTGTCCGAACAGAAGCATTCGAAAACAAGCCCGTGCGAAGTGGGCTCCACATTGGTAATGCCCAGCAGGTAAGAAATTACGCTTTGCTGAAGTTCATCGCCTAATACTTCCAGGCGGATCGATTTTCGGCGGCAGATATCAAAGAGATCTGAGAGAAATAACAGGAAAGAGCTTACATTTCCCTCTTCGGCAAGCTGAAGCTCCGACTCCATCGAATTCTTAACCTTTTCTCTTATCGCCGGAGCCATCGTTCCGCGGCGAATATCAAAATACTTTCTGCATCTTCTTTCCAGCTCCATGCGGGGATCCGCCGTTGCGGTGAACTCCAGACGGAAGTCTTCCGGTAACTCCAGGCTGCACCGGCCGGCGATAAACCCTGTGGTATTCAGCGCGTCTTCAGATACGGTAAAATAAGGCTCCAGTTCCTTTCGAACCTTCAGATAGTATTCGGTTCCCCCTCCCCTGTCTTTACCTCCCTCATGCTTGCGCCTGATTCTGTCAAGAACCAGGTAATCATCCGCTGTGTCTCTTGATACAAACCGGTCGTTATTGGTGACCACGGCAGGAATCCCGCTCCGGCTGCTTAATTCAATCAGCTTATCGCAGACAAACCATTCCTTCTCGGTATTATGATTCATTAATTCAATAAACAGGTTATCCGGACCGTAAATCCCTGCAAGGTCAGCCAGGATCTTCTTCATTCTGGTCAGGCTGCCGCCCAGAATCGACTGGCTTATCTCCCCTTCAATCGAACCTGTCAGTGCTATTACCCCTTCGCTGAATTCCTTCAGTTCTTCCGGGGTCACAAAACGGTCATTCCTCTTGTTATAATGAGACTGAACCACCGCCACTATATTGCGGTAACCCGCCTCATTCTCGGCCAGCAGAGTCAGGTGGCTGAACCTTTCCCTGCCCCTGAAAGAACTGTGCCTTGCCTCAACTCCCAGAATCGGCTTCATTCCTGCCTCAACTGCCGCACGGTAGAAACCGTAATGCCCGTAAGTGCTCCAGCAATCAGTCAGGGCTACGGCATCAAACCCTTTTCTCCTGGCGCCCTCAGCCAGTTCTTCCGGCGTCATCATACCCCTGTAGGTACTGTTCACCGAATGGACATGCAGCGGCACATATGGCATACATCAACTTCCCGGTTTATATCTCTGGTTCCCCTTCCGGTGACAATATTGAGATAAATTCCGGGAATAATCAATATAAAAATGCCGTATCTCTTTTTGCTGAAGGAATATAATTATGATTGGCGATAACCGGCAGCATAATTTCCGCCGGCCTGTTGTCTGATTATTTAAGTGACTCCGCCCGGCTGGACCGGAAATCACGATACAGGCTCAGCGACTTGAATACGTCCCTGTCGATGGCAGGCTCACCCCTGGTTATAAGGCTGGCCATATTCATACCCACGCCCGGACCCAGCATGAAACCCTGCCCGCACATACCGACAGCCAGGTAGAATCCTTCCACCTCTCTCACTTCATCCAGGATAATAATACCGTCCGGGGTCATCGGGTACAGGCCGCGCCATACCCTCCTGACCAGGATGTTTTTCAGCCTGGGAATAAGGTCTATCAGCCTCCTGGAAAGAATCGGCATGAATTCTGAAGTCGAGGACCTGTTCTCTCCCTTGAAAGGATCAAGGGGAGTATAGCAGAATATAATCTGTCCCCGATCATTCTGCCCGAAATAAAAGTTTGAGGTTTTATTGTAAGGCCCGGGCCTGATATCCACGATGAGGGGTTCCAGGAAAGGCTGAACAGCGGAGGTTATACCAGCTTCATGGCTGTCCGGGAACACGGGTATATCTATACCGGCCATCATCCCGATCTCTCTTGCTCTCGCCCCCGCGGCGTTCACCACTACGCCTGAATAGTAATTCCCTTTTTCCGTCTCCACCCCCTGTATCCTGCCGCCTTCCATAATCAGGCCGTTAACCCTGCAATCGAAGATAAACTCAGCGCCCAGTTTCCGGCTCTCGTCCCAGAAAGATGCAGCGGCCTGAAGGGGACTTACCTGCCCGTCGCCGGGAGCGTAGGTACCGCCCCTTAATCCCTCCGGATTGATGCCGGGAACCAGTTCCTTGATCTCATCAGCTGAAATCCAGTCTATATTCAGTTTGTATTCCTTCTGAACGGGAAGCAGCCCGCGGAGAGTCAGCTCATCTTCTTCACGGTAAACCGGGTAGCAGTAACCTCCTCCCTTCCATCCGATGTCTCTGCCATGCTCTTTTTCCCAGTTCGAGAACAGCTCCAGGCTCTGGAGGCAGATGGAGATTTTTGCCGGATCGGAATGAGTGGCTCTTACTCCCCCTATTGCGGATTTGTTCTGTCCCTGGCCCTGAGAATGCTCCTTATCGATAACCAGCACACTGAGGTCCTCGCGGCTCAGGAAATAAGCGGCCGGAAGTCCCACACTGCCCGCCCCTATGATAATAGCATCATAGTTATTCCCGACCACTGTCTTCCCCTTTCCCAATACCGGCAAATGACGCCAGGGGTATCTCTTCAATGAACGGCCTGTCAGTGGGAAGAGTTATCTCTTCCGGGTTTACTCCGCATTCTCTGAAAAGCCTCAGTATCAGGTCGGTGCATGTTTTCCCGCCACAAGCTCCCATCCCGGTTCTGATATTGGCCTTAAGCACATTCATATCACGCACCCCGTTGAGTATCTCCTTCCGGACCCTCCCCACGGTAACTCTTTCGCACCGGCAAATAATCGCTTCGTCTTCCATCTTTTTTTCGTTCTGGTCAACCGGAACTCCCTCCTCCGGTTCAAAAACCCTGATCCCCGCCACTTTCTCAGCCTCCGTTTCAGGAACCTCCAGGGTAACCAGCAGCCGTTTATTATCACCTGGCGCTTCTTTGAAATCCGTTATCTTCCCACGGCCAACCACCTCGGCATCCATATCCACGGTGGTTACTTCCCCGCCGGTAGATATAAAATCACGGCTCAGTTCATACGGGATAACCACCCTGGACATTTTTTTCTTTTCTGACGGCAGAACCAGAGTGACTGCCAACGCCGGACAGGAAGTAACACATTTCATGCATCCTATGCACTCGCCTTCGAAACGGGGAAGCCCCATAATGGTATCGTCATCAATTATTATCGACCCCCTGGGGCAGCTGTCCACGCATGGATTACAGGGAATTTCCTGAACGCATCTTATTATGGGATATTTCTCAAGATCGTTCTGTTCGGCCTTGAATTCATAAATCCTTCCAGGATCGCTCCGGAGAATCTTTTCAGTATCCTCCCACTGAGCGGGGATATCTACATCGTATCCCAGCGAACGCGCGACTCTGCGCCCCGTTATCTTGCCGCTGAAGATCGCCGCTGACGCTTCGGATATCTCGCCGGCGTCGCCGCAGGTGAATGATTCTATCCCGAACTCCCTGAACTTATCGTGAAGTTCATTGATAGGCGAAAGCCCTACCGCTATCAGAAGCGTATCTACCTCGAACGCCCTTCCGGTACCTTCCACAGGCCTGAATTTTTCGTCTATTTCAGATATGACAACCCTCTCCAGGGCCTTTTCTCCTTCAGCTCTGACTACGGTGTGCCTGGTAAATATGGGAACGCCCAGTTCTCTCAGTTTATCGAGGTGCACCTTGTATCCGCCGCACCTTTCAAGAGCTTCAACCAGCCCTACGGTTTTTATTCCCGCCTGAATGGCATGATACCCGGCAATCAGCCCCACATTCCCGCCCCCAACTATGAACAGTCTATCCGAAGGCCTTACCAGGTCCCGGTTAAGCAGAGTCTGAAAGGCGCCGGCTCCATAGACTCCGGGAAGGTCGCAGCCTGGAAAGGCCAGCGATTTCTCCCTGGCGCCGGTTGCCACGACCGCAGCTCGCGGCTTTACCAGAAGGTATCTGCCTTCATTGTATAAACCCACCGCCCGGTCGTGGAAGACACCTACCGCGCTGGTCGATCTCAGCACTCTGACGCTCTCCAGCGAACCAAGTTGACCGGCAAGAATTTCAGCTATTTCGATGCCCCTGGTACCCGCATAGCAGTCATCCCTGGAACCGAAAAACGGGTGAGTCTGCAGAGTCAGCTTCCCGCCCGGTTTGCTCTTATCATCAACCAGCAGGGTGTCTATGCCAAGTTCTCCCAGCTCAACCGCTGTGTTAATGCCCGCCGGACCTCCTCCCACCACCAGGACCTCGGTTTCCATGGTCTCTATCTCTGAAAATTCAGGCCTCCGGTCATCGGGGGGAAGGTCGGGAATCCCCTCGCAGCTGGTAATTCTCATTCCGGGCCTTACCGCTGTCATGCAGGCTTTTACAGGTATCGAATCGACCAGCACAGTGCACTGGCTGCACTGCCCGTTAACGCAGTATATACCCTGTGGAGCATTCCCCACCGGGTGATGTCCGAATACTCTAACTCCGTTCGCGAACAGCGCCGACGAAATCATTTCGTCCCTGAGCGCGTACATTTTTTCACCGTTGAATGTAAACTGAATTTCGTTTAATTCAGGTGTCTCGAGGATTGGATGTGTTTTTAGCCTGTACCTGCGATGATGCTTTGAAATAGTAAAATACTCCTTTTATGATAATCTACTGGGCAATTACCATTATGACCTGATTCTTTTCTACAGAATTTCCAGGAGCTATTTTAATAGATTTGATGACTCCATTAACGTTTGAAGTAATACTGTTCTGCATCTTCATTGCTTCCAGAATCAACAGAACATCGCCGACAGAAACCTCGTCGCCCTCCTGCACCTTGTACTCGATAACCATCCCGGGCATGGGAGCGATAAGGGTAAACTCGCCCTCGGCGGAGGGAGCCGCGGAGGCATTAGTCTCTTCTTTATCTTCTTTCTTCTTTTTTTTGATTTTTTTTCTGATTATCGGTTCAGTATCGCCGGCAGCCTTGAATCTGGCTCTCTCCCTCACCTCTTCCACCTGCACATTGAAGTTTTCGTCGCCGACGTACACATTAAAGCTCCTGGCGTTCTTGCCCTTCGCCTTAGTAACCGCGGCCGGGTTATAATCTCCGCTCTTTATTTTTTCGATCAACTCTTCCTCTTTTTTGACCTCTTCCAGGGATTTTGGCTTGACATCTTCGGGGGGCTCTTCCAGACCGTACTTCCACCTCAGGAATCTCAGTCCGGTGGTGGGATAGAGCGCGCATATCAGAACATCCCTCTCGTTCTTGGCAATCCCGCTGGATAGCTCCCTGGCCTTTTCCAGCTCCGGTTCCAGTATGTCCGCGGGACGGTGGTCAATCGGCTTTTCGCCCCGGGGATAATCCTTGAGAGCTTTTTTCTGGACTTTACTGTCAATCGGAATAGGCGGTTTCCCGTAAAGCCCGTAAGCATAATCCTTGACCTGGCCGGTTATCATCTTATATCTGCCGAAAAGAACATTCTGGACGGCCTGTATCCCTACAATCTGGCTGGTAGGGGTCACCAGGGGCGGATAACCGAGTTCCTTCCTGGTTCTGGGAAGTTCTTTGAAGACATCGTCCAGCCTGTCCAGAGCATCCGCTTCCCTGAGCTGGCTGACCAGGTTGGTCAGCATACCGCCCGGCACCTGGTGCTTTATTACTCCTGTGTCGATAATCGACATCTTGGTGGTATTCAGGTAACAGCAGTATTTGGGAGCGATCGCTTCTATATAGGCGCCTATTTCATAAAGTTCTTCCATGTCCAGGCCGGGATCCCTGGCGGTTTCCTGCAGCGCGGCCAGCATCGATTCCACGGAGGGCTGTGAGGACCTGAGTGCGAAGGGAGCAAGAGCGCAGTCTATAATATCAACCCCCGCCTCTATCGCCTTAAGATATGACATCGATGCCATCCCGCTGGTATAATGGCAATGCAGCTGAATAGGTATGGAGATTGTATCTTTCAGAGCCGAGATGAGTTCATAAGAGTCGAAGGGGTTGAGCAACCCGGCCATATCCTTGATACAGAGCGAATCGGCACCCATCCCTTCTATTGCGGAAGCTTTCTTCTTATAATAATCAAGGTTGAATACCTCGCCTCCCAGCCGATTTTCTGTAAGCGAATAACATATGGTGCCCTGGATATCTTTCCCGCTCTTCTTTATCGCCCTGAACGAGGCCTCGAAATTCCTTTCGTCGTTAAGGGCATCGAAGACACGGAAGATATCTATTCCCGCTTTGGCAGCCTCCTCCACAAATTTCTCCACCACATCGTCCGCGTAATTCCTGTATCCGACCAGGTTCTGGCCCCTGAGAAGCATCTGCAGGGGTGTATCCGGGAGTTTCTCCTTTAACTTTTCAAGCCTCTCCCATGGATCCTCATTCAGATACCGGGTAGCCACATCGAAAGTAGCTCCCCCCCAGACTTCCATGGATTGGAAACCAACCCTGTTCATTTTATCGGCTATTTCCAGCATGTCCCCGGTCCTGAAACGGGTTGCCAGAGTGGACTGGTGCCCGTCCCTGAAAGTGGTATCAGTAATTCTTACAGGTTTTTCCAAATCTTTTCCTTTATTCTGCGAGTTCATAATTATTCCGCCAAATCTGAATTAACTGACATCTAAAGAAATGAAAATCTTCTCAATCTCACCCTGGAAGGATTGCCCCGCTTCGCCAGCCTGCCCCTCTGAATGATTTCCCGGCGGCCTCCCATCTTCCACGCACTGAGCTTCTGCCCGAAATAAATATCCCTGGTATCCTTTTCCTGATCTATATAAGCGTTGATCGCCGCGATAACCGCGGCTTTCAATTTCTCATCCATCATACATCCTTTATAAGTTCTCCACCACCAGTAAAAATAAACCAGTAGTTTCCTGACTGTCAACAATAATTACTGGAACATCGCATTGTTTATGGAACATGTAAGCCTGAAACTGTTACTCATCACAGTTTCATATCTTCACATCGGGATGAACATGTATTGCTGATGATATTCCGGGTTTCAATGGTAAAATTGCCGGCAGGCAGGAAAATGGTGGGAAGGGACGGAATCGAACCGCCGACACACGGATTTTCAATCCGTTGCTCTACCGACTGAGCTACCCTCCCACGCAAAGGAAATCTTAAATAATTTTCTCCAATTGTCAACAACTTCTTCGGGCGAGGCGCAAATTTCTTCATCCCGCGGCAATTCAACGATACCGCTTTCAGTGCTCTCAACGCTGAATTCAGTTGATATTCTTTCGTGCCGAACTTTCTGTGGCGGCAAGCATCCACAGATTATACTGATCAATCGAGCACATGATCGGGCATTAAGAACAGGGAACCGCGGCTATCTTCTCAGACCGCCGCCTGTTTCAGGTTATTGTTGATTCTGGTAATCAGGTCTTCAAGCTCAAATGGTTTATACATGTATTCATCTGCTTTCGACCAGGTGGCCAGGAAATCCTCTCTCTCCGCGCTGTTAACCTTCCTGGCAGTCAGTACCAGTATTTTGAAAGGCTCTATCTTCCCTTCCTCCATTTCATCCTTTAATATCCTGGAAACCTCATAACCGTTCTTTCCGGGAAGCATAATGTCCAGGAGCATTATATCGTAATTCTTTTCTCTCGCTTTTCTCAAGGCGTGAAGGCCGTCATAGGCCACATCCACCTCGAAGCCTCTTAATTCCAGGCTGTATTTCACAGTTTCAACGATATCCTCGTCATCTTCGACTATAAGAATCCTATCGCCCTTCATTTTAATAGACCCCCTGTTCAGACTGTCATCATGATACCTGTTTCAAACTTTTCCGCGGCCTCCCTAAGAAGCGACCTGATGCCACAATTGCTATCGCTGCATATGCTCCACCCGATCCTCATCGAACGGCTCACCCCGTCACCGACCAGGCTCAAACCCTCTCTGGTGCCGTGAATGATTCTCTCCGGCTCGGGCAGATACTCTCCTCCTCTGGCCAATCCTATCCCTATCTCAGAGCTCAGAGGCCAGAAACAAAAATCTGATCCCGTATCCTGCCCGCTCCCGGGGCTGAAGGTCGGGATGTCCTTCCATTTTTCGGCCAGCGCCAGCCAGCAGTCATCATCTTCCTTTCCAACTATATAGAGTATCGGAACTTTTCCGAGCTTCTTCATCTTCTCCAGCCTCCGGCTTATTTCGTTAAACTTCCTGGAGGTTTCCATGGAATCGGTATCGGAGGGGAGAAAAACGCTGCAGGCAGCTCCTCCGCGCTCCCTGTTTTCAACCCGGAGAACCGCTCCCATCGATTTCGCAAGGGCTGCCGAGATAAAAAGTCCCAGGCCGAAATCGGGGTTCAGTTCATTCTCGGAAAGTTCATTTATATATTCGACCACTTCCGGAGAGAACCCCTTCCCATCATCAGCTACTGTTATTTCAACTATCTCCGGTTCCCTGATTCTGTTCCAGGGTATTTCAGATAAAATACTGTTTTCCGGAGGCGCGGTTCTCGATACAGTGATATCGACTCTGTTACCCCCGCTCTTTAAACTGTTGGACAGAAGATTGTGCAGTATCTGCTCCAGTCTCCCGCTATCGGTTTCAATACTCTCCAGGCCTTTTTCCATATGCACGCTGAATTCAATGCCCCCGCTCTGCATCTGCTTCCGGTAAAGCGCTGACACCGTCTCTATCAAATCGGAGAGATGCGTAATCCCCGGATTGGGAGCCGAACCGGCTACGACACTCCCCGGCCTGATATCGAAGCTGTCCAGCATGTAATTCAGTCTTCTCAGGGTCCTGAGCGCGGTCGAGAAAATATCTGCAGCCGTGGTGCTGCCCTCGCCGGCATTTCTCTCAAGCTCCCTGATTATTCTATCCCGCGAGAGAAGACTCAATGAATTCTTAAGGGCGGAGAGAGGGGTTCTTATCTCGTGCGAAATCAAAGCAATTCTTTCAGCCGCGGCTCCGGTTTCCCAGTCACCCGCGGGGGTTATCATCAGCAGAGAATCGGCTCTCTCAATGAGATCCTTCATGCCAGTCCAGAATACCTTCAGCGGCCTTCCCGACCTGCCGGAAGGTTCCAGCACCTTGCCCCTTATCTCCTTCTTTAGAATCTTCAGCTCTGCCATTAAATCCCTGAAATCATACCCCGCTACCGCAGAGACGTCATCCAGAGTCTGGAATCTGCAGTTCCCGGCATTGAGATATTCTCCGAATGTTCTGTTCTCATAAAGAATCTCCCCGTCTGATGAGATAATTGCCGCGCCCAGCGGTGTGGACTCCAGAAGCTTATCCACCAGCTCTTTTTCCGAGCTGCGCCTGTAAACTACCTGAATATCCGGGATATCTTCTCCCGCAAGCCCCCTGAGGCTTGAAACCTGGCTTCTGGTAAAACTGTTTTTTCTGATGCTTCCCACAAACAGTATACCCCTCACCCGCAAACCGGAAACTACCGGAACAAGAAAATAGCTTCCTATCGAAAGACTGCCTATCAGGTAATGTATATTCTTCCGGTTGCCCATGTAATATACCTTCTCCCTGTATTCCGCGTCAGGACAGCCGGGTCTGTTGACGAAATGGTTATAGGAGCTTACCGTTTTCCGGCTTATCTCCGGAACCAGCCCCGCCAGTTCCTTGCCCTCCAGCATTATATGTATTTCCCGTTGTCCGCTTTCAGTAAAGAAGGCGCAGAACTGAGCGTCCGCCAGTTCCAGCGCTCTGGTCAGAGCCGATCTCATTATTCCGCTGTCATTGATCCCTTCGATGAAATCCAGCCTCAGCCCATCGCGTTCGACCGGAAAGATGGAATCATACCTCCGCCTGTTTCTTGACCTTATCTCCAGGGAAAGTACCCCGGCAAGCTCCTCTCTGGACGATGCAGATACTGATTCCGCGGAGCGTTGATCGGTTAGAATGAAGTGACTTCCCAGACGCCCACCTTCCCCTCTCAGCGGTATCTCTATTAAAGCGGGCTTTTCCGGCTCTACCCCTTTTTTCTCATTACTTCCGTAAATCCTTCTTCTGTAACCTTCCATTTCTTCCAGGCCAATAAGCTCATCCAACCTGCTCTGGTTCAGTCCGGAAGAATTAAGCACCGCTATCAGCTTTTCAGCCTTTATCTTTACCGCGGTAGCCGCAACTTCCCCATATACATCCCTGATAGCTTCATCCGCGGCCCTGAGAAAAGAGATCAGAGTAGTTGATGAGGGGTCCCCTATCTTCTCCGGAATATTGAATTTTTCGGTGAGAGGCATACAATAACACCTTTTAAAGTCAGAACATTAATATATTCACTCCCTTCGAGGGCAATATGCATGCCATTGAATTCTTCTGATAAGCAGTACCGGCGAAATGGCCCCGCCACAGGTAATAGAATCATATTGCATTGTCATATAATAAAATATCTGATTATTAATCAGCAGACTTGATAACGCTGTCAAAGAGGCCGGGAATCTTACCGGCAATAAATCATGCCAGGCGGAAGAAAAGTTTCCATTTCCCGGTTATCAGCCCGGTTCAACCAAACAACCTATTCCCGGTACCCTCCCGGAAACTTCATCCTCCACTGGTGGGCGTCTCTTATAATGCTTTCCAGATCGCTGTAGCTCCTTTCCCATCCCAGTATCTCTTCCGCCTTGCCGCTCGATGCGACCAGGACCGCCGGATCCCCTTCCCGGCGATTCCCTATGCTGTAGGGAACCTCTTTTCCGGTAACCTCCGATACGGCTTCTATGACCTCCAGGACCGAAAACCCCTCGCCCCCTCCAAGATTAAACGTTCCGGTGACCCCCCCTGCGAGTTTCTCCAGCGCCAATAGGTGAGCGGTGGCAAGGTCCCTGACGTGAATATAATCACGTATACAGGTGCCGTCTTCGGTGTCGTAATCATCCCCGTATACCGTCAATTCATCCCTTCCGCCCTCCACCGCGTCAAGTATTATCGGAATCAGATGAGATTCTGGCCGGTGATCCTCACCGTGCAGAGACGTTGCGCCGGCTGCATTGAAATACCTCAGAGAAATGGACTTTATATCATAAGCCGGTATTGAATCCTGCAGGAGTTTCTCAATGGCCAGTTTGGTGTTTCCGTATGGATTCACCGGAGAAAGAACCGCGTCCTCGGTAATCGGTATCTCCTCCGGCTCACCGTAAACGGCCGCGGTTGAAGAAAAGACTATAAATTCCGTGCCCGAGTCGCGCATCCCCTCTATCAGGTTGACCGCTCCGCATATATTGTTCCTGTAGTATTTCAATGGATCAGTCATCGATTCGGAGACCAGAGAAAAAGCGGCGAAGTGCAGCACCGCCTCTATGCCCGGAGACAGAACCTCTCTGACAGAGTCCCAGTCCAGCAGGTTCATTTCGACGAGACGGCATCTGCGGTCCACCGCTTCCCTGTGGCCGGTGGAAAAGTTATCGGCCACTGTAACCTCATGCCCCCGGTCAAGGAGATATTCGGTTACCACGCTCCCGATATACCCTGCGCCTCCGGTTACCAGCACCTTCATCTAGAACCTCCTTTTACATAATCCTTCAAATAACGCCCCGTCACTGAATCCGCTCTATCCGCTATCTCAACCGGCGTCCCCGATGCCACAATTTTCCCGCCCTTTCCGCCACCTCCGGGTCCCAGGTCAATTATCCAGTCCGAGTTGCCGATCAAATCCAGGTTGTGCTCTATTACTATCAGAGTATGACCCGCTTTGACAAGTTTTTGAAAAATTCTAAGCAGATTGTCTATATCGCTCATGTGGAGGCCGGTGGTCGGTTCATCCATGATATAAAGGTTTCTCCGGCCGGCGCTCTCGGAAAGTTCCCTGGCGATCTTGATTCTCTGGGCTTCGCCTCCGGAAAGGGTATTGGATGGCTGTCCCAGCCTGAGGTACCCCAGTCCAACTTCGGAGAGAAGCCAGAGCTTCTCTCCCAGCTGCGGAGTTCCGTCGAAGAATAGAATCGCTTCACTGACAGTCAGCTCAAGAACCTCGCTGATATCTTTTCCCCTGTAAGTTACATCGAGGGTTTCTGAATTATACCTCCTACCACCGCACTGCTCGCAGGGGACAAAAACATCGGCCATGAAATGCATCTCCACCCTTCTGTAACCCATTCCCCTGCACCTGGGGCATCTGCCTTCCGGCTTGTTGAAACTGAACCTTCCCGGCCTGTATCCGCGCTCCAGGGATTTCTTCTGTTCCGCGAACAACTGTCTTATATATGAAAATCCCTTGATAAAAGTGACCGGATTGGAGCGGGGGGTATTTCCGATAGGTTTCTGGTCAACCAGGGAACAGGAATCTATCCTTCCTTCAATCCGATAGTCAACGATCTTCAATCCCCGCCCGGAACCCTTCGAAAGGAGCTCATGCAGGGTATCCACAACCAGAGAGCTCTTTCCCGAACCGGAAACACCGGTAACCGCCACCAGCCCTCCAAGGGGTATTTCCAGATCTATGCTCCTCAGATTGTGAGTCCTCACGCCTTTAAGGGTTATTGAACCGGCTGGTTTCCGCTGGGCGCGGTTAAGGCTGACACGTTCCGTCTTGTTGAACAGGTACTCGATGGTCCTGGAATTTTCAACCCGGGCGCTTTCCGCCCCTCCGGTCTCTCCGCTGAACACTACCTCTCCGCCATTGCTTCCCGCCCCGGGGCCAAGATCTATCAGGTAATCGGAAGACAGGATGATATTCGGGTCGTGCTCCACCACTATCACCGTATTCCCGCTGTCTCTGAGATTCTTCATAACCTTTATCAGGCGGTCGTTGTCAGCCGCGTGAAGCCCCACGGAGGGCTCGTCGAGAATATAAACGGTATCAACGAGGTTAGCGCCCATCGAATTGGCGAGATTGATCCTCTGGGCCTCGCCCCCCGACAGAGTTCTCGAAACTCTGTCCAGCGTAAGGTAATCCAGTCCTACATCTATCATGAACTCCAGACGGGAAGTCAGTTCGTTCATCAGGTCCCTGGATATCTTCTTTTCCCTCCGCTCCAGCTTCAGAGAATTTATTATATCGAGCACTTCCTGAGGAGTCATACTGTTCAGTTCTGTTATCGCATACCCGCCGACCTTCACATTTCCGGCCTCCGCTCTCAATCTCCTGCCCCTGCATGTTCTGCAGGTGGTAAATGACATGTAACGCCTGGTGAAGAACCGGTGTCCCTTTTTATAAGCCTTCTTTCTCATCTTCTCCAGGAAGGGTATAACTCCGATAAAATCGCCTTCTCCCTCCAGAATGCGGGCTCTGTCCTCATCAGGAAGCTGGGAGAAAGGGATATCCGCCGGTATACCCTTGTTTCTGCAGAAATCCAGGAGCTGAAAATAGAAATAGTCAAATCTTTCTCTCGCCCAGGGATCAATCGCCTTGTCCCTGATCGATTTTTGCGGTTCCGGAACGATTTTATCCTCTGAAAATTCCATACGGTCCCCGTAACCCTTACAGTCAGGGCAGGCGCCGTAAGGACTGTTGAATGAAAAAAGAAGGGGTGAAGGCTCCTTGAAAACCCTTCCGCAGCTGTTGCAGGTCGGACGGTCGGTGAAAATATATTTTCTACCCCCCTTTGTCTCCTTAACATCCACCGATTCGCCATGTTCGCGGTAAGCCAGCTCGATCCCCTCCACTATCCTGTTTCTGTTCTCCTGTACCGCCTCTACCCGGTCGATGAGGATACTTGTTTTCTCCCGGGGGGTTTCATCGCATTCATCTATTCTCACCGGCTTCCCTGAAACAAGAAGGCGGAGATACCCCCGGGACAGAAGATACTTTTTCCTCCGTTCCCAATCTTCCTGAGAATCCCGGCTCAGCGGCAGCAGTATATATACCTTCCTGCCGGAGGAACCCTCCAGGACCTCATCCGCCGCTTCTCCCGGAGAATATGAGCTTACCGGAAGGCCGCACTGAGGACAGAACGTTCTTCCAATTCTGGCATACAGAAGACGGAGGCAATCGTATATCTCAGTGGCGGTGCCCACGGTGGATCTTCCGCTCTTGACTGTATTCTTTCTTCTGATTGCAATAGTGGGGCTTATACCGGTTATACTGTCCAGGTCCGGCTTTTCCAGTTTTTCGAGAAACTGCCTTGCATAGGTGGAGAGCGATTCTATATACCTTCTCTGCCCTTCCGCGTAAATGGTATCAAATGCCAGCGAAGATTTCCCTGAGCCGGACACCCCGGTAACGGCGGTAATTCTATCCCTGGGAATCTCCAGGTCTATATTCCTTAGATTATTCTGTCTGGCTCCATTAATTATGATACTTTTCATTTTAAAATATATCCTCGCGAAGCAGGCTCCCGGCCCGAACCGGCAAACAATCCTTTATATTAACATTATTTGTTGTATTATTCAATTTCAGATAATCTGTCATTCAGAGTAAACAGAACAACCTCTGGCTTAAGGGGAGCGACAAAAATGAACAATAATGAAAAGGATTTTGGCCGCCGGATAATAGATTTTCATCAGACACTTGATACGCTCCGCTCAGAGAGCGGATGCGCCTGGGACAGAAGCAGGACGCTCTCCGATATGGCCAGCTACCTGATCGACGAAGCTTATGAACTTCAGGCTGAGATACTCGATGATAACCGGGACGGAATCCAGGAAGAAATAGGCGACACCCTGTACGTTCTGATATATATACATTATCTTTTCAACAAAATGAGGGATGTATCACTGGCAGATATAATTTCGGACGCACATGAAAAGATACGCCGCCGGCACCCCCATGTTTTTGAAGACGCCGTGGCGGATAATGTGAAAGAAAGTATATCTGAATGGGAAAAGGTTAAGAATAAAGATAAACAGCGCATTTCCCTGATGGAATCGGTGCCGTCCAGCCTCCACCCGATGCGAAGGGCCATCTCGGTCTCAAGGAGAGCGGTAAATATCGGTTTCGACTGGCCTGACCAGGACGGTATTCTTAATCAGATTGAGGAAGAAATAGAGGAGCTCAGGGAGGCCTCTCAAACCGGGAACCCTGAAGAAATCCTCGATGAGACCGGAGACCTGCTCTTCACTATGGTCAATCTCGCTCTTCACCACGGGATAGATCCCGAAGGCGCCCTGAACAGCACCGTCAACAAATTCATCCGAAGGTTCAGGAATATGGAATCCCTGGCCGGCCGGCAGGGAGCAAAACTGGAAGAGCTGGGGGCCGATCAGCTGGAAGAACTCTGGAAAGAGAGCAAAAAGTCAACTGGCTGAAACCCTGCCGCCAGACAGTTACCCTGATTTCATGGAATAAAAAAAGGCCGCGGAAGGAAATTTCCGCGGCCCTGTTCCGATTATTGCCGGATTCTAATTAAGCCGGTGGAATTCTATTCTTCTGTTGGCAGCTCTTCCGGCTGCGGTCTCATTCGAATCCACCGGGTCAGCCTCTCCGTAACCCTCGGCAACCACCCTGTCCGGACTGATCCCCGACTTTATCAGATACTCTCTGACAGATTCAGCCCGTTTCTTTGAAAGTTTCAGATTGAATTCCCAGCCTCCCACACTGTCCGTATAACCTCTTATCTCTACTCTGACTTCCGGATAGGCCATCAGCGATTTTACCACCTGGTCCAGTATGGTGTAAGAATCAGGAGTAAGTTTTGACGATCCGCTTTCGAAATGGATTCCCTCGAGAATAAATTCCTTCTGGATGGGCTTGGTATCCGGGCAGCCGTCCTCATCCTGATAGCCATTGAATGTCTCCGGTTCGTTAGGGCACTCGTCCTCGGAGTCGGGAATCCCATCCAGGTCGTTATCCAGGTCCGGGCAGCCGTCTTTATCCTGGTAGCCGTCCATATCTTCCGGCCGCTCCGGGCATTCATCTACGTCATCAGGAATGCCGTCTTTATCCGTATCCTGAATTATATCAGGACACCCGTCGTTATCCTCAACCCCGTCAAAATCTTCGGGTTCATTTGGGCACCTGTCTTCGGCATCAGGGATTCCATCCCCGTCATTGTCCAGATCGGGACACCCGTCCTCGTCCTCGAATCCGTCATAATCTTCTGCCAGATTCGGACACTCGTCCTCAGCGTCCGGAATGCCGTCGCCGTCATTATCCAGATCGGGACACCCGTCCTCGTCCTGGTAGCCATCCACGTCTTCAGGCAAGTCAGGGCATTTATCCAGTTTATCCTCTATCCCGTCATTATCCCTGTCCTGAGGCACAACGTATCCTCCGTATGACAGCATGAAGTAAGCGGTCCAGTCGGGAGGGTTGGTAACCGGCAGATTATCCTCGGAGTTGAGGTTTATATCCATCGCCATCAGGAGTTCAACATTCCTCTCCGAAGCGACGCTGAACCCTGGGGTTATACTGTATATACTGGTGTTTGCGGACAGCTCTTCGGGGACCTCATAGTTCAGGAAATTGTCCCAGGTGAACTCCAGAAAGATTCTTGACCTCTCTTTAAGAATGAAATCAACCCCGGTAGACAGGCGGAGCATGTCATTGAAATTATCGTTTTCCCCTTCGGGAACCGCCGGATAGGCCGGCGGGCCGAAACCGCTGGTATTGGGGTCGTTCATGTTAATAATTCCGTAACCGTCCTCTTCATTCTTATTAAAATAATAACCCGTATTCAGATGCAGCCTGGTGGGAACGAAATTATCAATATCGACCATATTCAACGAGAACAGCCCGGTAACGCTGAAATCTATATTGTCGGTGGTAAATTTCCTGTCCTTGTTCCCGGTGGGGAAACTGGTCGAACCCAGGATACCCATCCTGAAATAATCCGATGGCAGAGGAAGGCTGATCTTGATGTTCGCCCTGGTGTCACCCAGCCCTCCCTTGTAAACCGATTCCAGGCTGTCGGCGTAGGCGTCCGGGACCTGCATGATCCAGTTTCTGAAATCTACGGTGGTTGAAAATTCCACGTAATCACTCAGCCCGAGCGACAATCCGGCCCTGGATATGAAGAAATTGTAATCTACCGTGGGGCCGTCATCACCGGAATCGAAGTAAAAGCCTCCCATCCCGGGAACCAGAAGCGCGTCAGAATGCCTGTAATATGATGTTCCCATGGAGAAAATAAGTTTTCCCTTTCCTACTGTCCCGGCATCATAAAGCCTGAGCATTCCGCTGGTTCCCTGCCATGAAACCTTATTCGAGTACCCATCCGCGGGAACCAGTAACAGGGCAGATATTACCAGCACAATCAATACTGATCTCATAATTCCTCCTTTAAGAATAACTGCCGTGGACCCGGCGGATCATTTGTCCTCCGCACCTTCGCCAGTCTCCTCTTCATTCCCCTCCTCTTCAATCCCTCCGGGCTCTTCTTCCTGACCGCCGGCCCCGGATTCATCAGCCTCTCCTTCTCCCTTTTCCTTATCTTCGCCCTCTTCTTCCTCTCTCTCCTTTTCGGTAACATAGTTCATCTGAAGTTCCATCAACACCTTATCTAAAACCTGTTTTTCATTCTGGTTCAGATTACCCCGGGTCTTCTCCCTTATCATATCAATCATATCTATAGTAACCCTGGCCTGATTCAGGTCCCTGCTGGTTTTCCCTGTCACCGGGTTAATCAATTTCCCCAGCTGCTGAAGGGCCAGAGTCTGAAACATCGCAATCAGATGATGAAATAGAAACTCTTCGCGGTTGTTCTGATCATTTATATTATCCTGCAATTGTCACCCCCTTGCTTAATAGAGCCTTTGCGGTTTACTATAGATACTACCAAACAATCTTGTCAATACAAATTCCCCCCGCATACTGTCATTTATGTCTGTTTCTAATGGAAGTTTCATGCCTGGATTGATATTATTCCAGTACGGCACCGGTATTTCAGGACAAAAGCTGCGTGATAAGAATTGGAGGAAAGTCATTACAGCCGGAGCCATACGCCCGGGGAAGCCGGAGAGTCAGAATAAAACTATAATAATTATAATTGCTTAAAAAGAAGAGCCCCGCCATCTACCTGATATTACGTTCAGCGCCGAACCATAGCATCCTGGATTTGCCGTTTTCCTGTGCGTTGACATAGTCATGCTCGCATGTTCCCACTATATATATACTTTCGCCCTTTTTCAGGGTATAATTCTTCTCTTTCAGACGGAAAGTAATCTCTCCTTCCAGCACCAGGGCTGCCTCATCCGCTTCATGAGTGTGAAGGTCGAACTCGCCCTTTCCGTCCGGCTCAAGAGTTATCAACCTGGCGTTTATTCTCCCGCTGGGTATTGATCTGGTTAACCTGATAAAGGATCCCACTTTATCATCAAGTTCAGCTGTCTCCCGGTCCTCCAGGGAAACAAAGGAAACATCGTCCAGTTCTTCTTCCTCCACAAAATAGGAAGGGTCTTTTTCCAGAGCTTCAGCTATCCTGATAAGAATATTAATAGTCGGAGAGGTCATCCCCCTCTCAATCTCCGAAATATGGGTTGCTGAAATGCTGGCCTTTCTCTCCACATCCTTAAGGGTCATGAAGCGGGATTCCCTGATCTTCTTGATTCTCCGTCCTACTTCTTTTGTATCAATCATTATAATTTCCACCCGTCCGTTATAGCTGAACCGCAGTTTAAAGTGTATAGGGAGGAAGGGTGATCCATATCGCCCTGCAGGTGACTCCCCCTATATTACGCATGGCGTGAGACCGGTCAGCCCGGTAATGGATACTATCCCCCTCCTTGAGTATATATTTTTCGGAACCAATGATTATTTCCATCACTCCTCTGGTTACCAGCGCGAACTCCTCTCCGGAATGAGTGCTGGTCTCCTCCGGCCTTTTGACACCCGGATCCAGTTCAACTTCCAGAAAAGAGAATTGCGGCCGGGCCATATCCTTTATAAGCGAGTAGTATGATGCTCCCCACTCTTCAAATTTCATCTTTTTCTTTTCCTTTTCTCCGACGATGGAGAAACAGGCATATTCCTCCTGCCTTACAATCCGGGCCAGTTCGACATCTATCGCTTTGGCCAGTTTTGAAAGCGCCCCTATGGTGGGCGATGTCATTCCTCGCTCAATCTCCGAGATATGGGTGGCTGAAACGTTGGCTTTCCTCTCCACTTTCTTCAGAGTCATCCCTCTCTGAAGCCGGTATTTCTTAAGGCGTTCCCCAATAACTTCATTATTCTTCATAGCAGGCTTTCTATTATAGATTGGGTAATAATTATTAAAACAATATCGAATATAATCAATTTGCTGATGTTAATCAAATTATAGATAAAAACGTCAGGCTATTATTTATTCCGTTATCTTAATAATATAGACATTTTCCCATTTATCTCTTATATAATCATTATATTGTTACTCTGTAATATCCGTAATTCCATTCAGCAGAATACAGAATTGGAAAAATGACAGATAGAGAACCGAAAATTCTGGTCATCCGGTTCAGTTCGCTGGGCGATATTATCCTGATGGTACCCCTTATCCAGCTTCTCAGGGATGAATTCCCCTCCGGCAGAATAGACCTGGCAACCAAGGATGAATATGCGGGGCTTTTCAGAGGAAGCCGCCTGCTGGACAACATTTACACACTCAATACCGGCTCCTTATCCGAACTGATGCGAATGAGGAGAACCCTGGCCGGCGTTGGGTACCATATTATAATTGACGCCCACAACGTAATAAGGAGCAATATACTGTACAGAACCATCCCGGCCGGCAGGAAGGCGCAGCTTAGAAAAGAACAGATTCGAAAATTCCTTCTGATTAAATTCAACCTCAATCTTTTCGACGAAACAACAGAACAGTATGATAAATATATGAAACTTGCCGATGAACTGGGGATTCCGGCCAGAAAGTCCCTCCCCCCCTTTCAGCTGCCCCCGGAAGCGGAACAAAAGGCGCGGAATTTGATGGAGAGATTCGGCAAACCCGGAGGGGGAACTATTGCACTGGCGCCGGGAGCCGGGTGGGAGACCAAAATGTGGGGTGTTGATAAATTCATATCTGCGGCAGATAAGCTCTCGGAACTCGGTTACAGCCTGATTCTGACCGGAGGCGCCGCGGAGGGCGAACTGGCGGAAAGAATAGCATCATCGGTAAAGGGAGAGATAATCAATACAGCCGGGGATCTCAACATTCTGGAGACAGCGGCGGTACTGCGAATATCCGACCTGCTTATTACAAATGACTCAGCGCTGTTGCATCTCTCTGAATTGGCAGGAACGCCGGTGGTGGCCCTTTTCGGCCCAACTGTCAGAGAATTCGGATTCTACCCCCGTCTGGAAGGGAGCCGGGTTATTGAGAAGGATCTGGAATGCAGGCCATGTTCCAGAAACGGAGCAAAACCCTGCCCATACAGCGAGAAATCATGTCTGGATTCAATTGACCCCGGGGAAGTGGTGGCGGCGGCTCTTTCCCTGCTGGGACGCGAACGGGCCGGAATATCCGAGAGTAAGAGAGCTGATCAGTGATGTTCAGAGTGACGATATTCATATATTCGGCGATCACCCTTATACTGCGTCCGTTTCTGAAACTTGCAGGATTTTTCAGTGACAAGCTGAAGGCCAGAGCCGAAGCCACGGCGAAGATAAGGGAACGCTGGGCAGCGAAATCAGAACAATTAAAAGGCTCCGGGAAAAGGATCTGGTTTCATGTCTCCTCACTGGGGGAATTCCTTCAGGCGGAACCTGTAATATCCCTGCTCTCAGAGGATGAATCCGGGAAGATGGAAATAGCTCTAACATTTTCATCTCCATCAGGGATTGACAATTTCTCGAAATTTCTGGACGGCGGCGATTCCGGCAATATTTCCTTCGTCGATTACCTTCCGCTGGATACCCCCTCCAATGCCCGCTTCTGTCTTGAAATGTTGAAACCGGACCTGATAGTCTACGTAAAGTATGACCTCTGGCCCAACCTGATCCTGGAAACTTCCCGGCAGGGCATTCCCCAGATTCTAATATCCGGAGGCCTCTCTTCGTCATCGGGCAGGTATTCTTCAGCCCCAGCCCGCTGGTTTTACGGAAAACTATATTCTGCCATGACCTTTATATCGGCGTCCACCGAACAGGATGCCGAAAGGTTCAGGGAGTCATCTCCGGAAGCCACAGTTGTAACCGGCGGAGACACCAAATACGACCAGGTTCACCTGCGGGTTTCTTCGCCGGGAGGACCGGCGGTATCCCCCCGCCTGCCGGCCGCCCGCGATTATTTAATAGCCGGCAGCACCTGGCCCGGCGATGAAGATCTGCTTCTGAGGGGATTCACCGGCCTGATAGAAGGGTTCGAAAATCTAACATTGGTTATAGCGCCTCACGAGCCTACCGAAGAGAGAGTAGCTGAAATAATCCGATCTTCTGAAAAACTATCCCTGGATTGCGTAACCATATCAGAAATGGACAACGCTGTTTCAAGTCCCATCATCATAGCTGACGGGATAGGTTACCTGGCGGAACTCTACCGCTCCGGAATTCTGGCCTATGTGGGAGGCGGGTTCTCCTCGGGCGTTCACAATGTCCTGGAGCCGGCGGTACTTGGAATCCCGGTCATGTTCGGGCCCGGCATAGATAACTCCCATGAAGCCGGGGAGCTGAAAGAGATTGGATCCGGAATGGTTGTTGAATCGCCGGAAGATTTCGAGGAAACTGCAGCCAGCCTTCTTTCCGACCGGAATGAGCTGCGGCGGAGGGGTCAAAAGGGAAGAGAATATATTGATTCTCATCTGGGAGCCTCAGAGAGATACCGGGATATGATCATCGATCTTATCAGGTAGGCGTTTTTATTTCGCGGCGGCATCATTTCCAGCGAACAACCTCAGAAGACAGAATACGGACAGAGACATGAATACACCCACCCCCGCCGGGTCAATGGCGATAAGATTCCGCATCAGTATTTCGAACCCCGCAGTATTCACCCAACCACTGTAAAATATGAACCTGTAAACCGGGGTGACTGCCGGCTATCGCGGCAAGCGTCGCTACCATTATCCGGTTATTCAGCTTCCTCGACCTCTCTTCATGGAACACTCCAACTACTTTCGGCACAGTTACAGCTGGAGCCCAGTGATGACACGTAAACAGTTGCAGCCCGATTATATCCGGCCAGACAGCCGCGACCGCGATGGAATCAAGCCCCGCGGGGATGCCGAACATATCCCGGCCGGGTTCGGCAATCGCCGTACCCTTTATCCTCCCGTCCCGGCTGATCTTCGAAAGGTTCCCCTACGACTATACGGTGGAGGAGTTGATAGCCGAATCCGCCGACCACAGCAGCCCCCATGGTGCGGAAGAGAAAAAAACCAGCCCAAACTCCGCCCTGCAACCAGAAAATCGTCCGCGCCGCCGATCTTCCTCGCCTTTGAAACACCTCTAATAAAGATGAATACCATGCAGGCTATTACTATTCCCGGAGGATCAGTCTCTCACTTTTAATTATGTTCTGTTATTGGAATAAGAAGGATTTCACGGGATTTGCCTTATTCAAAGGGCAGAGGAATCGACAACTTGCCTTCCCGGTTGACGAGTTCCTTGAATTCATCAATTGGCGGTTCAACCTCCTTCTCAACGTACTCGCTGCTCATCAAACCAAGCAGGGCCGCGTAATCCAGATGAAAATCTATGGTGCCCCCAATCTTTAGTCCGGAAGGATTCTCTCCGACGTTAACCACGGTAATATCGCTGCTTGCGCCAGCTATTTTATGGGAAGGGTTCTGCGGAATCAGCCCCTGGACATTGGTGTCCAGCTGGCCCACATTCACCAGCGCGCGGTAACCTCTCTGTCCTGGCTCATAATCTTCCTCGTCACCGGAACTGTCAAAAGGCGCGGAGTTGCCGGTTTCCACCTGGGCCATCAGGCTCTTCTTCTTGATTTCGATAATCTCGCCCTTGAGTATGACGGTATCATTCCTGAGATTCGGAAGGGTCCCTCCATTAATGAGGTCGGTGCCCAGAAATACCCCTTCGCCGATTCTGAAATGATTTATCCCCTTTGGAAGAGATTTGTCGATAACAAGCGGCAGAGTGGCGGTTGACCCTGCCGATATTAGAGGCATTTCCTTGCCGAATTTCAGCTCAAGCAGTTCCTTATACAGCTGGAGCTGCACAAACTGATCCACGTTTGGGACCGCTCCGGCCAGGCAGCCCAGGTTGGCTCCTATACCTATTACACTTACATTGGAAAGTTCAAATATATGCTTATAGAATTTTATCAGGCTGCTTGGCAGAATACCCTCACGAAGATCGCCAAGCTCGATCATGATAACAACCCTGTGGATAAGGTCCTGTTTTCGCGCTTCCTTATTGATGGCCTCTATGATATCCATCTCGCTGTTCAGGCTTATATTGGCATATTTGACAATCTTGTCTATAGCCGACATGCTCGGAATTCTCAGATACCAGGTCTCCAGATTGGGTACGTATTCCTTGAAGGATATCAGATTCTTGAACCTTGATTCCCCTATGGACCGGACTCCGCTCAGAACCAGCGCTTCCAGAGTTTCCACATGCCCGCAGAGGACCTTGGTCACAACCGTCCATCTGGCGTTCTGCTCCTCCATCCATTTATTAATAGTGATCAGGTTATGGTGCATTGCCTCAAGATTGATAACGAGCTTATTCACCCTGTTCCCCCTTGTAGTAACGCATATCGGCGTACTTGTTTACAAAGCCCAGCCTCTCGTAGAGCCTCTTGGCGGGATTATCGTATTCCACATGGAGATTTACGTTTCCATCACACCTGTCAATAGCTTCCATGATAATCCTGCCGCCAATACCCCGGCCTCTCTCTTCCGGGCGGACCGCCACAAAAAGAAGCAGGTGTTTTGGGACATACCCGGACATATTGGTCTCAAGCATAACCACTGCCCCTATGGGATTTTCGCCCCTGGCGGCCAGTACTATGAAACCGTCCTTTGCCCTGGTGGAAGAAAGAGCGTAATCCATCCCCTTTTCGACCTCGGGAAGCGGGTCCTCGAAAGGTTTCAGACTCTCGTGAAGAAACCGGGCCAGGGAATCGAAACTGGTCCAATCCGGGATGTCGTCCCTGGTTCTGATATCAAATATACTTATTTCATCATTTGCTTTTTCACCCGTAGAATTATCCATTAGATCCCTTCCCTTGAATATTAACTGAGATTTTCGAGCGCTGATCAGTACATGGGCCTTTCCTATTAAACCAGCAGGCCTTTCATATCCAGCTGTACCTGTTATTACATTACGCGATTACAGAAACAGGTTCAAGAACTTTATTGAACCGGGGCCCCTGATATTAATTGCGGGATACATATTCCTGCGTTACACACTCCAGGTTTAAACAGCGGAATCGACCCGGGGCCGGGGGATACAACAATAATTCCGGGCGCTCAGCGGAGAAGCACCATCTTCCTGGTTTCCAGGAATTTTTCTCCCCCCTTCATCCTGCAGAAGTATATTCCCGAAGCCACCTTCGTCCCCTGCCTGTTCTTCCCGTTCCATACAGTGTGGTAGGAACCAGGACTGAATTCTCTGTCAACCAGTGTGGCAACCAGCCTTCCTCTTATGTCATATACGGATATGCGGACTCTGGCCTGACGGGGAACGTTGAAATCTATCCTGGTTAACGGATTGAACGGGTTGGGGATATTGCTGGATAGAGCGAATCTTCTTATTGCATCCCGGTTTTCAGAATCAGTTACCGAATGAATGGAAAAGAATTGATCGGAATCATCATACTGCGCAAGCCCTGAAGGATCTCTGGCTACTATTCTGATAACGCATTCGGCGCTGCTGCTGTCCGGAACAGTCCAGGCGAACGATCCATCATTGACTTCCCCGCAGGCTATGGTATCCGCGAAGGCGGCCCCGCCGTCACATGACAGAAGTATATCAACTTCGGAAACAGTATCATTATCGGAGGCGGCCCAGGTAATCTCCTCCTCCTGTGTATAATATAATTCTTCCGTTCCGTTCGGGCTCATCAGAGTAACTGCCGGTTGCTCCAGATCGGGCCAGTTTCCGTCGGCCAGCCACTCCAGAGACCTCGCCATAATCGAATCTCTCATGGCCTCGCTGCCTACAGCTTCTATTCCAAAAGCGAAATATACGAGTTTGTGAGCATCCTCTATCCTTATGGCTCCCTCCACTCCCGGATTGTATTCAAAAACAGGAACAGCCGGGCCAAGGGGCTCTATTTCGCTGGGCCAGTCCTGATCACCGCTCCCGTCGCCTCCTCCGATCTCGATATTCAGGCCGTCCCCTATGGGGTCGCCGGATATTCCGTTCAGGGACCGGAACCCGGAATCATCCTGAATATAGTCCGCGTGAAGGTAATCGTTATAGAATGCTATCTCGGCAGCGTAGCCTTCATGATTAAGCTGCCACCCCACATCCTGCCCCGAGATCAGGAGCCTTCCGCCCGAGTCCAGGAAGGTAGATATGGCGTTCCTGTTATCCTGCTGGATATCCCCGCCTGTTCCGGTCATCCATACAACCACCGTGTATCTCATCATTTCAGCCGCTGTGATGTACCCTTTTTTATCTTCTTCCCAGACTTCGAAAATATATCCGTTATTTTCCAGAGCCTGCTCAAAGTAGCTCTCAAACGAGCTTCCCGCATCGTCGTCCACCAGAAGTATGGGGCAGTCCCCCGCCCTGATGCTGAAAGTATCACTGCCCGCGTATCCGCCGTCAGCGCTGATATCCAAAGCCAGATAAATTATTTCTCCGGGGGCCGTGAACTCATTGAGTGACAGCGAATAGGGCGGGTTTCCGTCAGCGTAATCACCGGCGTTCATGGAACCGTAACCCGAAACAGCGCCGGTGATTTTAGCTAACGGGTTCAGGGAAGCAATGGCTGCCTGAACTCCGGTACGGGCAGGAGAAAGAATATCATTGAACAGCGTTACGGTAAGATCCACGGTCTCGGCCGGGTCTATTCTTCCGTCTCCGTCGCCGGCGGTGTCGTCCAGGCTGTTTGAATGATACACCAGGTTATCGCCCGGATTGTAGAAGACCTGCTGGGTGGCAGTTCCTATATTACAGGAACCGTACTTGATGTATCCGTATCCGGACAAGCCCCAGCCGGTTCCCCAGCTGTTCTTTATAAGCCACGCCCCCTCTCCGTTGCAAAGCGTATCCTGCCACCCGATAATCAGAACTGCATGATTTATGGGATCATCCCCATCATGCTCATAACAGCCCCCTCCGTAACTGCTGAAGTCGTTATATACGGTGAAGGTGGTGGCAACGGGAGATTCCATCACCGCTTCCTTTATGGCATCCACATTGTTCGGTATATCTATCCATCCACCGGTGGTGGCGACCTTCCCGCAGGAGCCGTCCGCGCAGGCAACGGTGTCCGAAGCCTGGTATGGCATGCAGCTTTCCAGTACCGCCCCGTTTCCGGTTATATAATCCCATGCCCAGGAATACCACCCCCCGCTGCAACCGTAACCGGGAGTGGCACAGGACAGAATCTGCTGCTCGGAGAGGTCGTATTCAACTCCCTCGTTTATATCTATCACCGCTTCCAGAGCCGCTATCCCGGCAAAGTCCCAGCAGCTTCCGCATCCATCCTGGTCCCTGATCTCAGTGGCCACCCCGTAATCGCGCCAGTCCCAGCTCGAAGGGAGCGTCATTGAGCTGGCTGTCTTATATTCAGAATTATCATTACTCTCCAGGCGCTTTTTGAGTTCTTCAGGTATTCTGGCTCCCAGCATCGCCCGGAACTCTTCTTCTGTCAGGCCGGTCAGAGGAGTCCTCTTAGCCGTCCAATGATAACCTTTTCTGTCTATCTCCCTCTGCAGCGCTTCTATTTCGGGGTCGCCGCCCGCAGCTGAGGGAACTGCCGTAAAGTTGAGAACCAGAAATGACAGGATTACTACTGAAAGAAAGCTCCGGTACCTGAATGACATTTTATTTCTCCATGCTGATATTAATGATAACCTTCTCCACTATGGAAAGCCCTCATCCGATTTTACCCTTACCCGGGATCATTAGAGGTCGGACATCAATTATCTTTATATATTATAACATATTCGGGGTGTATATTTTATTATTAAATCGGATCTTACGACCGCCAGGGCTTTCCCTGGAAGGAAAAAGCCCGGAGAAGAAATGAACCGCCTGATGCTGAAACTGCGTTGCCTGATATCAGGATCATTCTCCAGGCTCACCGGGGATATTGATCTCCCCGGTTTCGGGAATTATCAGAATTCTGATGATAGTATCGCCTCCCGGCGGAGGACCCTGCAGCCGGCAGTGAGATATGTCCGGCTCATCCCTGATATACAGCAGGGATATTTCTGACGTTTACACCTTTTCCGATCAGCCGCCCGAACTGATGTAATCTGACATCTCATTCAGGGATTATCTTTTTCTTTAATGGTTTCGAATGGAGGGTCGAACGCCCCCCTTCTGATCAGCAGCGGCGGCTTGGACGTAAAATCGATAATTGTGGACGGCTCCCCGCGGCTCTCTTCATTTCCCCTGACATACAGGTCCAGGAAATCGAAACTCTGCCTTATCTCCCGGAAACCGCTCAGCGGCCGCTCTCCGCTTCTATTGACGCTAGTGGAAATTATCGGGTATCCGATCATTTGAATCAAATTTCTCAACCAGGGATAATCAGGTACGCGTAACGCGACTTTTCCCTGTTGACGGGCATATCTGTTCAAATCATCGGCTGCCGGCAGTAAGGCTGTCAGTGGCGCGGGCCATACCGAGCTGAGTAACCCTCTGGAATTGTGCTTCCATGAAGATACCACCAGCCCGGCCATATCCATCCCGGAAGCAAGAAGCACGAAAACCGGGGCATCTCCTTTGCCTTTTATCTTTATAACTCTCTCTATGGCTCTTTTATTTCCTGCGTCGGCATGAAGGCCGTAAATCGTATCGGTGGGTAATACCGCCACTCCCCCCGACCTTACAACAGCAGCGGCCTCCGAGATATCTATTGTACCGGCCCTTCCCTCTATTACTTTCTCCATTCTTCCCTCATCGACTTGAGTTTTTCTCTGACCTTTTCATCATGGAGAGCTATAATTTCGGCGGCCAGTACCGCCGCATTCTTCGCGCCAGCCCTTCCCACTGCGACTGTGGCTACCGGAATTCCCGGAGGCATCTGGACCATGGCCAGAAGCGCGTCCATCCCGTCAGGCATACCGGTAGGCACCGGAACCCCTATTACGGGCTTTTCGGTTATGGATGCAACATAGCCGGGCAGAGCGGCAGCCATACCAGCTCCCGCGATAAATACACTGGCTCCTCTGGCAGCAGCATCCTCAACGTACTTTCTGGTTTTCTCCGGCATCCGGTGCGCCGATCTCACCACCAGCTCGCCTTTCAGTCCCAGTTCCTCAAGCTTGCTCATACATGGTTCGATTACCTCCCGGTCGGAGTTGCTTCCGATTAATACCGCTACCTGAATCTCCTCTTTCATATTTTCTCCTTCTACTTTACGTTGGGGGACGTTTCTCTGTTCTGTTATATAGCCTTTTTCCCTATATCGCTCCTGAAAAAAGAATCCTTGAAACTGATTTTATCAATACCCCGATAGGCTTTCTTCAGTGAATTCTCCAGGTTCCCGGCCACACCGGTTACTCCCAGAACCCGTCCCCCCGCGGTCACCAGATCGCCGTTTTTTCTGGCCGTTCCGGCATGAAATACAACACAGCCTGACTTCCCGGCATCTTCAATCCCGCTGATCGGGAACCCTTTTTCGTACGATACCGGATACCCTCCTGAGGCGAGGACTACGCAGGAGGCAGCCTCATCGCTGTTAGAGAAATCCGCCGAGCTTAGATTTCCCTCCGCGGCCTGAAACATCACCTGGAAAAGATCCCCCTCGAAGAGAGGGAGTACAACCTGGGTCTCGGGGTCGCCGAATCTGCAGTTATACTCGAGAACTCTGGGCTCCCCTTCGTCTATTATCAGGCCGAAATAGAGCACTCCCGCTCCCTTGACCAGCTTCTCCGATGTTATCCCCCCGAAGGTGGGCTCAATTATCTTACTTATCACTTTTTCTCTGATTTCCGGTCCGAAAAAAGGCACTGGAGCATAAGCTCCCATCCCTCCGGTGTTGGGTCCCCGGTCTCCGTCGTACGCTCTCTTATGGTCCTGAGAGGGGCTGAAAAGCCGGTAGTCCCTGCCGTCAAACACAGCCAGTATCGATATCTCCTGACCGGCCAGAAATTCCTCGATAACGATATTCGCCCCCGCCTCTCCAAAAACCTTTCTTTTCATCATCCGCTCCGCCGCCTCTTTCGCATCTTCCTTCCGATGGGAGATTATCACACCTTTTCCGGCGGCAAGCCCGTCCGCCTTTAATACAAATGGAGGCCGGCCCGCTTCAATATATTCTTCCGCTTCCGCGTAACTGTCGAACACATGGTAATCTCCGGTCGGTATACGGTTTCTCTTCATGAAATTCTTCGCCCATACCTTACTACCCTCCAGCCTTGAACCGGACGCTCCGAATCCGAATATTCTTATTCCCGCTTCGGAAAACCGGTCCGCTATCCCCGTCACCAGGGGCGCTTCAGGACCAACCACGGTAAGGTCTATCTCCTTCTCCAGCGCGAATTCCTTCAGCCGATCTATATCCCCGGCATTAATTTCTATCCTCTCAGCCAGATCATCCATGCCGGCGTTGCCCGGTGCGGCGAATATCCTGTCTACATCTTCAGACTGATTCAATTTCCAGGCCAGGGCGTGTTCCCGCCCGCCGGAACCGATCACCAGAACCTTCATATTTTTTCCTTCCTGTTTTTTTGACTTTCCATTCGACTATTCGAAATTAACATAAATATATTTCTGTTTTAAGATATTTCTGTTCCGGCGCATTTTCGGCAAAGCCTGTCAACGGAATATGTAAACTTCGGGTGTATTTACCTGCTGTTTTCGAATTCGTATCTTTCCGGATTCAGGACCCCGGCTCTGGCAGAAAGTATGAACCGTCTCTTAATACCAGCAAATTGCCTCCCCCTGAAATTATCTTCCCGCTTTTCCATGGCTGAAAGCCGAATCTTCTCACCGTGCGTTCATCCAGCTCCGATTGAAGGAAAATATTGTATTGAGAAGTGAGCTGGCGAGTGGAAACGGCGGTCTGGGTATTCAGGGTATAATCCTCTTCACGGAAGCTGACCAGCGCCGCCGCCTCCCGGTAAGTGGACGATCCTATCCCTTCATAGCAGGCGGCAATGCAGTATATATCCGCCCCCTTTTCAGCGGCTGCCGAAGCGTAACGCAGCGTTTTATGCACCTGAAGCAGATTAATGTCTTTCGGAGACCCTCCGCATGATACCGCCACCACAGAGAATCTCCTGTCCAGTCTGATGGTAAATCTGCCGGTCAGATATTCACAGGCCCTGCGGTGTGATTCGAAGATGTCACCCGAATTGATGAATAATATATTTCCGGCGGGATCGGCAACCAGGTTTATCATGAATATTCTCGTTTTAAGCAGTTTGACTGCGGATACCATATCCCGATGAACCGGATTTCCCCCCAGATTTCCGGCCCGGCATCCTTCCGACAACCCTTCGTCAGGATTTTTCTTCAGGGAGAGCCTGTGATTACGCAGGATCGAAACCCGGTCGGCCATACCGGGCATAATCATCTTTCTTCCCCCTCCGAAACCCGCGAAATAATGGAATGAGACGGAGCTTACGGGCAATATCAGGCTCGATCCGGCCATCCGCCTGTCAAGGTAAAGGTCGCTGTTCGCGGGGGTGGCTCCCACCCGGATATGGCTTTCCGGGTCATCCGGCCGGTGCTGATATATCCTGAACTTTTCTGTTATCTCTCCTCCCAGATGTTCGGTTAATTCCCGCTCTGTTTCTATCCGGTGGGTCCCGTTAGCCACCAGGATCTCTATCCTTTCCGGCCTTACCCCGGAGCTTGCGAGGAGATCCATAATGTGGGGAAGGATCTTTTTCACGGAACTTCCCCTGGTCATGTCCGGAACCAGTATGGATATCCTGCCGCGGCCGGGAATAACATCCTTCAGAGGAGGAGAGGAGACCGGTGAATTCACTGAAACCTCGAGCGCCCCGGCGATATCTGACAGCGGCGAAGGAAGTTTACAGGAGGGCTCATAAAAGCTTCCATCTATATTTATTCCAAGGTGGCCGGATTTATAGGGAAGATCGATTTTCGGCACGTCTGCTCCAGGGCCCTGCTCAACAAAAATCGTATTGAAGACAGTTACCGCCGGCCTCTCATCCGGGGTAGATACTGGTCCCCTTCTCAGAACGGCAGGCTTCCAGCAGGTCGGTAACATTCGCAATCACCGCATTCCCGCCGCCGCTCTCAATGAAATCGAGGGCTGCCCTTACCTTAGGGCCCATACTTCCGGCCGGGAACTCATAATTACGGTAACGTTTCCTCAGCTCCCCGGCGGAGATACTCCTCAGAGCTTTCTGGCTGTCCTTACCGTAATCGGCATAGACAAAATCCACGTTGGTAAGTATTATAAGCCGGTCCGCTCCAATCTCTTCAGCCAGTACGGATGCTGCCCTATCCTTGTCAATAACCGCCTCCACACCTCTCAAAACACCATTATCCCTTATCACCGGAATGCCCCCTCCGCCCACCGCGATCACTATCACATCCATTTCCAGGAGTTTCGAAATAACTCCGGCTTCTATTATCTCCAGCGGGGTAGGGCTGGGAACCACTCTTCTGAATCCACGTCCATCCACATCTTCCCTCATCATCCAGTTCTTTTTTTTCACTATCCTGTCTTTTTCTTCTCCCGAGTAGAAAGGCCCGATCGGTTTGGTGGGATTCTGAAAAGCATCGTCATTTCCGTCCACCCTGACCTGCGATACCAGGGAAACTATCTCCCTGTCAATCCCCAGGCTTCTGAGCTGATTGCCCAGAATCTGCTGTATCATGTAGCCTATGCCGCCCTGGGAATCCGCTCCGCAGACATCTATCGGCATCGGGGGGATACGATCGCTGACAGCATCGTTTCGCTCAATGATATTACCCACGATAGGACCATTCCCATGGGTCAGAATAACCTTTCTGCCTTCCTTAATCAAAGCGGCTACCTGTCTCATGGTTTCCCGGGTAACTTCACGTTGCTCTTCGATTGTGCCATCCCCCCCGGCGGGAATGATCGCATTCCCGCCGAGAGCAATAACATCTATTTTACGATTCAAGGAAACCTCCGAAATAATCTGTTACTACCTGAGCGGCCGCGGAAAGAGGCGGCTTAAAGTACTTCCTGTATCAGTTCCAGAGCCCTTTTCAGGTTCTTCTGTGAGTTGGCGTAGGAAAATCTCAGGTACCCCTCGCCATATTTCCCGAAGCTGGTTCCACTCAGGCCAGCCACACCCGCCTCATTAAGCAGGTATTCTTCCAGCTCCTTCGATTTCTTGCCTGTCCCCGTTATATTTGGAAACACATAAAATGCTCCCTTTGGTTTCAGGCATGAAAATCCGGGAAGCTTATTCAATCCATCCACGAACATATCCCGCCTGGCCTTGAACTCAGCCATCATCTTCCTGGACTCATCCTGAGGCCCGGTTATGGCCTCGATACCCGCCATCTGCACGAAACTGTTCGTGCAGGAATTGCTGTTGGTCTGAATCTTGGCGATCTGTGAAGCCAGCTTTTCAGGCATTACCCCGTAACCGAGCCTCCATCCCGTCATTGCGTAAGTCTTGGAGTGGCCCTCCAGGAGAATTGTACGGTCCATAGCTTCGGGATAATCATAAATACTCACATGCTCGCCATCGTATACCATCTTGCTGTAAACCTCATCACTGAGGATCCAGGCATCGTATTTGTTGGCCAGTTCAGCAATACCCTTCATATCCTCGGGCCTCAGCGATCCCCCGGTAGGATTGTGGGGCGAGTTTATTATAATCAGCTTGGTCTTGTCATTGACCAGCTTTTTCATATCTTCCAGGTCAAAGGAAAACTCCTTTTCCTCCCTGAGCTGGATAGGGACAGGTTTGCCTCCCATGAAATTTATCACCGATTCATAGATGGGGAATCCGGGATTGGGATATATAACTTCGTCGCCCTTATCGACCAGGGCAAGAATGGAAAAGAAAAGAATCGGCTTGGCGCCGGGGGTAACTACGATATTATCAGGACCCACTTCAACTCCGCGGTCGGAACTTATAAACTCAGCAAAGACCTCCCTGGTCTTCAGCATCCCGGCGGAAGGGCCGTAATGAGTATAGCCTTCTTTCAGAGCTTTAATAGCGGCGTCAATAATATTCCCGGGGGTATCGAAATCAGGTTCCCCTATCTCCAGGTGAATGACTTCCCGTCCTTCCGCTTCCATCTGGTTAGCCTTCTGGAGCACTTCAAATGCTGTCTCTGTACCGAGACGGCTCATTCTCTCTGCCAGCATACTCCCTCCAATCTCAAAGGTCATTAAAACATATTAAATTGCCGGACTATACTAACTAACTGAAATAAAATTGTCAACTTCAGTAATAATGTAGCATCCGGGCCGGTATATTCAAAGTGATTTTTGCGGCGGGATATTCTGTTTTTACTGAGAATTAAGATACTTTTCTATTTCCCTGCGGATCTCTTCTCTTACCTGGCCTCCCTTGTTAGCCATATGGCGCAGGGTCATTTTATCTATATACCTGACATGGATGAACTTCCTGAGAGCGGTCAGAGGAATCCTCGCCGGGTTCATAAGCAGATTGCGCGGAACATCCTTATTGGCAAAACCGGTATACAGATCCCTCCGGGTGGCTATCCTGGTCAGGACGTCAGCTGATTTGCAACTCAGTGAAATCAGGGACACTACTCCCGGTTTGGAAGCAAGTTTGGGGTTTTCCAGTATATGTTTCAGCAATGAAGCATTATCCAGGTTTGATAATATCATAAACTTATAATCATCTCCTGAACCTTTTTCTATGGTAACTCCCCAGTCGAATTCCAGAGGGATACCCTCTGTGTCCAGAAACTGAGTTCTGGAGATCCTGTTGAATTCAACGGTAAGTATATTTCCCTCCAGTCTGAACCCCTGAAGCCTGAAGAGAGCGGCATCTACTCTCGATGAGGGAAAGACGAACTCCAGCCTGTCTCTTCCCGACGATTCAAGAAAGATTTGCAGAGAACTTAATATATCCGGCTTCCAGTATGATGATACCTGGGGATGATTCAGAACTGCCCTTACCACCGCCGTTCCGGCCTGAAGGCCAGGGTAGGAATGAACTTTTTTCTCCTGCGCCTCGAACATACTTTTCACAATCCTGCCTGCCGCTCTTTTCTCCAGGCTTTTCAAAGTATTCTTCCAGTGGCCGGAAAGCCCGCTTTTAATGTATAAAGTCGAATCTGCCGATATATGCGGAGCGTCCCTCATTGATTCCAGGGTCCAGCTCGCCTTTTCCCTCATGTTAACCAGCGCGGCAGCCAGATTCCGGTGAGCTGAAGAATCAATCTCCGAAAAAATTCTGTTTACCCTTATCAGTCTGGCCTCAAGTTCAGCATATATTCTTTCCCTCAACTGATCTTCCCAATTATTATCCGGGTCCGACATTGCCCTGCTTACACCCTTCTTCCAGCCTTCCCAGGAATTTTCATCCGAGCCGGATCCCGGAAGGGGATGGGATATCGGAAGCAGTTCAACTTTCCTGCTTAAGAGCTGTTCTCTCTCGGAGAGCTGCCGCCCCGCATCTACCTTCTCGCCGATATATTTCATCAGGCGCCTGAGATTTTCAAAACCAGAGTATTCGGAGATTACTCTTGCCGGGGAAGGCTCAGCCAGGAAGATAGTGAAAAGCAGTTTCATGCCCCATTTATCTCCCGAGACAGCCCGGGATAATATATAGAGAATATCTCTGCCAGGATCGGCGGATATGGAAAGAAATTCCGCCAGCCTGCCTGCTCTCCGGCGTACCGTTTCCTCCCCCGCGATATCAGCGATCCGTTCACTGTCGTTCCGGTCGATATCAATTCCCGCTATTTCCTCAAGGTAGTCGGAGAAAGGGAAATCAGTTTTGACGGGAATAGCCCTGCTTTCAATTCCGGCAGCTTCGTACAGTATTCTGAATCTTGTTTCCATGAATTCTTATATAGTGCAGAATTGATTCCAGATTGCAGCCGATAATCAAAATAATGCGGATATCTGTATACCCGATTCAAGTTCGTCTCCGCTCTCCCCGTTAATTGAAATACAAAGTGATAAGTTCTTTAGTTTGAATTTTATCCTGGCGGCCATAAACCTTCCTTCTCCGCTGAGGCGTTTCCACGGATAACCGCCTCTGGCGGAAGGGACATAGGCGTAGAACAATGGATTACCCTTAACGGAGCTGTATAGTGCAACCCCCAGATCAGTCTGAAGAGAACCATTAAAGGCGCTCAGCCGCGCTGAGGGATATATCATCACTCCGCAATCACTGCCGTAAATGTACCTGCAGGATGTCCTGAGGCGCAGCTGGTTCGATAACCGCAGGTTTATGATTGACTTGATTTTTCCTTTTCCGTCCGTTATTTCTGACTGAACGGGCGGGAAGGGAACAAGTCTTCCTTTTTCCAGGGAATCAAATTTCCATTCCAGTATCAGACTGCTGCCTTTCTTCCGGGCATCCAGTCTCGCGCTGGCCGAAACCTTCCTTTCCCTGGAATAAAACGTTCGTTTCACAATACCCTCAGCGCAGAATGCCGCATACAACCCCCTATACAATCTCTTCCTTGCGGACGCTCCCATACCTCTTTTTTCGCCGGCTACCGAGGTACCGGCCCCCGGAATCTTACCCATCCCGCTCCTGAAACCGCTTCCCACGCTGTAAAGCAGAAATCCGGCCCTGAAACCTTTCAATCGGCATTTCAAGCCGGCCGACCAGGCCGTTTCCCCTCCAGGGGATAATGCCGCCTCAATACCGAAGTCCAGGCCTTCATCAGGTATATACCTGAAATGAAAGCCTTTCAGGGTGATTCCATCGCCTTTCAGGACAGCTGCTCCGTATCTGTATGCTCTGCAATTAAACTCCATAGCCGCGCCTGCGGTTTTCTCTCTTTCGTAGGTAAAATCGTATTTTCTCCGATTCCCGGTGAAGCAGGCAACCCTGAAGAAACTTCCCTTCAGCTGGAGCGCGGTGCCACGCATAGAGTTACCGTAGAAACCGGTTCCCGTCCCGACCCACCTGTAATTCCTGATGGGATAACCGCTCGAATGCTGGTAACTGAAGAAAGAAGAAGAGGATAAAAGCCCCAGTGGTATATCCGGGCAGAAATCACCGCCGTACAATCTAAATGCATCCCCCGCAAAAGCAGCTTTTACCATTGCGGTCGCTATTCTTCTGTTGTCTGAAATTTCAGATCTGTAAACACCCTTCCAATCCCCGGCCCGGGCGGAGACGAAGAACCGTTCCCTGCCGGCATTTCCGCAAGACCTGGCGCTGAATCTGGCATCGAGATCGAACCTGTCACCGGAAGCGGGCAGCTTTATCCATCTGCGGTATCTGTATAAAAGCTTTTTCTCCGGGGGCTTAAGATGCTCAAACCATCTATTCCCGTATTTTCTTTCCAGCTGCGAAATCCTGGCTGCCAGGCCTGGCGGAAATCCGGGAATATCGAGCAACTCTTCAATCCCGCCGTCAGCCAGGTCTATCCGGTGACGCTCATACTCCCTCAATATCCTGTACTGCTCCGGAGAGAGCTCCCCGAACAGTTCCTTGTCTTCGGTTATCCTTTCCGCCCTTCCACCGGAAGGTATCGCCATCAGTGCGGTCAGATATGCAATGGACAGCGCAATCCGAATCATCTGGTCCTGAATCCTCCCAGCCCGCATCCCGCCGTGGTTCCCAGGACAGGATGGTCACTCCATGATATCCCAAAACAGCTTCCGCTAAACCAGCAAAAGATGCCGAAAGATATCTCCCCGGTTCTGAAACGGTATCCCGAGAGAAGGGATAATCGATCGGAGAGGGCTAACTCTAAACCGGCCGCTGTTTCAGAAACCCGTTGGCCGTATACATCCCGGTTGACCAGTATCGACAGCCTCTCTATCTTAAATGAAATTATCAGCCTGTTTCTGAGGAAGCGATACCCCCCGGAATGATGCAATATCATCTCCCAGCCGGCGGAAAATAACTCTCCAGCCCTGAAAGCGGCAACCCCCTCTACGAATAAAAGGTTCTCCCTGCCGGTTCCCTGCACGCCTCTGGAGTCAGCTCTGAGTACTATTCCCGAGCTCAATCTGCCGGCCCGGGTGGCAGTCAACCGTATCCTGAAAATATCATTATGATATAGACGGTGTGCGGTATGAGACCAGGAAACCCGGATATCAAGGTATTCCCAGCCGGAGAATCCGGCAATGTACATCCGGTAAAGGCCGGGTATCGAATAAGGGTTGGATATCGATGATACCAGCCCCGAATATTTCTTGAACTCAAAGCCGCACCTGATATCGGGTGAATATAGAACAGGGTGAACCGTTCCGGCCCTCCCCATCTCCCACACACTCCCCCCTGCGCTGATAACCGAAGGCAGTAACATAATCGTATAAAAAGCTAAAATGGTCCGGACGAAACCGCGATGCATTCCTTTTCCCTCCTTACCACACTGCCGCCCATCGACAAATATTCGGCAACGCATATATACAGGCCCGTACCGACCCGATTACCGCCGCTGTCATAACCATTCCAGAGAGACGAAAAATGTTCCGCGCCCCGTTTTTCGCCGTAAACCCTGGCCACTTCCATCCCGGAAAGGCTGAATATCCGTACCAGAAATCCTTCTGCCCCTGAGCATATTTTCCCGGATATCTCCACCGCGCGGTCTCTGTTAATAAAAAAGGGATTAGGGGTTATGGAAAGAGAACCGGTTATGCCGCCGGATACGGAGTTGACGGCCCCGGGGGTGGACCCGTCGGGAGATGCCGACCTGTGCCAGAGCCCTCCCGGCGCCGAACTGCATACCATAGGGGAATATCGCTCGATGGACCTTCCCCTTTCACCTTCCAGCAGGTCAATATACTCTACCTGCTCGGCCACCCTTCCGGAGCTGTCCAGAAGGGTTACTGCTTCCCTTCTGGAATAACCGGGGTAATCATTGAGTACCGGCCATCCGCCGTCCACTCCCATAACGTTAAGGCCTGACCCATTGGATAAACCGTTCTTATATTTATTTTCTGACGAAGCATTCAATTCCGCGGAGCATATTCCTGATTCCATCCCTTCCGCGAACTTCTCCGGATCCTGGGCCAGTATCAGGTAAGAACCGGCACTGATCCAGGTATCCTGTTCAGTAATCGACACGTCCCTTTCTCTGGCGTCACTTATCCGCCAGTCCCTTATATTGACTTTCCGGCTGCTGTTGTTAAAGAGCTCTATCCATTCGCAGCTGTCAAGCCGGGGCCGGTACATTATCTCGTTTATCAGGATACTTCCGGGAGAGGTAAGAATCGATAGCCTGACAGTATCATTGCCTGTGTTCTCTCCGGTATCCCCGCTTATGAATGCTGTGAATTCAAGGCTATCCATCGAGGATGCCACCGCTACATCCGCCTCAACCGGGAAAACGCCTCCCGGTTCCAGTGATTCAAGGCGGATACCCTTGCAATAATCCTCTCCTTCCATGATTAACTCAAAAGACCCCGTGAACGGCTCTAAACCGTTATTAATAACTGTCAAACAGGGATCCAGCAACCCGCCCCTGCACGGCAGAAGCCGTTGAGAGGAAACCGAAATACCTATATCCCTCAGGTAGAAGTTCTTCGAGCCGGGCGAAGGTATTGCTGGAACAAAATCCATCATGTTGTTATCAGTATCTTCGCCGTCTGGCTTTCGAGACAGGGAGAGGCCAGCTTCGACATCCGGAGCTGGAACAGACTCGAACAGGCCGGATAACTGAAGATCGCCGTAGCCGACCAGGTCCATTACCAAATCCCGGTCCTTCAGGATAACGGCATCCGGCCCGTTCTCGAGAACACACCGGGGTGAGAAAGTATTTGAACTGTCACCGCCGGCCAATACCCATCCACGAGGGTCAATATAATGATTGGGGCCAAATTCAAAGAACAGCCTGCAGTTACCTGTTCTTCCGTCCGCAAATTCAATCCTTATCCCGCATAGGTTTATTCTCCGGTCGGCCCTGTTATAAATTTCCACATACTCTCTTCCTGAATCCGGCCCCGGATGATCGTAATATATCTCGTTTAAAACTATTTCAGCCCCTGCTGAAATGGCTGAAACGGGCAGCAGGCAGAACAGCAGAATGGAACAGTTGAAATAAGAAATTATATTATTATTAATTGACGCACTGACCCCGGAAAGGGGGTTCCGGTCTTTCCCGGGGATCGAAATATAAGAAAAAACGCCGGCTTTACACCTCATCACCTTCTCCTCCTCACAACGGCGATATTCCAGATTAACCGTTATTTAAATTAAGTTCAAACTTTTTTTCAAAAAAAATTACCGATAGTGAATGAAGCGGAATTCCCGTTCTTCCGTTAACGTGCGGAATAATTATCCGCCTATCATATAGACCGGAGTTTAAAATCTTTCTATACCAGCCCCCAGGCTTTTCTCAATACCCATTCCAGTACCGCGGAAGCAAGTATAAGCATAAGCAGCAGAGTGGAGGTCCTGATTGAAACAGTTCTGGCATCTTCTCTGTATACCTTGTCTTTACTTATATTTTCAGCTATAACCTCATCTATTTTGTCAGCTGTTGTCAGTTTCCCCCCCGATCTTTCGGAAAGTTCTCTGAGAAAACCCGGGTCAGCGGACTTTCTTACAAATTCAACTGAAAGCGAGTCGACGGAAAACCATGTCTCACCGGCCATCCCCCCCCCTGATTCCAGTATTTCTCTTCCGGTAACTCTGTAATAGCCCGGCTGCAGCGATGGTATCTCGGCTGAATAAATACCCTCCTCATCGAAACGGGGATTGAAAAGAAAAGTTCTTATAAGCTTCCCATCCCGGTCGTACAATCTGCCCTTGATTCCATCCATAAGCGCTCCCCTGCTGCTTCTTACATTTATTCTGGGAGTCTCCCCGA
This sequence comes from Candidatus Krumholzibacteriales bacterium, assembly GCA_046483305.1. Taxonomy (GTDB): domain Bacteria; phylum Krumholzibacteriota; class Krumholzibacteriia; order Krumholzibacteriales; family WJIX01; genus WJIX01. The sequence goes on along the minus strand of JAWODM010000004.1, from coordinate 44,196 downwards.
AACTGTAGCTTTTCCTGGAGCTTTCTATCCTGAGTTTACCACTCTCTTTCCCTCCCGCCATGTGCTGTATCAGGGAAGAGAAAAGTGTGTTATAAGCGGTCCTGCCGTCTTCGCCGGAGAGCCTCCACCTCCACAAACCGATGCCGTTAAGGACACCGGCGGAACCCTCGCCATACTCCGATATTGCGAACATGGGGGTAATACGCTCATTCTTCCGTCCGGTAATATACAGCGGAACCTCCGCGCTCATGGTTTCCTTATAACCTGATATAACTGATGGCAGAGGAGGAATTCTGCCGGCAGTTCCGGTCTCAGCCATTGCAACCGCCACCGGATTGCCTGCTTCTCTGGAAATACCAAAAAAGAAATTTCCCGATAATAATTCCGGTTCAGAAACCGTCCTTACAGGCAGAAAATCACTCAATGGCCGGTATGAACTCATCGAAATCAGAGGAGAATTCAGGTCCGCCATCAACAGAACGGAACCTCCCCCTTTCACATATTCCTTCAGAATCCGCACCCTGGAGGGATCTGAGAAAATAACCGGCGCATCTGATATCATTACCAGCCTGTATCGATCCAGTCTCCCGGTGCTATCCGGGAATCGCCACCCTGAATAGTCATTGAGCTTCAGATAGCCGCGGGACGGGTTTCTGGTTATGAAATCGAAGCTGTATCTTTCCATACTTACGGCCAGGTCCCTCAGGAAAGTTGTATTCCAATCCGGAAACTCATCGATATAAAGAATCCTGCTGGTTTCTTCCATTACCTTCAGGCTGAATTTCTCCCTGCCTGTTCCGGATACCTCATTTCCGCCGTATCTCAGCCTCACCTCGAGTATATGCTCGCCCGGTTCCTCTGAATTATAGTTCAGGGAAAACCGGTACTCCCTGCTGCCCGAATACGCCTCTGTTCTCGCGCTGTCTATGCCTTTGCCTTCTTCATAGAGCCCTGCCTCTAACCAACCTCCTTCCAGTCCGGAAGAGGTCGCTATTACATCAATCCTCGAGTCCATCCCCGAGAAAACCCTTTCGCTGTGAATTATATCCTCAATCGTAATATCCCCTCCACGAAGTGTCTCCCCCACACATACGCTGTAAACGGGAATATCCAGCTTCGCAGCGGACTCGTTCGCTCCGGTATCTGCCCCGTCTGATATCAGAAAGATACAGGGAAGATTCTCAAATCTGTAGCGGCTGATAACTTCCCCGACCGCTCCCTCTATGTCTGTCCCTGACATATCTGTATCTGCCATATCATCAGTTATAAGAGCGCCGGCAAATGGTATTGTTTCCACCCTGCCTTGAAACCTTCCGGGCACAGTTTCTCTGATCAATACCAGAATAGAGTCAGCGATGGCTTTCCTGCTTCTTCCTGAACCGCCCTCGATATCCATGCTCCCCGATTTATCAATCAGAACCGGAATGACCGGCTCCAATGCCTTTCTGCGTGAGAAATTAATCACCGGGTTTATCAGGAATATTATAAGGCAAATAAAAAGAAAGGTTCTCGCACCGCTCAGAATCAACCTTCTGGCTCTGGAAATTTCCGGATAGGTTCTGCGGTAAACAGTGAATGCCAGCACGGTTAAGAGAGCAGCCAGCGCCGCTCCCCAGTATAGATTATCCGCTTCGATATTCCTGAAAGCTTCAAACACCTTTATTCTCCATTCGCCTTTCCGACTGACTCATTCTACTTCATGATCAGTTTCACTTCAAGTGCGCAGGATTACCGCCCCGAATCGGCCTGCCCTGTCAGGCGAGCCGCAGATTTCCCGGTTCAGGGATAATGCTGAGCATGAAACTGCCGGTCAGGCAGATGCACTTCGCTTTCAGTTTCGATGTACTGTGAATTTATGCCGCCGGCCCGGAACCCGCGGGGCTTTGCAGCGGAGCCTAATTGTTGTTCACCAGATTGGAATACTTGCCGAAGCTTTCTACCGCTTCTTCGACTGTATCATAACTTTCGAGGATAGTCTGAAATTCGAGAAGTTCGAAAACCTCATAAACATCCCCCATCATAGCGGCAAGTTTAAGGTCTCCCCCGTTCTCTCTTATTCTTCTTATTTCACTTATAAATATACCCCAGCCCGCCGAACTTATATAATCCACACCGCCGAGATCAATAACCAGATCGAAATTCTGCTTTTTCAAGAGTTTCTTTATGCTATCCTCCAGGGTTCCGGAAGTAGTGGTATCGATAAATCCATCCACCGAGACGATAGTAACAGCAGGATTACTCTTAGGTTTCGATAAAGTGATGTTTATATCGTTCATTGTAGTTCCACCCTCTTAACTTTCCTTATTCCACGTAATCGTTGCTCTTTTCTACGTCAAAATCTATAATTGCCTCACTGACATCATCATATGGCGTCAGCAGGGAATCAAACTCCAGAAGCTCAAAAACATCTCTCACATCCGGAGCCATCCCTGAGAGTTTAAGGTCGCCATCTTTTTCTCTTATACCCTTCATCTCGCTTACGAATATACCCCAACCCGCCGAACTGATGTAATCTATATCACTCAGGTCGAATACAAGCTTGACGTGGCCCTGATCAATCAGTTCACTCAATTTTTTCTCCAGCAAATGGGAATTGGCGGAATCAACCAGCCCGGAAAGCTTTATAACCACCACTCCCTTGATAATTTCTTCTTCAATTTGCAATTCATTCATAAGAAAACTGCCTTATTAAACCTCAATAAGTTTTATTGCAAAGTTCAGTCCAATAACGCCTTTAACAGTATAAAAATTCCCTGTCTTTCGTTGTCGCTGAGCCGTATATTTCTCTTTGCTTTTTCGTAATCACTGTTTATTTCCAACGCCTGATTGAAGGCCCGGCCGGCTTTATCCATTATTACCTTGCTCTTGGCGACATACAGGACTCCCAGAGAATTGAAAAGATCGGGATAATTGGGATTCTGGTTTATTAATTTCTCAATTTTCCCCAGATAATGATCTATTTCCTCCTCATTTATTCCGGTTCCGCTTCTGAGCAGAGTTATGTACAGAGAAATAATTACGTTATCAACATCCCTGCTCCCGTTCTTGAGCCCTTCTGCCTGAAGCTGTTCCAGGACCCCCTCAAAATCATCCTCCCCCGCAAGTTGCTTGATACGCCTCACCGTTTTCGCATTCAGGCCGGGGTTCAATGAAGCGGCCTTATCGAGGTATTTGCCGAAATCCTTCTTCATGTCGCGGGAAAGTTCATAATCCTGTTTTATCAGGGAATTCCGGGCGTATGCGCGCAGAATATTCAGGTACGGCTCACCGTAATAACAGTTTATTTCCGTAGCCCTGCTGAAAGATTTCATTGCCTGTCTGCACTGGTCCCTGCGCAGGTATATCTTTCCCTTCAGGTTGTACAGATCGGGATAGCCGTCAGTCAATTTCAGGCCCCGGTCAACCGCTTTCATCGCGTCATCCAGCTGATCAAGGCCGAACCGCGCATCCGCTATAATCTTATAAGGTTCTGCGCCCTGTTCTCCCTTCTCTATAGCCGCCTCCGCCTCCTCGATAGCTTCCATAAACAGATTCTTAAGGTATAGGGCTCTTGCCATCTTGATATGTTCACTGCTTCTCTCGGAACTTCTTATCTTTTCGCGGGTATCAAGGAGCAGAATGAAATCGTCCCTGTTCTTATTATGAAATGATTTTGCGGCCCCTACCGCCTCGTCTCCTGTTTCCAGCCCCGGGTCAAGCGCCCTGATTTCCGTGTTAAAACACTGGCCCTGTTTATAGAACCGGGTTCTTATTAACTCATCATCAGGCTGAAAAGTAGTATGAAGAAAATAGTTCTCCTTTCCCCGCTTTACCTCTTCTCTCAATTCGAAATTCTCAACAGCCATCTCTTCGTCACTCCGGTAATATTTGCTCTGTCAGTAAAGGCAACTGATTATGCTTGCGAAATCCCGGCATGAAATTCCTTCTTATAGTATAATAATACAATCCCCGGTTCTATTAAATACTTAACTTTCAACCCCCGTTAAGTATCTCTTCGGTGAGCCTGTAATAATCAAATGCTCCCCTTGAGAGCGGTGAATGCTCATATATAGTCTTCCCGTCTCCGGGCGCTTCCCTGAGAGCGGTATTGATTCTTATTACTGTTTGATATACCTTATCGCCGAAATCCTCTCTGATCTTCTTCAGAAGCTCCTTTGAAATATTAGTCCTGAGGTCATAAAAAGTGGCCAGTATTCTAAAATCTATTTCTTTCCTGTCAGAAACCCATTTTACTTCATCAATCATCTTTATGGTCTGCTCAACCCCTGCCCGTGAGAGATGATCAAGAGATACCGGCAATATAACCTGATCACAGAAAGTAAGAACATTGATGTTTATAAGGCTCATGGAAGGAGGGCAATCGCATATCACGTAATCACAGCCTTTCAGTTGCGAAAGCGCTTTCAGCATTCTTCTTTCCCTGAATTTATTTCTTCCCAGCAGCAGCTCCACTTCCACCAGGTCCCGCCCCCCGGAATCAATGAGAAAGAGGTTTTGCCTTACTTCAAGTATATCTACATCCCGCCCCCTCAACAGACTGGAGAGCCCCCTGGCGCTTTTCCTGCCGAAGGTGATTGAGGCATTTCTCTGGGGATCACAGTCAATCAGAAGAACCTTATTTCCGCTCAGTGATAAACCATGGGACAGGTTCACCGCGGTGGTAGTTTTCCCGGTCCCGCCCTTCATTGTCATTACGGCGTATTTCTTCATTCTTTTCCGCCTCTATTACTGCCGTTATCATTTTTCCGCTTCAGTTTTCTGCCGTAATCCTTCCAGCCCAGATCCCTGATCTTCCTGTCCTTATCCTCAGCAGTCTCAACCTTGTCCCGATCCGGATTCAGATCTTCCGGGGATGAATCCTGATCAATTCCGGGAAGCTGATCTTCAGGATCGGAACTGACCGCTCCCCTTGCGGATATATCATTTAATCTCTTTTCCCTTGGAATTGCCGAAGAATAGCTGATCCGCTCCTCTGATTCCTCCGGCTCACCCTGTGGCGGAGTCATGGATTCCGTGGCAGAATCCGAACTTCCAGCTTCCCGTACAGATTCCCCGCCGGCAGGCGATTGTTGCTTCGCTGGTTCCCCGGGGGCTTTCCGGTTTTCTATCTCAAAGTATTCTCTCGCTTTTTCCAGGTCGACAAAATTATCTATGAGCGGTTCGAATCCAAGGTCCCTGTATATCTTTACCAGGGCCTGGCTCATACCCGCGAGAACCAGGCTGGTGTCTCTGCCGGCTAATTCCTGGGCATGTTTTGCAATAACCCCCCAACCGCCGCTGCTGATATAGACTACGCCGGCAAGATCTATAATAAGAAAATCGTTCCCATTCAGTCCGGAGCGGGTAATGAGATTATCGAAACTGTCTGTGGTTGAAGCATCGATAGCGCCTTCAACCTTCAACACGGATCCCCTGCTGGTTCCGCTTTCGACTTCTTCAATCCGGTGCATGAAACTGATGTCTTCCGGTTCCTCAGTCTCATGCTCCGGTTCCGTCTCCGGCTGGGCGCTCTCTACAGAGGGACGGCCCGTTATGGTGTCGAAATCCTCCAGCGCCTCGGCCATGATATTGAATGAGCGGATAACCTTATCGAATTCCAGAAGTTTGAATATTCTGTATACCTCTACATCCATGCCGAATATTTTGATATCTCCGCCTCTGTCTCTAAGATCTTCGATTACCCCCGCGAACACTCCCCACCCCGCGCTGCTGACATATTCAACTCTGGACATATCGACGATTATCCTGATAATGCCCTTTTCTATTATTTTCTCCAGAATGTCGCGCATTTCCGCGCAGCTCACCGTATCTACTATACCCTCCAGCTCCAGAATTCTTATCTCACCCTCTTTGCCTACCGAACCAACACTTATTTTAAGGGGAGATTCTATGCCGGCAGCTTCTCTTTCCCTATCAGATATCTTCTTTTTCCGCACCTCTTCAGCGCCGGTTCCGCGTTTAAACTTCTTTTCTCTCTTTGCGAATGGTGTTGACAGATACTCTTCCGCTTCCTCGATGGTGCGGTACTGCATCAGAATATCCTGGAATCCCAGAAGCTCGAATACGTCGTATACCTCAGGATTCATCCCGACCAGGACCACATCTGCCTTCTTCTCTCTGAGGCTTTTTACTCTTCCCACGAATAATCCCCATCCTCCGCTGCTTATATATGAAACATCTTCCAGATCAACTATAAGGTTTCTGGCCCCATCACTTTCGTGCAATTTCTCAAGGGCTTTCTCCAGCTTTCCTGTAGATGAGGAATCCAGATGGCCCGATACCTTCAGAAGAGCTATATCATCCGAGTAAGTACTCTCCTCTATAGTCACAATGGAATATTCTTCCGGATACTGCTCATCTTCAACCAGTTCGGTGGCAGCCTGGCTTTCAACGGCAGGCTCCTCCCCCCGGTCAACTGTCTGTTCCGGCACCGCATCAGGCTGGCGCTGATCTTTCTCCTGAAGTTCTGTCTCATCAGACTTGACTCCGGATACCATTCCCTTCCTGAGTTCTTCGAATTCGGTCTTGGAGATAATATTATTCCTTCTCAGGTATTCCAGCCTCTTTTCAAAGGTGTTAAGCCTCATTCTCTTGAGTTCTTCATATATCAGCGAGGGGCTTACATAACCTCCGTTGCCCCTTCTCTCACTGATTCGATCAGAAATCCTCTTGGGGCCGAAGCGGGGATTTTCCGTTATTATTTCAAGAAGAGTTTCCCTTTGTTCATTACTGAGGCGCCTGATATCGTGATCGCTTCTCAGAGACTTGTTTTTCAAGCCCCTCTCTCCCATCAGTTCAAGCCTCTTCTTGTACCGGTAATATGTGGAGGGAGAAACATTCATTTTCCTGCAGGCTTCGGTAACAGTCAGCCCGTCTATTCTGACCAGGTCGATAAGCTTCCTTCTGAGACTGGAAAGAACATCATCAGCCATATATTTCTCTTTTATCGACACTACCGTAATATCGTCATTCTGAGGCTCATTCCCGGTAAATCCGCTGATATCCTCATTCATTTTATCTATAAACTCCTGCGGCGATTTGTCGCCGTTTTCCCTGATCAGGCTCAGCAGCCTCTCCTCCCCGTACTGCTCCCTGTTTTCGTTCATCGCCTCGGTCACACCGTCGGTGTATATGATGAGCATATCATCTTTCTTGAGTTTGATTTTCTCCACGTCTATCGATTTCTTGAACAGCCTGTCATCAGGAAGGTTAATCCCCACCGGGAAACCCCTGGGATTAAGAAAATATGTTTCCCTGGTTTCCGCCCTGAACAGGATCATCGGATTATGACCCGCGCTGGAATAACTTATGACCCTGTTCCTGGAATCGAGAATTACGTAGAATACCGTTACGAACATACCTTTCTTCATATCATCCATCACAAATTCATTCATTCTCGACATCACATCAGCCGCTGAATGGTTTCCTCTTGCCTCCATACGCATCGCTGTTCTGATCATCGTCATAACCAGAGAGCCCGGCACGCCCTTACCCGACACGTCGGCAACCACTACGCCAAGGGTATCGTTATCAACATTCATGAAGTCATAATAATCTCCGCCTACTTCCTTGGCTGCCTTATAATAACTTGCTATATCGTAACCGCTTACTTCGGGAACCGTCCGGGGAAGCAGGGAGTGCTGAATCTCCTGGGCCACCTGCATCTCCTTGTATATTCTCTCCTGCTCCACTATATTTTCCTGAGCTTTCCGGAACTTGGCGGATATATCATTAAACGCTCTGGCAATAGCACCGATCTCCTCCGGGCCGTTCACTTCGAGTTCATCATGAAGCGAACCCTCGCCGATGGCTCTGACTCCATCTGTAAGTGTCTGTATGGGTTTGACAAATATGGAGATCAGAAGATAGATCAGACCAATCCCTATAAAGAACACCCCCACCATAATCATTATGGTTCTTAATCTGTTGTCCTCTATTCCCATGGCGATCTGACTCGACGACACTCCTACCACCACCCTTCCCATCTGAACCGTGCCTCCGGAATCCTTCTCCAACAGCACTACCGGGAGGTGGAGTTCCTTCAACTCCGCCCCTTCAGCGCTCTTCTCTATCCAGGTGCCAGCCGGATTAATTTTGACCGCTCCCGACGGCACCCTGTATCTTTGTTCAAACTCATCAACATCGCTTGAGGAAACAATAAGCCCATCATTATTAATTACCTTCATATATTTTATTTCCGGATTCTTGGCAATGGTCTCATGTATGAATTCCCCCACTTTGCGGTACTCCGGGTGGTAAGGATCCATGCGGACCAGAGCGTTCTCGCTGCGGTCCTCCAGTGCTGAAGCAATATTCCTGATCCGCATCCATTCCTTGTTCATACTGTTTTTCATTTCGTTGCTCTGATTAATGTACTGGAATACCCCTATAAGAACCATCAGCATAAATAGCCCGGCCGAGGCTCTTATAAAGAATTTGAATCTCAGAGTCTGAGTCCACTTCGGTTTGATGGACACGAATATCGGTTTTCTGCCTTCCGCTGCTTCTGAGACAGACTTGGACATGTACAGGCTGTTACCGGACGGGGAGGCGGTATAATCAAGGTCGTCCATCAACTGATTCATTAGGTATATGCCCAAACCGCCTTTTTTGCCCATCTTCACATACTCATCAAGGTCCGGATCTTCCACATCCGACCATTCAAACGATTGTCCGCTGTCGTGGAGACTGATATCAATTTTGCCCGGTTCCGCATATACTCTGACTTCAATATCGCCGGATTCGCCTTCGTAGGCGTGCTTGATTATATTGGTACAGGCCTCGTCCACGGCCAGCTTGGTATTGTTGGTCTCCCGCTGGCTGAACCCTATCCTGGAACAGATATCCGAGATAAAATCTCTTACCTGATGGAGATTGTTCTCATCAGCCTTGATTTTGAGATGGAATTCTTCTCTCTTCTTTATACGGTCTCTCTTCAATTAATTGCTCTCTTTTTGATCAATCGTATCCAGCCTTCTCCTGGCTTCTTCTATATTCTGTTTTACACTTTCATTTTCGGGGTTGATCTTCAGTATCTTCTCCCACAGCTCTATCGCGGATTTGAACTTCTTCTGGTTGAAGAACTTCATCCCTTCCACATAGAGGTCCCTGATCTGTTTTTTCTCACTCTCATTGAGGGGAGTTAGCCTTCTCTTCGCTCTCTGCATCAGCCTGGTAGCTTCCCGGTGATCCGGATCCAGATCAAGCACTCTGTTAAGCAGATTTACTGTTTCAGAGTAATCGCCATTATTGAAGCTGCTCAGGGCGCTGTTGAAAATGTCTATTACCTCCAGCTTCTTCCTGGTAGCGTCAAAATCCTCGCTCAGTTCCTGCATGTCCCGCTTTATACGGTCATACTCCCGCTGAGCCGATTTATCTCCGGGGTCCAGCCCCTTTATGATATTCCAGATGTCCAGCGCTTCGGCCAGCATTCCCCGCCGTTCATAATCTCTGGCCCGCTTCCTGTAATTTTCGATCCTCTCTTCCAGTTTTTCCCCGATCCTCTCAAGATAATCAATGGCCTGCTGGTTCCCGGGATCCAGCTCCAGCAGCGCTTCCCATTCATCCCTTGACTGAACATATTCATTATTTCTGTAAAATCTCAGGCCCGCCTTCAGATGATAATCCAGAAGGGACTGTTTCTCCGCGGACCGGAGCCTGCTCTGCTGATTCCGCAGAATCTTTTCTTCCAGCTCTGACATCTTCTCCGCCGCTTCCCGGTTGGATGGATCGTATTCAAGCACCAGTTTGAGTTTATCATAAGCTTCGTCAAGCTCTCCCGACGATATAAGCGAATCCGCCTCCTCCATATTCCTCCCGGCCCGGTCTGCCAGAACCTCCCGGAAGTAGGCCTCATCCTCCATTCTTCTCTCCATCTCACGCAGTTCCTTCTTCTCGTCGATAGACATTCCATATCTCATGGAGAGAGATACCGGATGAGAACTCCCCGCCTCTTCACGGCTGAAGTACCCATAATCAGCAGAGTAGCCCATCCATGAAAAACCGATACCGGCGGTCAGCTGTTCGGAATCATATCCAAATCTGATACTTACTATATTCTTTATCCTGCACTCAAGCCCGAACCTGATATCATTATCCGCTCTTTCCGGCATGTCAATCTGTGCGGCTGCGGTCATTATTACAGAACTGCCGAAATCACGCGAGTAACCTATCCCCAGCATTATAGTTCTGTCCAGTTTGTCGATCCTGGACCTCAGTTTCGTTTCCGCTCCTATTATATCCTGCAGATTGCAACCCAGAGTCAGCCCCTTTATATAAGGCTGCCTGTAGATCACTCCGAGGTCCATCCCGGCTCCATTATCCGAATAATCGCCGATTCTCTGGTTCAGGAACTTTATCGACGTGCCTACCGTAAACTTTCCAAAATATTCGAATGGAAGATTGGCGGCATACCCCAGCACCCCCTGGCTCTCCCGGTAGGATATTTCTCCCGTCTCCACACTGTATTCGTCAAATTCCCGTATCCCCCCGGTCCCGGTGGTCATTATACCCAGTCCCAGTGAACCTGCTGAAAGCGTGGGATAGACCAGCCCCACAAAATCATAGTTTGCATCGGTAAATCCCGAAAACAACTGAATATGATTTACCGTTACGGCCCGGTAGCGGTTCAGCCTCAACCCCGCCGGATTATAGTAAATAACTGAAGGATCGTCACCAATCGCCGAGAATGCTCCACCCATCGATATAGCCCTGGAACCGGCTCCGAGGATGAAAACCGATCTGGTTCCCCCCACCCCTTCGGCCGCAGCCGCCCCCCGGCAGATTAATGCCGTCAACAGCATAGCGGTTATTATCAATTTCCTGTTCCTCATACTTTCCTACTTTGTCACAGCGATCTTGAATACCGCCGTTCTGCCTCCCGCCACTATCTTGCATATATAGACGCCGTTTCTCACCAGGTAGCCGTTCTCGTTCCTGCCGTCCCATTCTACTTCGTACCATGCCGGGCCTCCGCCGGATGACCCGGAAGCCTCTATCTGCCTGGACCAGACCGGAATACCGGTATAATCATAGATATTTATACTTACCGCGGAAGGTTCCTCCAGCAGGTATGTAATCCTGGTATTTTCCGTTCCCGCCATAAACGGATTGGGATAATTATGGGCGTATTCCTTGAACTCACCGCTCATAACGTTGAAGGGACTGTTTCTGAAATGACCGGCTATATCCCCTCCCTCAATCCAGCTTATTCCCACCGGGACAGCCCCCTGCCCGATGGAAAATACCACATCAGAATTACCCGCAATCTCAAGGATTATCTGTCCGGTCATTCCGTTTTCCGCCACATCCATAGAGACCATCACGGTATCCGCGCTCAGAGAATCTATGGTGAATGCGTGGTCAACCGCCACAGGAACCGGATTGATATTGCCCACTGCCGCCGAGAATATCCGGGATGAGGTTACCAGGCTGATACTGTCTGCCGCTCTGGATGGATCATCCAGGATATTTCCGTTCTTCCCTGAAATACTGAAATATATACTGTCAAGCCCAACCGTGTAGACCGACTCGTTAAGGAATCCCACCTTCAGCATCTGAACATCCCGGGCGCCCTGTGGTACTACTCTGGGAGGTATGGAATCGGATGACAGATTTGACATTCTTATCTTTCCGGCTTCGGTTCTTACCGGTATCGATACCTCAGCGGTATCCGCTTCCGCCTCTGAATTGCTGTTAATGTCGGCCGCATACGGTTCGGAGAATCTTACATATATATTTCCAGGATTTGTTACTTCCGACGGAGCCATCAGGTTCCAGGATACCGGCTCTCCCGGATAGAAAGGTTTACTGCTCTGTCCCGTTACCGTATAACCCGCGGGGGTTTCAATCTCAAGCCTGGCGCCTGATGTATCTATCCCCGCGCTCCCCTTGTTAGTTACCCTGGCGCCCACAGTGAACGGCAAGCCGAGAGAAAGAATGCCTTCCAGGGCCTGATCCGGTCCTGTAATCGATGCTGCCAGATTCAGAATTGCCGCCTGCTCGGTTTCAACCGCCTCTGCGGCTGAACAGCCTGTAAATGTAAAACCGGAGTTTTCGTCTACCCCTCCTGTGGCAAGTTCAATAGTCACCGGCGTGTTATCCGGGTTAACCGGAGCGGTAAGATTCCAGTCAACAGTTCTTGCTGTTCCGTCCCCTGAGCCTATTTCTCTATAAAGTTCATTGGATGAGGAATAACCGGCCGGAAGGCTCAACTGAGCCCAGCAGGAATACGAATTATCCGACGGTTCCACTGAGGCGGTCACTGTAAAGTTCTGACCGGTGGAAAGAACGCCGTCCACCGCTCCGTCGGGCGAAGTAATGGAAAGGCCGCACCCGGTTATCGAAGCAGGCGATTCGGTTGTCACCAGGATTGAATCTGCATCCACGCTGGAGAAAGCCGGCTGAGCGGTATTAAAATCGAGGGGAAGGGTATATATCTCGACCGATATTGTGTCGCTCCTGAAATCTGATACAGAAACAGGGCACCGGATGGACCACTGAATTTTCTCTCCCGCAGCGAATGACCTTATCGCCGGTTGCTGCTGGCTGTCTGTAAGGCTGAATTCCTGCGGCAGCATTATTCTCAGTTCACCGCTATCATCCACCTGGGCCTGGCCGTCGTTGAATACTGAGGCCTCCAGGGTAAATACCTGACCTGCCGAAACAGTATCGTCAACAGCTCCCTGAGGCATAATTATTGATGTGGCGCATACCAGGTCTGCGGGCAGCTGGATATACAGATTCTCGCTCGATTCCACTGCCTGGACCGGTTCTACTTCCTCGCCCGTATTAACAGAAACCGCCCTCGCTATCGAGGCGGTGAGTACTTCCACCCCCTGCTGTCCCGGAGCTTTCACAGAGTAAACAAAACTTCCCCGGCTTCCGTCAGCGAGGTATCTGCTGCTGTCCACCATCGTTATTACCGAAGATCCGTCTGTTGCCAGCGCAACGTCTATGCTGTCCAGGGCGTCCCCTCCGGTATTCTCCAGTTCAACGGATATTTCGAACTCCTGTCCGGTGTTAACGAATGAAGTGTTCGGTATACTGCTGCTGTTTGGCGCGCTGCTGGTAACCGATATAATCCGCAGTCCCGAAGGTTCCCTCACCAGGATGGATGAATTGCCTTCAGATGAAGCCAGCGTGGAATCGGGCATATTATTGTCAACCCAGTCAACCGATACATTTATATCTACCGTTCCCGTATCTATTCCCGTGGTTGATATTACGAACTCCAGAGAATCGGCCTCTCCCCCGGCGAGAGTCAGATCGGGAGCGCCTGACATGAACATATCAGGCGGCACCACCAGGTAATCTCCCAGCTCGGTCATGTCAATATTGAAGGTAACATCATCTGCAGCCGGCTCCAGTAGCGTGACCGGGGCCTCGCCGCGGTTTGCCACCACCGCTTTCAGGTACCAGTTCACGGTCTGCCCCGCGTTCACATAGCTCTGCGAAGAGGCCAGCCGGTCAACCTCCAACAGGCCCGGGGCCTGTATATCGGCTGCCGCGGTGCTGTCCAGCGCTTCTGAATATCTTACCACCCGGCTCTCTCCCGAATTCGTATCCAATGCTGACCCTATGCTGGCGGCAAAGTTCTCTATTCCTGAAACAGATGAGGCCTGCACGAAAAAAGTATCGTAGACTGCCTGCATACCCGCTATCTCTTCAATAGTATGTACCGGGTTCTCGATAAGTGAAGCGCCGTCTCCGGAAAGAGAAATTTCCAGGCCGGAGGCCGCGGCTTCCCCCCTGTTCTCAACCGAAACGGCAAGCGGGAACCTCTGACCGTAATTAACGAATGGATTTCTTTCCGCCCTGTTCTGAAGAGCGGCGGTCCTGAGGTCCGGAGCGCTCTGTAATAGAATGCTCGAGAATCCCGACTGCTGCTCCCCGGAATCATAATACAGGAAATAGGCCCTGTTGTCTTCTATCACGCCAGCCCGGGCGTAAATGGAAAGATTAACCCCGGGTGACGCCTCCGGAGTTGGAGTTACCTCGAATACCAGATGGCCCGACTCCCCGGCGCTCAGAGTGGTGCCTCCCTCTTTAAATTCTACCGGAGGGGCGGGAACATCGAGGGTGTAATCACTGTATATGTACGTGCTATCAGGAACAAGAGACACAGCAGCTCCGCCGGTGTTGACCAGCTCGATTTCCACCTGCCAGGGACTGGTTTGCCCCGAAGTCACCGAAGACTGGCTCAATAATGTTTCTGTTATTTCAAGCTCTCCGGGCTGCTGCACTGAAATATAACTCCCGCCCCCGGAGAAGGTGTCATCGGTCAGAACAATGCCGCTGTTCACGTCGCTTGCGGTTACATGCCCGTTAATAATGGCGGTGCCGGTTGTACTGCCAGTGGTCTGGACCGTAAATATCAGGGTGTCAACCTGGTTGCCCGCCAGGATGCTGGTTCCGGATCTCTCCAGGCGCTCAGGCTGCACCAGGTCATATTCACCGGTGATATCGCCGCTGGGCGGAATATTAAAAGTCAGGTAGCTGCCGCTCTCGGAAAGATCCAGATCCACCGATGCCTCTCCGGTATTGTGAAGCACCATCCTGACATCCCAGGACGGCTGCAGGGATGCGGTAACACTGGATGGATTCAACATACTGATGATACTCAGCCTGGGAGCTTTCTCCACATTAATGACATCCGGGGCAGTGGAAATATCCGCCTGGTAATAATTCCCGTTCTCATAACCCTGAAGATGCAGATTCACTTCGTACAGGCCATCCTCAATGGAGGTATCTACCCTGCTGCTTTCAAAGTTCAGAGTCAGGACCGATCCCCCTTCCAGCACTGTTCCTGAAAGCGGAGAAAGTACCGCTTTGAAGGTATCGCCCTGCGCGTCCGCGAAGTAAGCGTAAGTTGAGGATCTTTCCAGGTCGAGCGTCGAATATTCCGGCCCCCCGCCCGACAGTTGCAGGGATATCTGTATATCAGTCCCCTTGCTTACTGAAGAGGGAAGCAGGCTCCCGGATGCATATGATGGTGCGGGTGGAAGCTGGAAGGTCAGAGAATCCGTACTGACAGATTCGCCGTATTCATAGTACACGGTGGCGCCACTGTTAATTTCAGTGCCTGCAGCCGCGGCAGTCAGGACCTGCCTTCCCGGAGCCACAGTGCCCGTACTGGTAACATTGAAACGCAGGGTTCCCGATTCGGAAGGGGCCAGCAATCTGCCTCCGCTTTCGAGCTCCCCGGGAAAATCAAATACAAAACCGCTTCCCTGCGGTATATCAACGAATGTCGAATCGTAATTCGAAGTATCCAGCTCGATATCGCTCCCCCCGGTATTTGCAACGTCAAGGTCTATGGACCACTGATTCGGCTGGCCTATGGTCACCGGATCCTGAAGAGCGGTGACTCCGGTAACTGTAAGCTGGGCCGGTGACTGGATACTTACTTCCGCTTCCTCAGACGGCCCCGCCGTAATGGGAGAGATGATTCGCGAACTGTTTATCTCAGTAGCTGTCGCCTCAATATTAACTGTGCAGTTACCGCTTACACTTCCGGTAATATCCACCTCCACCCTCATGGTATCAACCCCTCCTCCAGGCAGCACTGTGCTTCCGGAAACGAAACTCGAAGGGTAATTCAGAGCGAAATCATCAGAGGTTGAAAAGACCAGATAGCTCTGGAGCGGATCAAAACTGAACTCCAGATCTGACTCCCCCTCATTCTCAAATATCACATCCACAGTCCAGTCCCGTTCCTGCATAGCGGTTGCTTTATCTACCGACGTATATATACCCCGCACTACCGGAACCGCCGGGGTTTCGACCAGGAAACCACCCTTACCGCCGCTTTCGGTGGTCGCGACCAGCTGGTTATTACTGTTAAGGTCGGTTCCCCATATATAAGAATCCATCACTATCATCCCGGGAGTCATGTTATTCAGTCCATTATCCTCAAGGCGAACCCTGAAACTGTCAACCTGGCCGCCGTTCAATATATCAACGCCAGGGTCAAAATCGATCTGATTTATAATATATTCATCTGTAACTTCGTTCCCGCCCGAGAACAGCCTGCATCTTATGCTGTCCAGCCTCACCGAAGCCTCGCCGTTATTCTCCAGTTCTACCAAGGCTTCCCACCATTGAGCCTGATCCTGAGTTATCCTTGCAGGCAGATCTGTCCGGTTAATAGCAATCTGTGAAGGATTCTGAACTGATATGGTATCCCCGGTAATGACAGTTCCGGCGAAAGGTATTCCGTTTTCATTTCCTCTGACTACTATTACCGGCTCATAATCACCGGTGTTCATCGCCTCCGGTATTTCTTCGGATTCGAAATAAACAGTATTGTTTCCGGGCGATAGAACAACCGCGGGCTGCTTCTGCAATGAGGCCGTGAATGATTCTACACCGTCATCAAAGGCTATGGCAGTGCTGTCCTCATCGACATCTATCTCCGCTCCCCCGGAGTTAAATATTACCGCACTGAATGATACCGAACTCCCCTTGCTCACCGAAACAGGATCGAGGGTGCCCGCCAAATACTGAAGCGACGCCGGTGCTACCACATTCACGGAATCAGCAATTACAAAGGAAGTATCAAACGGCGCGCCGTTCTCACTCCCATTAACGTGGAGAGTCAAAGGATAAATCCCCGTCGTCATTGACGCAGGTATCTGTTCGCTCGAGAATCTCATCTCAGTTATTTCAAGGCCGGCAACGGCTACGTCCGAAGCTGAAAAGGCAGTGAAGGTTTCGGTCATGTCGGCAAACTCGATATATGTCTGTGAGCCTTTTATACTTAAAGTGGCTTCTCCAAGGTTCTCCACCGAGAATGAGAAAGAGTGCTCCTGGCCGGTAGAGACAACTTCCGGGTCAAGGGTCCCCGGCATATATGACAAACGGGCTCCCGATTGAATAAGAAGAACTCCCTTGTTTTCATCAGCTGAATAATCAAACACATCAATTCCGCCCGGTATTGACGCTTGCGCGATAGCGTCCACGGTATCAGGTCCTATCGGCGAAAATGGAAGTACCCGAACGTTTCTGGTATAGGTCCTGATCAGCCCTGGCAACAGAGTATCATTCAGGGCGGGGGCCCATCCGCCTACATCCCCGTAATCCCCGTTGCTGAACTGAAGCTGAATATCTTCCATCACCACAGCAGTGCCTCCCCCGTTTTTCACTGTCACGCTGATACCTGTGGTGTCCCCCCTGCTCACTACAGCTTTCTCAGGGGTTACGTCAGTTATTTTAATATTTGAAACAGCCACCGAGTTGTTGCCCGCATTGAATTCTGCGCTGTAGCCGGACGAATAAATATCTGTCCCGGTTATGTATACCTCCGGTGAATAGGTCCCCGCATAGAACTCTGCCGGCACTGTGGCCTGCTCGAAGGTAAGAGTGTCCGCGGAAAGGCCGCTCAGGAATACAGGAACTCCCAGCTGAGCTGTGTAAGTATGAGTCCCGTCTGATAATGATATAGAGCTGGAGGAATTGATGTATATCCCTGTAGTGCTGAGATTTTCAACTCTGCACCTGAACTGCGCATCCACTCCCGGCACTATGAATTGCGGCTCTATGAAACCGGCGTACCGGCAGTCCGGCGGGGGAGCGAAAACCAGTTGAGCCTGGCCCAGCGCGCTGCCCTCCACACTCTGAAAATCAACCAGAACATCCGAGGGAATGTCTCCGGAGGTCACAAATACCGATACTCTTCCCGAACCGCCGGTTACTCTCTGCACGCCGGGAAGCAGATTGTTGAAATCATCACTGGATATAGTTCCTGCAGAAGGCGTTACGGTTATCTGGGAACCCTCCTGCACGACATTGCCGAAACTGTCTCTGACCGGCTCAGTGGTAATAGCGCTCCTGCTGATACCGTTTGCGGTGATAGTGTCCGGAACCACCGAAAACATATCAATACTTCCAGCCGGGTCGCCGGGGACAATAGTCAGAGTGTCGCTGTAGCTGAGCGCCCCGCCACCCGCCGTTTCTGCGGAGAGGGCAATCCTTTCCGCTATGGAGTCTATCACCGTTACGGTGGCGGCTCCGCCGGTTAGAGTTAACGTATCGCTGGAAAAGACCGCCGATCCGCTGCTCCCCGGAACTACCCTGGTGGTATCGTCGCTGAATGCAATATTGCCGTTCAGGTCTATACCGACTATTTCAGCGTCGAAACTTACCCCCGCTTCCTGGATAAGCTGACCCACGGATATTTCATACCTCGATATATTCCCCGCCGAGGACTGAACGGAAAACTCTACTGTTTCTCTGTCAGGCGGGTCGCCATCCAGTATGGAAGCCTCTACCAGATTGAGGCCGGTATTGGTATCGGTTACCAGGCTGCACCTGGCCGCGCCCCCGGCGTCTGACAGGACCAGCCCGTCCAGCGGATCACCGGTATCGTCGATCAGCGAGGGAGAGCCTCCCAGGTTACTTGTAATACTGAAGCGAACAACCTCATCCTCTATGGTATTCCCATATCTATCCATAACCCTGGCTTTAAGCTCTACGGCATCACCTGATATCACACCTGTGGTATCACCGCTCACTTCAGTGATCTGATATGCTGACGCCGGTATTATTGTGATATAATCATTAAAGGGGTAAAGAACTTCCCCGGAGAGGGATTCGATGGAAATCCTGTTCTGCCCGGCAATGGGATCGAAGGCAGTGAAAGAGGCCAGCCCGCCGGCGAGAGTTACGGTATCGGGCGAAAAATACATCCCCGCTCTCTCGGACACCGGGATCAGCCCGGTAGTGCTGTCCGAAGCCACCAGGTTCCCATTCTGATCATAAGCGCTTATACTGCAGGGAATCGCTTCTCCCGCCTGATAGGTAGATCCGGTATATTCAAGTTCTACATAATCTATATCATTGCCTGAGACTGTTTCTATTTCATACATCACGGTCTCCAGCCCCTCCGGAGAACCGTCCAGTATAGCCGCCCTTACCCGGTTTGTTCCCGCGGAAGTGCCGGTTCCATAACCTACCGAAGCAGTTCCGTCCGACCCGGTCAGCCTTTGAGCCGATTCCACTCCTCCTCCGCCTTCCAGCACCGCAAATGAAACGATTTCCGCATCTACTCTGTTTCCATACCTGTCCTCTACCGCCGCTCTCAACAGCACCGAATCCCCGGCAGTTACCATGGTGCTGTCCCCGCCGAGTTCAATTATACTGAAAGCCGGGGCGTGGTCTATATTAAGAGTTTCGCTGCACTTGACTATGGAGGATATTGTATCTGTGACCTCTATCCTTATCCTCTCAGCCAGATCATAGCTGACCGCGCTGGTAGAGAACACCCCGTCAACTATATTACCTTCGGTTACAGAAAGAACGCTCCTCGATGCGGCCGAGGTATCCGCGTCGCTTACCGCTCTTAATCTTATATACCTGGAGGCGTCTTTAATGAAGTTAGCGAAAGAATCCTTGGCCCGCACTTCTACACCGAAGTTCTTGCCCGCCACAACGTCAGAGGGTGCTGTAATCGTGTAATAGGCTATGGTGCTGTTTGGAATTATCTCCGCCGGGAAATCAACCGCGGTGAGAACCGGGGCGGAAGCGTCTACATGGATATTCCAGTTTCCCTCCTTCTCACCCCTTGCGTAAATGGTAATTTCGCCGCCTGACAGATCCGCCTCTGTTATTTCGGTTCCAAAGTCCGTCAGGCTGAATACTATCCCTCCTCCGGTCTCCGGAGTCAATACAATGTGGCTGTTATTATCCGGATCTATGTTTCCGTTACTATCCTCAGCTTTCACCACAAAGGAGAATGTTTCTCCTGCCTGCACCGGCTCGGGAGAAATCTGCTCCACCGCCAGCCTGGTGGCACCGCTCGCAACCGTGGTAAACTGGACGTCCGTTACACTCTCGGCCGGAACCAGTGAATGATAAGCATCCATAATATCCACCAATCCAGCCGAAGGGGGCGCGTTATAGATCACTGTTATTGTTCCGGTACTATCGGTTGTGCCCGATCTGGTTCCCGGGCCATGGCCTGTGGTCGGATTGGAATTACCGGCATCCTCTGAAAGAAAACCGTCCTGCTGGTCCTTGATATATACCCAGGCCTCCTGGCCGGTGACCAGGTTTGCGAAACGGTCTCTTAATTCCGCTGTCAGTATGGTAGAGCTGCCCACCGTCACTTCTCCGCTTGCCGGTGTAAGAGTAATAGAATCAGCTTTATCATGATCAGAGGTAGCGACAAACTGGACCGAATTAATTGTCCCAGAACCTATCTCTGCTCTAACCAGATCAGAATTGTAACCGCTGGTGGTTCCGAGTATCCATGACTGACATTCCGCGAGGCCTTCCGAACCGGTAAAGGCGCCGTCCTGAATTCCAGCCGCTATGGTATCGGTATCAATTATACCTCCACCGTTGATAACGGAAAATGTGACCTGGGAATTATCCACTGGATTGGAATATTCATCCTCCACTCTGACTACCAGAGGTTCCGGAACCGGTTTGTCCACCACCGCTCTCTGATTATTTCCGCTGTAAACCAGCACCCTGTCCTGCCCGGCATGGTCCACAGTTATATCACCGCTGGAATCAATAACTGATCCTGATTCTGCAATGATATTTATCAACTCAGCTTTTGTATCTCTAAAGACGAAGGTAACCTGGCCGTTGTCAGTATCGGCGAACTGGTACTGCAGTGTATCTCCGTTTTCCGATATAATCGTTCCGGTGCCGGTTCCTATGCCCCATTCTATCCGGTCAATTGTCTCTACGGTATTTGTATAAATACTTACGATTCCGTTATAATCGGTAATCCTGTTGCCTTCTGAATCCAGAGTTTCGAAAGTTATATTTTCACCCACCCCCGCTACCGCGTAACCGTCGCTGGTAATTACAAATCGATCCAGATTCCCCGGATTGAACTCTATCTGGAGGCTGTCCGCCATGTAGCTGCCGTCTATGGTTGCCCTGACTGTCTTTAGCTCGGCTACTGTCGATGCCAGGGTGCCCGTAGCCAATCCGTCAGTTCCGGTTACCCCCGCCGGCTGAACCACCGAGTTGCCGCTGCCGCCGACCGCGAACAGCACGCTGGAGCCGGACACCGGGTTCCCCTCGCTGTCCCTGACCTCCACGGTAAGCGCTACCTGGTCAGATCCGTCCGCTGTCGCCGAATCCCTGTCCGCGCTGATAGCCGATACCGCAAGGTCTACCGAACCTGAGGTAAAGTTTATCTCCAGGCTGTCCGCCATGTAGCTGCCGTCTATGGTTGCCCTGACTGTCTTTAGCTCGGCTACCGTCGAAGTGAGTGTACCCGTAGCCAATCCGTCAGTTCCGGTTACCCCCGCCGGCTGAACCACCGAGTTGCCGCTCCCGCCGACCTCGAACAGCACGCTGGAGCCACTGACAGGATTGCCGTAACTGTCCCTGACCTCCACGGCCAGCGCTACCTGGTCAGATCCGTCCGCTGTCGCCGAATCCCTGTCCGCGCTGATAGCCGATACCGCAAGGTCTACCGAACCTGAGGTAAAGTTTATTTCCAGGCTGTCCGCCATGTAACTGCCGTCTATGGTTGCCCTGACCGTCTTGAGCTCCGCTACCGTCGAAGTAAGTGTACCCGCCGCCAATCCGTCAGTTCCGGTTACCCCCGCCGGCTGAACCACCGAGTTGCCGCTGCCGCCGACCTCGAACAGCACGCTGGAGCCGCTGACAGGATTGCCGTAACTGTCTTTGACCTCCACGGCCAGCGCTATCTGGTCAGATCCGTCTGCTGTCGCGCTTGCCTTATCCGAATTTATAGTTGAAACAGCCAGATCAGGGCCGGAAGGATCTATGTAAACGGATGTACTGGTCGATTCAAGTGAAGGAGACTGCCCATCCTCATCAGAAAAAATAAGCATGTATCCCAGGATATTCTCCATCTCAGTATTCATATAATCCACATTTACAGAACTCGCCGATGCCGGTACAGTTATCTCAGATATGGACGAGGAGTGGTCCGAAGGGAGATAGAAGGCCCCTCCGGTAGTATATAGCCGTATCGCCTGATCTGATTGAACCGGGCTGCTGTTTCCGTATTCGTCTTCTATCCTTATCAAATACCGCCCGAACTCACCGGCGGTAAGTGTAGTATCCCGAGGCGATACCGCTATCCGGAAAGAAGCTGCCGGATTTACCGTGACATTCTGCTGAGCGTCATCCCAGGACTGGCCCGAAGCCGAAGCCGTAATCGTGTTAAGACCTGTTATCGTATCCCTGTAGTAAAAAGAAACTGTATCCTTGCCTGCTTCGATTACCACACTTGAGGTATCGCTGAATTGAGCGCCACTTTCAATTGAAAACTCACCGCCGGATGAACTTGAAGTGAGGCCGACAGTCTGAACCGAATCAACCGGAGATGGATTTCCGTATTGATCCACGCTCTGAACCCTGATCACCGGAGTTATCTCACCGGCATCTATGGCCGGCGCGGGAGTTACAAACACCAGAGCTGATATACTGCCGGCAACCACGTTCAAAGAGGGAGAAGAAGATATCTCCTGCGGCGAACTTCCATTGGGATGAGAACTTACCGTAAATTCAACTCCGGCTTGAGCATTCGTCTGGCTGACAGCCCTTCCGCCAACCGAGATATCGTCTGATCCGTAAACCAGGGTGATCGTCTGTCCGGTCGACAATGTATCTACTGAAATTGTAATTAATTTGCCTGATATACTGATTGGAGTGGGAGCCAGGCTCCCCTGGCTTGACACGGTGATATAACCTTCAGAAGAGCTGTCAGACTGCTGGGGGTCGCTCCAGCCATCCGGGATAAGGATTGAAATCCGGCCCGTGGAGAAACTTTCCTCCGCTGTATACGTAATTGCCCATTCTCCAGCCGAACCTGCAATTACGTCACTTGAGGGAGTAATCGAGGCTGTCCCGCTTCCCTGAGCTGAAAATGCTGTACTGAAAGGTACAATGGCCAGGCAGAGGAAAAGAAGAATGGTCCTTAAACGGCGCTTATAGTTAACTATATTATTCATTACAGCTTAAATCTGGCAAGTGATATGCCATAACGACCTCTGATACGGGAAATATCTTATTCGAGACTCCTGAACAGTTAAGAAATAATGCCTCTAAACGCGCCGCAGCCGTTCCTCAACGATATTTCTTGTATTAACAACAACATATATGCAAATAAGCAGCTGAGTCGCGATGCGTGCCGTGAAATATCCAGGAACTGGTTACAGCCGTATCGGCGTTTAAGCCTGAATTCCTTATAATGGAAGGATAATACAGATAGGTGCAAAATGCAATATGCTGATTGTTCAACCTGGTTACAGAGCATATGAAGAAAGATTTTACTCTTTCTCCTCAACCTCGATGATGGAGTTGTATCCGCCGAATCCATCCCCGGTGACTTCAGGATTCCCCGGATCCGCTATCCATTCCTTTCCATCGATCACGAACTTGTATTCATATTCTCCGGGAGGAAGGGGTATTACTATTTCCCATAAACCCTTTCGCTCATCAAAGCTGAGCTGGTCAGCGGACTTTGACCAGTTATTAAAGTTTCCGGCTATGGCAACACTCTCGGCATTCCTGGAATACAATGAAAATCTGATACCGGTTTCAGTAGCCTGCGGCCCCTCGCCGCCAGATACCTCATTCCCGCCAAGGCCCACATAATTCCAGCATCCGCTTGAAAAAACAACAACTGCTGTCAACAGGCAAAATGTTCTTCTTAAACTCATAACCCCGGCAAAATAAGCAGATTCGCCTTTCCTCCCTTTCCGTCCGGCACCACTCTCGGGTTTCTTCCATCCAGAATCCGGATGGATTCATTTACCACAAATATGTATTTATACCTTCCCGCGGGCAGTTTAACTGTCTTTTCCCAGTGACTGCCATCCGCGCTCTTCTCCATCAATCCTGCCAGGACCTCTCCCTGAGCCCCGTCACCGGCGCCCCAGTTATTCCAATCCCCCGCCACCTGCACCGTCCTGGCAGACTGTATTCTAACACGAAACGTAACCATCCGTCCATCAATTTCCGGTGATCTGACTGAACCGGCTATATAGCTGCATCCTGACAATAAACCTATTAAAGCTGTTAAACAAAATAATTTCCTGTACATCACAGCACTCCGGTTAAAAACTGAACCCGGCCTCTACCGACAAGGAATAATTGCTGGATATTTCCTCCTCGGCATTCCGCAGCTTATCAAGTACCCCTGGTAAATCATATCTGGAAGCTGAGCTTAATACTCCGCTATCTTCCATAAACAGTTCCCTGCCCTCAGCCATAATACTGGATTTCCATCTGTCAATTCTGTAAGGATTAAAGCCGAGCCCCGCGACGAACCAGGCGGTTTCACGGCTGCCCTTTCCCAGGCCGAGAAATATATCCAGGAAACTGTCGCTAAAGCCGGGCAGCTCATAAGCAACTCCTCTAAAATCCGTAATCAGGTCCACACCCCCGAGCTTATCCCAGGAAGTCAGGTATGAAAGTGAAAAAGATTTTGCCAATCTCAATTCCAACACCCGCTTTGATATATTTTCTGAGTCGCAGATGAAAATCGCCGATAACTGCTGATTATTAAATGATAAACCAGTGGAATCGGTTTCAAATAACTTAGAGCTGAATCTGAAAATTCCACCGGAGTCAATAAACGGGATAGTTAATGGCCTCACCAGGTCACTGTCCAGGTATGGGTTTGAGCGTTGCAGCCAGAAATCAGAACCCCTCGAATTCTGGAATACCTCTCCTCCAAACTCCAGGTAATATTTTAAATCGAAGGCGTTTCCTTCGACTTTCAGGGCCGCAGAGTTTCTGATCTTCTCATTTTCCACCTCTCCGTCAGGATTGAAATTGGAAATATTATCTCTGCGGATACAACCGGTTATCCTCATTCCAGACAGGTTCCCGCTTAACCCGGCGTAGAGCTTCCACCCGGACTGCTCTTTCATCTCTTCAGGAATATCAAGGTCCCTTGCTTTTGCCAATGAATCATAATCGTGAAATGAACTTTCTCCCAGAAGCAACTCCAGCTCTATGAAACTGTTTTCAGACAGCTCATACTCTCCCCAGAGCCCGCTGACAATCAGCTCTTCCGCGCTCTGCAACCGTTCTTCATCACCGTATTTCCATTCCGAGTAGCCTCTGTTCTGACGGAGTAGATACCGAAGCCCGATTTTCCCAAGCTTCAATCCGATTGCAGCTCCCAATATTTCGTCTCCGGCCGGATCTCTTTCAGTAACAGTTATCCCGCCGGTTTCGCCTGAAGCCCTTTCTTCGGATTCCAGCCCGCTTCTGTAGCCTTCCAGCCTTTCCGCGATGAACAAATTCCCCGAAATCAACCCACCGCCTCCCTTTTCTATCTCTATCCCCCGGCAGAATAAACCCAGAGGGTAATTATAGGGGCCTGCCGGCCCGATTATACGAAGCGGATCATCAAAGCTGAGCCCAGCGGTTCGGTAGAACCCCCTGAACCTGAGATCTTCTACTTCACTGACCGCTTCTGATCCGATAAGGAAAGGCTCTTCTCCTTCCGTAAATCCCGCGGCAGCTCTGCAGAACAAATAATCGCTGATTCTGCTTTCCATTCTTCCGGAAAAAGCGAAATTAATGGTGTCCCGGTCGGCAAACAACAGGCCATTCAGAGTTATATCAGTCCCTTCAAATATACCTTTCGCAGCTGATGCGCCAGGTTTGGTGAAATACAATCTGTATCCCCCATCCTCTTCCACAAAATAAAAAACCGAATTGCCTTCTTCATCCCTGGCTGGATTATCCGGGTCCACCAATCTCTCTCCATCCACCACGAACCGGTAACTGTACCTGTTGGGCAAAAGAAACAATCTTACGCTGTAACTGCTCCCGTCCCATACCATCCTGTCTATGGTAGAATTCCAGCCGTTAAAATCGCCAACAAGATATACCGTCTTCCCCGGTCTTCCATGGTAATTGAATATCACCTCTTCTCCGTCCAGTTTCACTTCAGTCCAGGCGGGCGGTCCCGATAATAATATGGCAGCCGCCATTATTGCCAATAATATTATCAACTTAACGCCTTTCAATCTTCCATTCCTCCCAACAGCATCCTGGCGTAAACCCTTATAAAACGATTGACGGCAGGGAGCTCCGGCAGCAATCCTCTATGGAAAGAGATAATATCCTCAACCGGATCGAAAGATCCCGCAGAAAGCCTGAATAAAAATCCCGGAGAGGGAAAGTATGAAACGCTGATATTATATCTGCTCTCATCCGAACGGTACAAATAAACCCGGCTCTCCAGTGACCACCTTTTCGTAAGATTCAACGATCCGCTTGATATGAACGATATCTTATCCCCTTCATCCAGCCTTAATCCCCCGGTAAGACTGCTTACCGGGCTGTCGTCGGTGAGGGATATGAATAAAGATGGCTTCTCTTCTTCTCTCAATAAAGCTCCTGACCGGATTTCAAAACCTTTCTTCAGATATACCCTGCAATTCCCCTGTACATAGGAATAATTCACCCCCGGGTTGAAATAATAAATATCTCCTCCCATAACATCTATCATAGCTTCCTTTTCAGGGTGTTTCCATACAGCCAGCAGATAGTTTTCCGAGAGAGCTCTCCGGAGATCACCCATCCGGTATATAAATTCCGGGCCAGAATAACTGTATCCCGCTATGAAATCAACATTCTTGAAATTGAGGCCGGTTATCTCAGTGGAGAATGCTGAACCTTCCGGGAACACCCCTGTTATCTTTCCCCATCTATATTCGGCAGGGGATATTCCCCTGAAAGATCCCGGGCTCAGATCAGCCAGGGCTCCAGGTATCTTTTCGATGTATTCAGAGGCCAGAGTCAAACCGCGAAACTGCAGTAAACCTCTGAATCCGGCCATAACGGCTTCTTCGCTGCCGCTGACCGGTTTCATTTCCGAGAGATGGACACCAAATGCCGCCCTGCTTTTCATCCTGAAATCTGCTGATATTCTATGGAGAGTCGCCACTCTTCCCCTTATCCCGGGCATTCCCCAATTATCACTTATGCCTTTCTCTGATGAGAGCCTGGTTCCGCTGTAACTCAAATTTACCGGTTCTACGGGATTCAGCTCCGCTGAGAGGCCTTCTCTGTTTCTGCTGAGAAAGGGAGAATCACTGGATATGAGAGGTATCAGCATAAACCTTGAATAATGAACCCTTTCTCTCAGGAAGTATTTCAATCTCCCGCCCGCCCGCCTGAGATTGATGGAAAAGGCTCCCTGATTCAGATAAAGGAAATCTCTCCAGTTGCTCTCCCGCTCTTTCCCCGATCTGACTTTTACAAAGAAATCATAATTACCGCCCCGCCGGTCAGCTGACAGAAATGAGATTCTGCCTGCGGTAAAGGTACTATCGCCAATTAAATTCCACCCGTAAGGCCGCGAGCTCCTCCTCATCTCCAGGCGGTTCCGCAACACCACCGAGTACCTGCAGCAGGATGAATCCGGAGAGGACGCCGTGGCCGGCGCTGACACAAGGATACAGATAAGCATTGCCGGCAGGACCTTAAAAGAAAGACCCGTGATTGATTTTGCCGCAGAAATGATTTTGTCGGCTGCCCCCATCAACTTTCTCCCATGGAATCTTCGCCGGAATATTCAAGAGAGAACCTGGTATGCAACCCTCCGTCTTCATTCTCGGAAAAAACCACCGAGGAATTCAGAAATCTCCAGCTTAATCTCAACCCTCCCGAGACTCTCCCGTCGTTGATTCCGGTCATTATCTCGATCGGCAATACGGTCTGAAGATTGAAACCATAATGACTGACAGAGCCTTCATCAAGAAATTCTCTTTCCAGCGATATAAATACCGCCGACAGTATATGAAAAGTGATACCGGCTCTATGATTATCGCCAGTTCCGGTTACATCCCGGTACACCGAATCGGCTACCCACTCTCCTACATATCTGATTGAAAATGATGGAAAAGGCCTGAAAATAATTCCCGCAGAGATTGAACCGGTCTCTCCACCGTCATTCAGGCCTTCTGCGCAACACGAGTATTCACGCTCATCGTTTATTCCGGTAAGCATTTTCGCGGAAGCGCCCGCATTAAGGTAAGTATTCGGGGTTCCGGTTAACAGACGGGCCGCAAACCCTAATCCAAAAATCCCGATCTGCCGCTCTCTGCTGCCGGCAAGAAATGAGATATTCAATTTTCTCAGGGGACGAATATCCGCGGCGCCCTTTATCTCGCTTTCGTCTTCTCCGGTATAATCAAGATAGAACACCGGGGACCCCATGCTCCCCATGGCTGCCGGGTTTAGAAAGCCGGAAGAGGCTTCACCATTGAACTGAACGCGCACTCCCCCCATCGCCTCTGACCTGGTAGACTGAAACGGTGCGCCTTCCATATTTTCCGGGAAAAATAAAAATATTGATGCCGTGGCCAGACACCAAAACAGTTCATACCTCCGAATTCTACTCTTTAGCTTTTTCATCCAGCCTTCTCAACCCCTCGAGCAGAAGATAGTCGATTCTGACATCCAGCAGTATATCCTCTTTCTCTGGCGCGATGCCGTCAAAATATACAAAATTCCCGTCTTCCCACTGAAGAACCGTATAGACCACATTTCTGATCTGTTCCTTGATCACGGAAACCAGTGTATCATGGTCCAGTTCCCCATTCTCAATGAGGTAATCTCCCATCCGTTTGCCGCCGCCTCCCCTCCTGAATTCATTGAGGGCGTGGACCAGGGTTTCTTCAGTAAGCAATCCCCTTTCCACCAGTATTTCTCCGATCCTCTTTTTCCTGGTATCAATAGTGGCGTAAATTAATTTTCCACCTTTGAAATACAGGCTGGCTCCGTTATTGACTGTGATCAGCTTTAACCTTCCGGTCAGACCGGCAATTCCTGCTATCTGACATACTACTACAGGCTTTATAACCGCAAGCTCTCCTCCAAAATCCATTATTTACCCTCCGTGGCGGAAGAGTGATTCTCTCCGCCCCTGAATGCTATCAGTCCTATTAAGGTCTGTGATATTATAACTGTGATAAAGGATATTCCAAGTGTATATATGATTATATCCCTGGTCAGTCCCGTCAAATCAAAAGGCCTGAAGATAATATCCGACACAATAAGCATAATTCCCGTGAACTGAACTATTCCAACTATTTTCCCCGCTATTGTCGAGGCGAGAGGCGTCCGCTTCCCCGAGGCCAGAAGCAAGATCCATCCAAGGAAAAATTCCAGGTATCTTGCCGACAGAAGAGCGAAAAGCCAGCCGGGGACTTCACCCGCCCGCCACAGGCAGAATAACACAGCCTCGGTAGTTAGCATATCACCCACCGGGTCAATAATAACTCCCAGTATGGTGGTTTGAGAATACCTTCTTGCAAGGAATCCATCCACCACGTCCGTTATTTCTGCGACGGCATATATTACAAATGCAGCTGTTGGGTAACCTTTGAAAAACGAAACAAGAATTGGAATTGAGGCGAGAATTCTAACGGTTGTCAGGAGATTGGAAAAACCGAAGGAATCCCTTAAGCCTTTCTCCTGCTTTCCTTTGATAAGATCCAGTTTAAGAATATAAACCAGCAAAAGCAGAAGTGTCCCCGGAAGTGTCCACAGCAGAATTGATATACCATAATCCCTGTCAATATAAGCCGCTGTAAACCCGGATGATAAGACAGTAAAAGCCGCGCATCCGGCCATATTCAAAAGAACCGATTTTAACAATCCGGGATTATCCGCAATCCTTGCCATTGAACTTCTGAATCTGGAGATAAGCACCCTGGTTGCCGGTTTTATGCTGACTTTGGTACCTCTTTCTAATTCTGATCTTCCTTCTTTTCCAGAGTTGCCTGAGCGGCTGCAAGTATCGCTATAGGTACTCTGAAAGGCGAACAGCTTACATAATCCAGGCCGGTCCTGTAGCAGAACCTGACAGATGAGGGGTCGCCTCCGTGCTCACCGCATATTCCGATCTTAAGGTCGGGGTTCTGCCCTCTGCCTTTACTTACCGCTGTCTCAATCAACTGGCCTACGCCGTCAACATCCAGTTTCTGGAAGGGGTCTGAAGACCAGATATCCTGATCGAGGTATTCCGTCATGAATTTCCCTGCATCATCCCTGCTGATACCGAAAGTAGTCTGGGTAAGGTCATTGGTGCCGAAAGAGAAGAACTGGGCCTTTTCGGCTATGCTGTCCGCGGTCAGGCAGGCTCTCGGGATCTCTACCATGGTCCCTACCAGATAAGGCAGATCCACACCTTTCTCTTTCTGTACTTCTCTGGCAACCCCGCGTACTACGTCCTCCTGGAGCTGGAATTCCCTGACCGACCCGACCAGTGGTATCATTATTTCCGGCCTGGGATCGAAACCTTCTTCCCTCAATTCAGACGCAGCCTCTAAAATGGCTCTTGCCTGCATGGCCGTTATCTCCGGAAAGACTATCCCAAGGCGGCAGCCCCGGTGTCCCAGCATCGGATTCTGCTCCTTCAGCGATGCAATCTTATCCCTGATATCTGAATTATCCATTCCGATTTTACCGGCCAGCTTATCTATTTCCTTCTGCTCGGAAGGGAGAAATTCGTGAAGCGGGGGATCCAGAGTTCTCACCGTAACCGGTTTTCCGTCCATGGCCTTGAATATCTTCTTGAAATCCTCCTTCTGCATGGGAAGCAGTTTCTTCAGTGCTTTCTCTCTCCCGGATGAATCCGGGGCAAGTATCATCTCTCTAATGGCGTCTATCCTGTCACCCTCAAAAAACATATGCTCGGTTCTGCACAGCCCTATCCCTTCCGCCCCGAACGAAGCCGCCTGTGCCGCCTGCGATTCCCGGTCCGCATTAGCCCGAACTCCAAGTTCCCTGAAACCACCGGCCCATTCCATCAATTCCCTGTAATATGAATATATCTCCGAATCATCCTCGTCCATGGACCCTTCAATCACTCTTATCACGTCCGAGGGTCTGGTTTCCACTTCGCCGGAGAGCACTTCTCCGGTAGTTCCGTCTATTGAGATGTAGTCTCCCTCTTTTATAACCCTGTCACCTACTTTTATAACCCTCTCCCTGTAATTAATATTAAGGTCGCGCGCGCCAGCCACGCAGACCTTACCCATCTGCCTGGCAACCAGAGCCGCGTGTGAAGTCGCCCCGCCGGCTGAAGTCAGAATACCTTCCGCGGCGCTCATTCCTCTGATATCTTCGGGACTGGTTTCAATCCTTACCAGGATTACCGGCTCTCCCCGGCCGGCCATTTCTTCGGCGTCATCGGCATTAAAGACAACTTTTCCGGAAGCGGCGCCGGGCCCGGCATTGATCCCTTTGGCAATAAGGTTGCCTTCCTCCACCGCTTTTTCCTTCTCTTCAACATCAAAAACCGGCTGAAGGTACTGGTTCAGCTGCTCCGGGTCAAGCCGGGAAATCGCTTCTTCGCGTTTAATAATTTCTTCTCGCACCATATCCACCGCTATCCTGATGGCGGCAAAACCGGTCCTTTTGCCGGTGCGGGTCTGAAGAATCCAAAGTTTGCCGTCCTGTATGGTGAATTCGAGGTCCTGCATATCCCTGTAATGCTCTTCCAGGGTATCCCTTATCTCCAGAAGCTCTTTGTAGATTTCGTTCATTTCCTCTTCAAGAGATGGAATGTCCTCATCTACTTTCTGTTCTACATTTATCGGATGAGGGGTTCGTATTCCCGCCACTACATCCTCACCCTGCGCGTTCAGCAGGTACTCGCCGTAGAAACTCTTCTCGCCCGTTGCCGGGTTCCTGGTAAAGGCAACACCTGTTCCGGAGTTGTTCCCCATATTGCCGAAAACCATCGATTGAACATTGACCGCGGTTCCCCAGTGATGCGGTATGCCGTTAAGCTTCCTGTACGAGATAGCTCTTTCATTATTCCAGGAATTAAAAACCGCGCCGATGGCGTTCCACAGCTGTTCCATGGGATCCTCCGGAAATTCTACTCCCTTCTTATCCCTGATCAGCTTCTTGAATTCCTCCGTAAGATCTTTTAAATCATCAACATCAAGGTCCACATCATTCTCGGCGCCAGCCTTTTTCTTCTTCTCGACCAGTATCTCCTCGAACGGGTCCAGGTCATCCTTGTCGTCCGGTTTCATCGCCAGCACAACATCCCCGTACATCTGGACGAACCGTCTGTAGCAGTCCCAGGCGAAACGTTCGTCACCGGCAATCTTCGCCACTCCTTTTACCGTATCCTTATTCAATCCAAGATTCAAAACGGTATCCATCATTCCGGGCATACTGACCCTGGCGCCGGAGCGTATCGACAGAAGAAGCGGTTTCTCGACGTCGCCGAAACCATAGCCCATTTCCTCCTCAACCTTTTTCAGCTTCTTTTCCACTTCTTCTCTGAGCCCTTCCGGGTACTCAGAATCGTTTTCATAGAAATAAGTGCATACATCCGTGGATATGGTAAAGCCGGGGGGTACAGGTATCCCCAGAGAGGCCATTTCAGCCAGGTTTGCCCCTTTTCCTCCCAATTTATTCTTCATATCCGCGCTTCCCTCAGCTTTTCCGCCTCCGAAATAATATACGTATTTATCGTCCGCCATTACTGTCACCTCCGTGACTTACCAAGTAAAATCTGTTCGATCCATATTCAGACACATATATAAAATCCCGATTTAATGCTCCGGGATACCTGCATCCCGGATTGCACAAAAGATTTAACCTGTTTCCTTTAAATAATATGTCCTACTTCCGCTGCATGACAACTATTTTCTCGCCTGGGCGGGCATTTTTTAAGAGACCAATCATTTATTGCATGAAAGGATCACCGGGAACCGGACTCAAGGTCGTATGAATCTCAGATAAAAACGAAAGGAAAGAAAAATCTATGCAGTATTCTCATATTCCGTGTGGATCTTTCTGATGGATTCAACTGCCCCCTTCAGGGGATTAATACCAGCTTTCTGTTTTTGACCAACTCTTCCCCGCTGAAAACAGATAGAAAATAAATCCCGGCATCCACCTTTTCCCCCGAGTTATTTGTCCCGTCCCAGTCCAGATCAAGGCCGAACTTTATTACCTCGTACTCAATGATATTTTTCACCAGTCTTCCCCGGCAGTCATACAGATTCACGGATACTTCAATCCATTGAGGAGCATAAAGCCGGAATTTAATGTTATCCCCGAAAGGGTTATTACTGAGCAGGTCGATTGTAATATCACTCCCCCTTTCAGGTATCTGCAGTCCGGAAGCCGCCAGTCCCTGAACGATCCCGTAACCGTAGGAGTTATCTGGACTGGAACTTCTGGTAGCGGTGCCCAGAATCTTATCTCTCAGCTCCATTACCGTCAGGTAGGGATTTGTTTCGAGAACCTGAGCGCAGGCGCCGGCTACCAGCGGGGTGGCCAGAGAAGTTCCGCTGAATCCGGCATATCCGTTATAAGTGCCGGGGTCCACCGAGTATACATTTGCGCCCATGGCGACTACTTCCGGCTTTATTCTGCCGTCAGCTGAAGGCCCCCTGGAGCTGCTGTATACTATATCTCCACTGCCGTAAACCGCTCCCACAGCTATAATACTGTCAGCGTCAGAGGGCGCTATCAGTGACGTATCCCCCTCGAACCCCTGGTTCCCTACCGCATTCACTACCAGTATTCCGGCGGCGGCGGCACGGTCAGCGGCCCGGGTGGTCAACGCGGTCTCACCATCCATATCCTCATTGGAATACCATTCAAAATAACCGAGCGAGCTGGACACTATATCCGCACCAGCGCTGTCAGCCCACTCCAGACCGGCCACCCAGTTATCTTCTTCGATAATGATTTCACGGTCATAAATTTCAGTCTTTCCCAGGATATACTCTGCGCCCCATGCCGGTCCGATCAGGCTTCCTTCCATGTATCCCGCCGCCGCTCCCAGTACCAGGGTCCCGTGCCTGTCCTGATCGGGGTGGTCGCCTGCCTGATTTGACGTGACCGAGTCTCCCTGCACGAAATCGCGCTGGGCTATAACTCTGATATGCTCCAATGCCTCATGATCCAGATTAAATCCGGTATCCAGAAGGCATATTCTTACCGGATCGTACCCGGTGCTCGCTCCCGAGCCGTTTATTCCCAGCTCCAGAAGGTCGGTCGACTGTATTAGATCGAGCTGCTCCAGGCTTTCCCCGTATCTGGTTGAATTCTGTCTGTCAGGATAAGATTCTGAACAGGTATCCCTCGAAAACCTGGATACGAAACGATGAAAAACGGCCACCGGCTCTATTTTCCTTACAAAAGAGAGTTCCGCGATTTCTCCAAGGTTCGATCTCTTTACTTCAGCGCTCGCCGCATTGAAATAATTTGATATATTCCTGATCCTTTCGACCCTGCCGCTGATCTCCCCGAGATATTCCTTTCGAACTTTTCTGGCTGATGCCGGG
Organism: Candidatus Krumholzibacteriales bacterium; assembly: GCA_046483305.1. GTDB lineage: Bacteria > Krumholzibacteriota > Krumholzibacteriia > Krumholzibacteriales > WJIX01 > WJIX01. The sequence continues at coordinate 9,910 of JAWODM010000004.1, read as the reverse complement.
AACCCATGGGAAGAGCCACGCAGGCGCATTCTCTTCAAAGCTCTTTCCGAAACTATCCGGCTCCCGGCAGAAGAGCCCTTCTCTTCTTCAAAGAAGATCCACACCTTCAGCGGTCCGCTTCCGGATTCGTCCGAGAGAAGCCGGAAATCTATTTTCCGCTCCGGTATTATTTCGGAAGTAGAATTTGCCGATATTATAAAAAGAAATAAAAACAGCAGGGTATTGAGTAACCTGGATGCTCTCATCAGTTCTTTTCCGCGGCAGAACTGCAAACCATCCTTTCGCGGCCTCCCCAGTTGATTCCGGAATGGTTTTACCCTATTCAGAGCCCCACTCCGGCAATTACAACCGATTCGCTGTCTCTACCTGATGACGATAATCTTTCCGTAATGATCCTGTCCGTTAACGTTCTTTACCCTGTACAGGTAAATACCGGAACAGACCTCTATGCCCTCCTTATTGCGGGCATCCCAGGTTACAATTCCGTCAGTTCCATCCACGTCATCATTCTCGCCCTCCCAGACGAGGTCGCCCGCAACGGTAAATACCCAGACTTTGGCCTGACTGGGAACATTATGAAACCGTACGTAGTTACCGTCACCGTAATTATGGTAATAAGGGGAGGTCTCGGCGGATGTGCCTGTTCTCAGAGGATTTGGAACAGCGTATACTATTTCCATATTTTCCTGCGCATCCACAGTCATCCATATTGTTGGCATCACGGACGAACACGGGATGGAGTCATTGTCACAGAAGAACGATTCTCTTGTAAAATCCCCCGGTTCACGCTCTTCATTGTAAAGCCTGTCGTAACTGGTGACACTGTAAAAATACTTGAATCCGGGAAAAACATTATCATCAACCCATTCATAGTAGAGCTTTCCATTCACGTCGTACCTGGGGTATTTTTCGTATTCGCCGTTATCCGTAAAATACTGCCACATTTCCAGACGTCTGGGAGGTACATACCCCTCAATATTTATTCTCTTATATTTGTGATATTCTTCCCTGGAAATCTCAGCGATAGCTACCATCTCATCCTGCGAAGGGAACTGATCCGGTTTTCCGTTGGTCACCCTGTTTCTCCAGACACGGAACCCGTCGTAGGTCTGGAGATTGAGCCTGAAGCTGGCCGAATTTCCCTGGCTGGTAGTATCTACCAGTCCATCGTTGAAATACACACTGACACCCAGATCCAGCAATTCAGAAGTATTTTCACCCCTCAACTCCAGGAGTATTGTGTCACCGTAATTGTAATTAGTTCCTATATTTACTCTCTTACTGAATGCTTCGTAGACAACCTCGTGCTCATCCTCGATTTCATTGTATCTCCAGAACTTGTCCCTGGTCTCGATCCTCATTGATATGGATGGGCTGACCCCGACCTCATAATTACCCAGGCTGGTAAGGGTAAAAAAGACAGTTCGATCTATCATCCCTGAATAATTACCAAAGAATTCAACCTCCACCCTTTCACTCTCGTCGTGGCCGTACCACCAGTTGGAGAAATTCGCAGGCCCTATGGCATTCACCAGAGAATCCTCAGCAGGGTACCATCTTATCACTATATTGTCACCATCCCTCTCCAATAGCACTGAATCAGGGCTCAGCGGATTCAATGCCAGAGAATCTGACTGAGCCTGAGATTCCGCCGGAACAAACAACAGAAATGATACAGCAAAAAAGACAAGACCTTTAATTAGAAGCCGATACGCCACTCTTCCTCCTTTTGAAACCGTTTATTATTTGTCCTTGATTCCCCATTCAGTAAAGATGACATCCAGAATGTCATTGACGCTTTCGTCGCTCATATACCATAGCGGAAAACCGAAATGGAAACTGTTGGCCGCGATAGTGCCCTCTGCCAGCGCTTGAACATCCGCATTCTTGGTCAGTATCATAGCCACGGGAGCAAAATCGAAGTCTGAAATGGCTTTGCAGGACCTCATCCGGTACATCGGATGAAACCAGTCCGGCACTCGATAGGCCCCCAGCTTCTCCATGTGATCCCTGTCATTGTAGGTTTCCACATACCATAGGCCGCATCTCGAGAAATCACCCCGGGAGCTCCAGTATTCATGATCCCAGAAAGCCCCGCTGCTGGAGATTGATTCCTTGATCCTGAGTGTATCCGGAAGCCCCGGATAAGTGGCATTGGCAGGTTCATCAGGGTCAAGATAGGCCAATCTCATCGCGTTGAGATTCTTGGTGCTGATTTTGAATTCTATCCTGTGCAGCACATCCACTCCGTAATCACTGTAAGCCATGGCATTCTTCCACGACTCATCCCATCCATAGGCATCGGCCACAATATCCTGTGAAATCGCCCTTGGATATCTGAGTTCCAGCCCCTGTATGGCGCTGAAGCAGTCTCCCAGCCCGCCTGTCGAGTAACCTGCCTGCCCGTATGTCAGCACATGCCCTCCGGCGCGAAGGAACAGCTTTATGAGATTGACCCTGCTGCCTCCGGCCCCTCCCGCGGCGCTTTCGGGGATAAAGGTGATATTCTCCAGCCAGCTTCCTTCCTGGTCGCCGAAGACCCATATCATGTTCTTATAGTTAGCCAGATCCTCGATCGCGATTCTGTTAGTATTCACCCTGGTATCAAAGATATCTCTGGGGTTTTCCCCAAACTCCTCCACCTTGTTTCCTATCATATTCTGCAGATAAGCGTCATGTTCAGCCTCATTCGGAATCTGGCCATTATAGTCTGATGATCCCAATCCCCAGTCATCAACCAGCAGAAGGGGACGGTTCATATTAAAATCTATCACCTGTACGTTTATCAGGCCTGTAGTGATATGCTCTCCGTCATCCCTGACCTGCACGTTCAGGGTATGAGTGGATGAATAGTAGGTCTTGACGGAACCTTTTACATCCTTTCCCCATTGTGAATCCCATTCATCCGGATCATCCAGGTTAACTATATCCCAGCCGTAACGGAAGGCGCTTATCTGGCCTCCGTATTCGGAAGTGTTTGCCGTCCAGGAAAATCTGAGTTCTATTCCGGGAGGGATCTGCGATTGCGCCGCCTTGGCGGCCCTCTCTCCTACGAATATGGCGCTTCCGGTTGTTCGCTCTGTAACTCTAAGTACCGGATTTTTGGGGCTGACTGTAAAACATACCACATTGCCGCCGGTAGCCTGCCTCATGATGGAAGTAATCGCGCCCGCCTCGTCTTTTGCCTGAACTGCAAATACGTAGGGCTCCGGAGCGTTGGGATCAAGAAATTCGTCATCTCCGATCTTGGTGGTCGATCCGGTATCGCTGGTGGCGTACTCAATCCATCCGCTTCCCCCGTGTTTCTTCTTATAGTATTTGTTGAATACCAGCGGGTATTTGTTCATCAGGTCATCCATGAACCTGTAAGGCCTGTCTCTCCAGGAAGGCGGAGCGTCAGGCGGTATATCCAGATCGCTTATGTTCTGTATCATGTACCTGACTGAATCCGGTGGTTGAGTATTCTTTTCAGAATCTACGTAATCAGTACCTTTCCATTCAAAAGTTATTACTGTGCTGAAACTGTCATAACCGGTTATATCCGGGCTTGTTATCTGAGTCTTGGGAGCCAGGGTCCATGAATTAAATGAAACGTGGGCGACCTCCGAAACTCCTCCCTCCCAGTCTATCGCCCTTATGAAGAAGGTCTGCGTCTTTTCACTCCTGGTGTATTCCTCCTCTCCAATTTCGATATTGTAGGAAATGCTGTCGCATTCAAAGGCAAACCATTTATCGTGATAAACTTCCCTGGTGTCTTCATCTAATGTCTTGGTCCACTTATCAGGTCCGGTAGTGTCACTGGGAGAAAATCCGTACGGGTCGCCGCTGACAATGCAGTATTCCGAATACCTTACTTTTCCGTCCCTGTCCGAAGCATCCCAGTAAATATGGATCCGGTATGTAGTTTCCGCTCTCTCCAGAGGCGCGTTTGTGATCCTGATAGTTGGCCGGATATTCTCTTTCTTCTCACCGGTCAATACATTATCGGAACAGCTGCCGGAGATACCAGCGATATATAACAAACCGAAGATTATAATTAAAAACCTCTTCTTACTCATAATAACCCCCGTCAAAGAATTTACCACAAAGGTTTAATATATGTTCTGTTGTATAAGGTATCACTCCTGGCATAATTACCTACATTCTCGGTACTCTCGTAGAGTTCCCCCTTTGCTATAAGGACCCATGGGATACTTGTCTTATCATACTCCGGAGATGTTGCCCTTACTTTCTGAGTCTTCTCTTCGGTACGCGGAAGATCGTATCCGATTACTCTGATATTCTGCTCACCCAGGAAACTCTTCAGATTATTTACAAAAGAGCTGTCAGGCATACCTGATGTCAGGTCAACAGGAATCCTGACTGACAGTTTCTTTACAAAGGAATCAGGGTTCACATCTACATTGGCTTCATCGGCATAAAAGATCTGATTCTCTCCGCCGAAACTGTAGTCATTATCTTCCGCGCCGATACTGTATTTCCATGAAAACACAGCTCCCTTCTGGCTCCCAACTTTGTCCCTGGGATCATCGTGCCCCCTGGCCTTGATGTAGAAGAAATAATCCAGGCCGGAAACCTGCCCCCCGCTGATCCGCTTTACCGGCAGGAGTGTATCTCCGCTGAAGGGCTCCGTAGAGCCCGACTCGAGCCAGTTGCCGGTATTCATCGGGTCTGCCAGATAAATGGTATCTCCTTCGAAAGGTTCCCCGATCGCAAATTCGCCGAATGTAATATAAAACCTGAGCATTTCCTGAAAATCTATGGTCGGTTGAAAGTTGCCGTATAATTGAATCCTGTCGGGAGTATGATCGTATCTGTCCTGCTCATCGTATGAGCGAACATAAAATTCATACCTTTTCGAGTTTACCGTGAAGGTTACTGAATCGATCTTTCCGGGGTTGGTATCTTCAGGGTCAAATGCGGGGAAATAAGGGGTCTCCCATTTACTCGCATTCCCATCATTGGATATCCCGGTTGCAACAAGGCGGTATTTGAACCTGATAGGGATCGAATCGGGCGGCTGGTATTGAAGAATATCCCTTCTGTCATCCCAGCCGGTATACGATATCCTGACCCAGGAACCGTACGGCAGAGTATCGGGAATATCGTCACTGAAATCCACGTAGGTACAGTCGGGGAATTCCTGGCCCTCCACGCTGAAGAAGTTGTCTCCGTAAAGAACCCTGGTGTCCGGATCGAAATTGATTACCAGGTGACACATGTCTTCTTCATCATCGCTGGAAAGAGCTGATGCCTCGTCCCTTGCAATACCGCGGAAGAAGAAATCGCCGCTTGGCAGTATATCCTCTTCTCCGATATTATTTACGTACACGGTATCGAATGGGTTTTCCGGTATCCTCCATATGGTATTTCCACTTTCATCCACGGGATAGGTATTGCCCCTGTACCACCATCTGTAACCGGTAACCGCTCCGTTAACTGTCTCCCCGGTAAATTTAATATCTAAGGGTATGAACATACTTATGGTATCGAGTGTTGTATAATCGTACCTTGAATACTCCCCGTCTCCTATTCTGAGCCAGTACTTAACCCTGGGCCTTTCCCTGGCTGTCGCAAAGAACTGTACTCTCGCCGGCGTTTCGTCAATCAGGCCGCCGTCGTCCACTGCCGCGATGTGGAACGCCTGCCTGTTTCTGAGAAGCTCGTTGCGTTCATCATAACCTTTAAAAGTTATTATGGTATCTGTCCTGGAAGTAAATCTCCCGCTTATATAATCTGATTTCCTGTTCGCCGGGTTCCAGTCCAATATTTCAGCCTGCCTGTTTTCTTCCGGCCTCAGTGTCCTTACGCTGTCTGAAATATAAAATATGTACTGCTCAATGATACCGTCCCTGTCCTCTCCGTGCCAGTACAGATGGTATCTGTAGTTTGATCCGAGAGTTTCGGGAGGAGCTACGGAGAGATATGTCTCCGGAGGCCTGTTCTTATCTATGGGATCCTTCTCCCTTCTGCACGCCGGTTGCGATATCAGTAAGACCGCCCCAATAACAATTAAAACCAGTATCCGTATTTCCCTATTGACTTCTTTCATACCTCGCCCTTTTACTCTTGTTCTTATTCCAGTATGACTTTATTATTCTGATAAATTCGATCAACGCTGAATCCACTGTTTCAGCGCCTGTAAACGCCAATCCTGCATCCGGCGTTCCTTTATAATATATGTATTTACATTTAATAAAGTCAATAAAATTCAATTCTGGAAAAGTATAAATAGAGGCGTCTGGAAAAGGAAGCGGCCGGGGAGGACTCCCCGGCCGCTTTTCAGGCGTAATTGGAACCGCGCCTATCTGAGCAGAATCATCTTCTTGGATTCGCTGTAATCCTTGGTGTCCATTCTGTAGAAGTAAACACCGCTGGCTACGTTGGATCCATGACTGTTGATTCCGTTCCAGTTCACCGTCTTACGACCGGCGTCAAGAACGCCGTCAACAAGGGTAGTTACAAGGCGGCCGGATACGTCGTATACCCGGATGGTAACCTTGCTCTTTTCCTTGAGGCTGAACTTGATTTCGGTGCTCGGGTTGAACGGGTTCGGATAGTTCTGACCCAGCTTAGTGAAGTACTTAGGCGTGGTGTCGTCGTCTGTGATATCCGCATTTACACCCTCGGTGAAGAAATTAAGAACCTTCTTGAAGAATTCATTCCTCACCAGCGCGCCGTCTCCGTCACAGTCGCGTATCTGCATCATGCTGAACGCGCAGGTCATCGCCCTGGCGGTATTTCCGTTCAGCGTGTTACGGTCGTTCGTCACCGCGGAGTACTTGGTCTCGGATTCACAGTTTTCCTCATACCTGAGGGCATAGCTGGAATTCTCGCCAAGAAGCGACAGCATGTCGAACTTCTGAATGGCGGGGCATCCGCCGTCTACACAGAAGGTCTCCAGGCCGTCGAAGGCTCCGCCGGTCACGGGGACCATTCTCGGATAAATTACTCCGCCGCCCAGGAATCCACCTGTACAGTCGTAGTAATTGGCTCTGTCGAGCTCACAGCCGAGAACATTGGTCTGGAACGTTACAGCGCCCTCATTGGTAAGGTCTAACATCAACCGTTCACCCATAACCAGGATGTTAGTCTTGTGGTAGTGGTTGAACTGGTCAGTAAACCATTCTTCGAGAAGCTCAACGTCGTTGGTCTCTTCAGTGCCGCCCGTTCCGATAGTGGCGGTTGAGAGGTCTCCGCTGTCCCAGATGATGGTATGGTAGTACAGACCCAGATCGGCAGCGTCGACACAGCTCGCAAGGCCGTTACCAACACTCGATGAGGGTGAGTTCACGTCATACCTCTCCGGCATTTCAGCTGCCATTACATGTTCGAATGTGGGATCCCAGTAATCCTGAACCAGGCCGTCCCAGCTTCCTCTTCCGTCGAAATCATCCACGAAGAGGACGTCCACTTCGTCATCAAGGGGCAGGCATGTGAATTCAAACGCGCCTCCCTCATCGGCGTTGCTGGGCAGATAGCCCGTGGCGCCGTTTACGTCCACAGCTGAGAAGTAGTACTCAACTATGTAACCCCTGGTGAAGAGTGAATCGTTAAGATCGAACATGTAATTATCCAGAGCGATACCTCTTGAACCGACATTACCCAGTCTGGCGGTGTCACCGCGCAGCTTGGTCCAGGTACCGTCGTCGCTGATGTACTTCATCCAGCTGTCATTCGCGCCTACCAGCTGCGGTCCAGCCAGATATTCCTCATCCTGAGGATTATCAGCCTTGACGTGAATGTATACAGCCGCGCCGCCGTGTGTCGGGTCTACGCCCAGAGCGCCGGCGATCGGTGAAGTTACCTCGATAACCGCGGAGTCGCCTCTCTCTATCCTGTAGTCGATCTCATCGGCGGTTATATCGTTAGCCGCATCCGCGCGGCAGGTGTCAGCATCGGTCTCTGACTGGTACGGGAAGGTATCGTTGAAAATGTCGAGACCACGGAAAGTCCACTGAGGACCGGTGGTCTGGAAACGCTGAACCCTTACGTCGTCGATCCAGGGTGTCGGCGTATGTTGAGCGCAGTTACCGTAGTAACCGCCCCATACGTCACACATATCCTGGACGCCGAAGGTCAGCTGAAGGGTCGAGTCAGGATGAATTACCAGGTCGCTGACGTTGTCGCCGGTGAACAGGTAATCCTGATCCGGACCGTAGTAAACATAGCCACGATCCTGCCAGGCCATCGGGCATCCGTCGATTACGTTACGGACGCTCCAGGTATAGAATACCAGGTTGGCCAGAGGCAGATCGCGGTATACTTCGAATCTGAACAGTACTCCACCCAGTCCGGCAAGCTCTCCCGAAGGAATATCAGCGTCCTGCATATGGTTGTTACCGGTTGAGTACTGGGTCATATCGATATAGGGCGATATGGCACCGTCGGCCTGACACGGAGCTTCCGTACCGTCTCCGTTCAGACAGCGAGGCGTCACATACAGACCCGAATAGATGGTCTGGTCAGCGAGCTCCGTATTTCCTTCGAAGAACTCTATCTGATTCCCGAAGTTGCTGGTACAGGGATCGGCTTCGGTCATACCTGTACGAAGCGAAGGGCCCGCATAGGTTGGATGATCGGTAACGTAGCCTGCAAAGGCTTCGCCGGTCCACCAGCCCACTGCTGTCTGTCCCTGAGTGGCAGTCTCGAAGTCTTCGAAGTTGACCTGAGAACCGTCAACGGACAGAGCAATGTCATCAACAATACAGGCACCGCTGGTATTCAGCAGCCCGTCCTCGTCACTCCAGGCACCGTCCGACACAAAGTGGATACGGAACTTGGTGGTACCGTCGGTGACAGCACCGGTATCGACGAGACCAGTAACATAGGCGGTGTCGCAGCTTCCAGTACCGAAGGTCTGATCTTTTATCCAGTTTCCTTCGTCATCCTCATATTCCAGATAAACCTCGTCAAAGCCTCCACCCTCAACATGGTGAACCATGGTGAAGCTGATGCCTGCGGACTCGGTTATGGTGAGCTCATTTGAAACCAGCGACTGATCCCAGTTATTACCGTAACCGGGAGCGGCCAGGAACCCGCAGAGATAGTCGTCATCTCCGCCGGGCGTTCCACACCACATTGACCAGGAGCCGTTGATCGGGAAGTACTTGCCCCCCGAAGGATCCGGATCGCCATCAAAGTTGGTGGCGTGCCAGAAAATGTCTCTCTGGGCGGTGTAATCAAGGGTCATCCACCCCTGCCATCCACTTTCAAAATCGTACTTGACGATATTGTAAGTGTCGGCCTGAGCGACGGCCTGATACGCACCTGGAACGCTGGTATCAATAAGCGTTCTTATTCCCCGGGTGTCACGTACGATCTGCTTGTCACCTCTGTCGATATCTTTCGCCGACACGTTACCGGCAAACATGGCAACCAGGCAGACACCCAGTACAATTACAAAAAACTTTTTCATTTTTTATTCCCCCCAAGCGTTATAGAGAATAAAACCAAATTGATTATTAATAATCCGAATCAAAGGTCGAAGCTTTCCCAGCCGAATCGTCTCTTTTTCACCTCCCTGCTACTCGATTCGACGACTCCAAGTAGGGCCCCCTTCCGTTTAGAACTCCCAATTTATGTCGAGTATTTTCGGATTTCCAACGGCGGTCGGCGTAAGGTTACTACCCTACTTATCAAATAACATACATAATCTGACCTCTGATCAGACTAAATAATTCTATCATAAAATCTGATTTCAGTCAACCCTTAAAAACTTGGAGTTTCCCCAATTTTTTAAGTGTCAAAGAGCGGCAGCTGTGATTTTTCCATCTCCAGCCTTCCATTCGGCAGAAAAGGCCTCTTAAATCCCTCCAGAAGAGCTTTTATTCCATCGGCAAGGGCATAGTATCTGAAGTCAGGGATACCGAAAAACCTCTTCGCCTCTTTCAGCGCATGATGAGCAACC
>JAWODM010000085.1:0-6539 GCA_046483305.1 Candidatus Krumholzibacteriales bacterium | reverse complement strand
GCCGGGCCCTAAGCGCATAGAGATTCGCTTCGCCCTCAGCGTCTTGACACTAGGTTATACCAGTGCCCCGGCGAGGAAACCGCCACTCCCGCCTCGGGCTCGCTCTTTCTGCCCCTTCGGGTCAGAAATCCTTGCCCGCTCGCCCTCCGGAGGGTTTTGAAAATATCAATCATCCACACTCACCAGCAATGAAAACCCTATTCCAGTTACCAATCCTAATAACTTATTGTATCTCACAATGTTAGTAAAATACTTGCCGGATTTTTGGGGAAACTCCACAATGGGAGAATCTTACGGGGAATATTCTGAATGCTGCCGCGGAGTGGTTGACCGCTGTTTAATTCCCATCCACGGGCTTTCCGAAAATCATAACTGCTGCCAGCAGAAGCGCCAGCGATATCAGCAGGGATACCAGAGCGCTGGCCCCGGCCGCTATAAGCAGATATCCGGAAATAATCGAAACCGCGCCCACGGTGAGGGCATAGGGGAGCTGAGTCCTTACATGGTCGACGTGGTCGGCGCCCGATGCCATCGAGGACATGATGGTGGTGTCAGATATGGGAGAGCAGTGGTCTCCGAAGACCGCTCCGGAGAGGATTGCCGCAATGGAGGCGAACAGTATCGGGTTGAACTCCGGGCCGGACAGGCCGGCAGCCGCGGCCGTTCCGAAGGTGAGCGGGATAACGATAGGGGTCAGAATGGACAGTGTGCCCCAGGAGGTCCCGGTGGAAAAGGAGATCCCCACCGCCAGTATGAATACCAGAAGCGGGAGTAACTTCACCGACAGCGACTCGGAGAGGGTGTGAACCAGGTAGTCGGCGGTGTGAAGCTCAGAGCATATCATTCCGATGCTCCAGGCCAGGACCAGTATCAGCATCGCCGGCATCATCGATTTAATCCCGCCTACCAGGGCGTCCATGGTCTCTCTCAGCGACAGCATCCTTCTGGAGAGGGCAAGAACCGCCGCCACGATGCATCCGGAGAACGATCCCCACAGGAGGGCAGTGAATGAATCTGATTCCATGATCGCGTCAAACAGGCTGAAGGATTCAACTCCGGCCTCCGCGAGAGCGGATTTTCCGGTCCATATAAGGCCGGTAAAGGAAACCGCTATCACCACCGCAATAGGCATGATGCCGTTAATCAGCGAGGGGGTGGCGCTATCTGCGATATCGAGGTTGTCCGAATCAATGGTGGAGGCGGGGCTGGCGGTATCGCTGCTGACCTTTCCGGTGGTTCTCGCTCTTTTTTCCGCTCTGTACATGAAGGAGTAATCCCTGCCGCTGAATATAATCAGCAGTACGAATACCAGCGCCAGGATGGGGTAGAAGCTGTATGGTATCGATGAGAGAAAGGTTCCCAGGGGGTTTCTGTCAACTCCCATGCTTTCGAAGGTCTGGCCGATCAGCGATATCTGAAATCCAATCCAGCTGGTCACCACCGCCAGGCTGGTTATCGGAGCCGCCGTGGAATCTACTATGTAGGAGAGCTTCTCTCTGGATATCTTCAGCCGGTCGGTCAGAGGACGGGTGGAGTTTCCCACTATCAGGGTGTTGGTATAGTCGTCGAAGAAGATTATCATACCCATTGCCCACACCATCAGCTGGGCCCGCCTGGCCGATGTGGCAAATCTGGAAAGATTGTCCACTATCCCGCGCATGCCCCCCATCCGGGAGGTTATCCCCACCATTCCCCCGAGAAGCAGGGTGAAGATTATAATGGATATATTGTCAATCCCGGCCCCTTCGCCGGCGACCGCGTGGGGGATATAGTAACCGATGATATTAAGAAGCGAGAACAGGGGGCTGTAACCGCTGATGATAAAAGATCCTATCCACACGCCTGCCAGGAGGGCGATTACCACCTGCCTGAAGATCAGGGCGAAGATGATCGCCACCAGCGGCGGTATGATAGCCAGAAGCCCGTGAATGGTAAATACCCGGACCTCAGTCCTCTGTTCCCCGCCGGAGATAACCAGGGTATGATCCCCGGCCCGTTCATTTTTCAGTATTATCCCTGTCTCTGAAAGCTGTTCCGCGCTTCCTCCGGCGATAACCCTCCCGTCCAGGGAGGCGGTCAGAGTATCGGCTCCGGCCAGTCCGCCTTCCTTTATTAACTCTGAAGGGTCGTATTCATACCCGACCCCCTTGATGGTTAGAATCTTTTCGCCGGGGGCCGCTTCTGCCGCCTGAGAGAGGATCATTACCAGAATAAGAGAGAATGCGAAAGCTGCCGCTTCTTTCAGGGTTCTGTTCAGACTTCCAGTGAGTATTCTATTCATGATAACTTACGCCTACAGCCTTTTTATATCCACTTTCCTGTCTCTTTCCAGTATTTCAGCTGCTTCGCTTACATGGTGCCATCCGGAAGTGAGGTTATGCTTTCTGAAAAAGTCTTTTTCGCCGGATGCTTCTTCTACCATATTCAGCGAGGCGATATCCGCGGTCAGCATGTCATCGGCCACTATGAAACCGACGTCGTCGAGGATGATCGGCCCCGAAGAGGCGATGCAGTCGCAGAGTTTGGTGATGTTCTTCATTACATTTATTGAGACAGATTTTCTGAACCCGGCGTGGGCGGCGCAGGCGGCATCGGCGATCAGTCTTCCGAAGGTTTCCAGCCCTGGAGCAATCGCGTCTTCCGGGCAGACCAGCACGCAGTTGCTGCAGCCCGGGCACCAGGTCTGATCGAAGAAGGGCCGCCCCTCCCGCAGTTCGATATTATCGGTGGGGCAGTTCTCCACGCAGGTCCCGCACTCGGTGCAGCCCTTCTGATACTCCGGTTCACCCCCGCTGTGTATCATCTCCTTGGTATCTTTCGACATACAGCCCATCCCGACATTCTTTATCGATCCGCCCATGCCGCTGGCCACATGGCCCTTGAAATGGGTCAGGAGCACAACTCCGTCAGCTTCAAGCGGATCCAGTACTACCTGGTAATCGGAGTACCTGCCTTTCATCGGCGCGCTGCGGTCTGATATTATTACCGGCACTCCCATATTTTCCTGATTGTAGCCGTGTTCGGCTGCGCTCTTCCGGTACCCCTCCACCGAACCTCGCGGCGAACGGTAGGTTACAGGAGAATCGAAGATAAAGGGGCTGCATTCCATATCGAGCATTATCTCGATTATCTTCCTGGTGAAATCCGATTTTATATAGTATTTGTTACCCGGCTCGCCCATATGTATCTTCACCGCAATCCGTTCATCGGGGCTGAATACATCCGCAAATTTTTCTTTCAGGTATTCGAGAATATCTGACTCTTTATCACTGAATACTGCTATTGGTTTCATCAGACTCGCTGCCTCCGGTTTAATTATTGTTGTTCAGACGTTTCGGCCAGATTCTGACTATATCAGCTGCGGGAAGCGGTGTCAATTTGCAAAACCTGCCTCCGGTTAATTCCCGCGCAAATACCGGTTGACCGCGCCCGCCGGCGGGTATAGAATGGTAACCGCCTCAATTGATCGGAAGTAGATATCATAACTGTGGTGATGAGGGGAGGTAGTGATGATTTCCAGGATTATTTCCGGCGCTGTGGTGGGGATTGAGGGATATGAGGTGATGGTTGAGGTCGATCTTGCAAGGGGAATACCTTCATTTACAATAGTGGGGCTGCCCAACGCGGCGGTCAGGGAGAGCCGCGAGAGGGTTACAGCCGCTATCAGGAACAGCGGGTACGACTTTCCGTTGAAGAGGGTTACCGTTAATCTGGCCCCGGCAGATATCAGGAAGGAGGGGGGAGCCTTCGATCTTCCCATAGCTGTGGGGATCCTGCTGGCCAGCGGCCAGCTCAGGAGCAGCCGCTCTGATCAGGCGGTCTATCTGGGAGAGCTGGCGTTGGACGGCCGGCTTAAACCTGTTAAGGGTGTTCTTCCGGTGGTGTGGGACGCCAGGGGCAGAGGAGGGAAGGAGGTGATTATTCCCCGGGGCAATTACAGTGAAGCAGCCCTTGTTGCGGGGATGAAACTGGCTCCCTGCCGCAGCCTGGGAGAAGTAGCGGAGGTTCTCGGCGGAGGGAAGAAAATGGTGGATGCTCCCGGCCCGGCGCCCGGCCGCAGAAAGCAATTTGAGCTCGATTACTCGCAGGTGATTGGACAGGAGACCGCCAAGAGGGCGCTGGAGGTCGCGGCTGCGGGAAGGCACCACCTGCTGATGGTGGGGCCGCCCGGAGCGGGAAAGTCAATGCTGGCGAAGAGGTTTCCCACTATCATGCCACCCTTCGAAGAGAATGAGGCGATCGAAAACGCCAGGATACTTTCGGTAACGGGGAGGCTCAACGGGGGAGAGATAGATTTTCAGCCTCCCTTCAGGTCGCCCCATCATTCCGCCAGCGACGCCGGACTGGTAGGAGGGGGAAGAAAAGTCAAGCCGGGAGAGATTACTCTGGCCCACAACGGGGTGCTGTTCCTCGACGAGCTGAGCGAATTCAGAAGGAACGTGCTGGAGACGCTGCGTCAGCCGATCGAAGATGGGTGTATTGATATCTCCAGGGCCAGCTGTTCGGTCACCTATCCGGCCGACTTTCAGCTGCTGGCGGCCATGAACCCCTGTCCCTGCGGCTACTACGGTACTCCCGGGGGGAAGTGCCGCTGCACCCCGAATCAGGTTTCCAGGTACCTTTCCCGGATTTCCGGGCCGATAATGGACAGGATACCTGTGCATATTGAAGTCCGGCCGGTCAAACCGGAGAATTTCCGGGGAGAAGAATCAGATGGAAGGAGCTCAGAGCGAATCAGGAAAAGGGTTCTGGCGGCGCGCGATATTCAGAGAGAGAGGTACCTGGGAATTGGCAGGATCAGGAGAAATTCCGAGATTCCGCTTTCCATGCTGGAAGACGTTTGCCGCCTGGACAGGCAAGCTCAGTCGCTGCTGGACGCGGCTCAGAAGAAACTCAGGTTCAGCGCCCGCAGCAGAAAGAACATCATGCAGGTGGCAAGAACCATTGCCGACCTGGACCGGTCGGAAAAAGTCCTGGCCCGGCATATCGGCGAGTCCGTCCAGTACCGTCCGGTCCGTTTCGGAACCAGGATTTACTCATAAGGAATTCTGCTTTCACAGATTGTGCGAGCGGAGCACGTCCCTGGCGATAATCATCCTCTGTATCTCGCTGGTTCCTTCGAATATCCTGTTGATTCTGGAATCGCGGTACATCCTCTCGATGGGGAATTCACAGGTAAATCCGTAGCCGCCGTAAATCTGCATGGCGTTGTCCACGATTCTGTCCAGGGCCTCCGAGCAGTAGAGCTTTACCATGGAGGCTTCCCTGTTTATCTTCTTCCCCTGGTCGTACATCCAGGCCGTCCGGTAGATAATAGATTCCATATTGTAGATCTCGGTGGCCATGTCCGCCAGCATCCACTGAATACCCTGGAACTTGGAGATGCTTCTGCCGAACTGCTTTCTCTCCCTGCTGTACTCGGCGGCGAGAGCGAGCGATTCCTTCGCGGCTCCAAGGGCGGCAGCACCAAGCCCCAGGCGGCCGGTGTTGAGAACCTTCATCCCAACTATGAAACCGCGCCCCACCCGTCCCAGCACATTCTCCCTGGGAACTTTTACATCCTCCAGCACCAGCTCGGCTGTCTCGGAGCCCCTGATTCCCATCTTCTCCTCGATCTTCCCGACGCTGAATCCGTCAAAATCCTTTTCAACTATCAGGGCGGTCTCCTTATTCTTGCCGCTTCCGTCATCCACGTTCACGAACAGAGTGAAGATATCCGCGAAGGATCCGTTGGTAATGAACAGCTTTCTTCCGTTTACCAGGAAGTAGTCGCCCTTGTCCTCGGCGATAGTCTCGGAGTTGAAGGCATCCGAGCCCGCATTGGCCTCGGTCAGGGCGTATGCGCCTATCTTGCTGCCCTCGCAGAGCGGAACCAGGTATTTCTGCTTCTGCTCCTCGGTTCCGAACATATAGATACCGGAAGCGCCTATACTCTGATGGGCGCCGATCATGGTGGCAGTACTGGCGCACCCTCTTCCTATCTCCTCCTGCATGATGCAGTAACCGGTCTCACCCATGCCGGCTCCTCCGTATTCCGGGGGGAAGGCGACTCCCAGAAGGCCAAGCTGGGCTATCTTGTCGATTAGTTCCCGGGGAATAGATTTCTCTTCATCTATCTGCCTGGCCACCGGCTTAAGCTCATTGTTGACGAACTTCCTGACCATATCCCGAAGCATTTTCTGTTCATCGGTAAATGTCCAGTCCATATCCATTCCTCCCGGTATCAGGATCAGTAAAATTTATTTTTCTTATATGTCTGATATCAAGTAATTACATTAAAAGTTATAGTCGTTGCCGGAAACTGCAAGAATAAAAACAAAGGCTGGAACTGTCAAGGGAAATGAAAATTTTGGAGTTTCCCCAATTTTTTAAGTGTCAAAGAGCGGCAGCTGTGATTTTTCCATCTCCAGCCTTCCATTCGGCAGAAAAGGCCTCTTAAATCCCTCCAGAAGAGCTTTTATTCCATCGGCAAGGGCATAGTATCTGAAGTCAGGGATACCGAAAAACCTCTTCGCCTCTTTCAGCGCATGATGAGCAAC
>JAWODM010000025.1:0-42887 GCA_046483305.1 Candidatus Krumholzibacteriales bacterium | reverse complement strand
ATAAAGATATTAAATCAAATAATTTAAACAGAACCAGGTATATACCTCGGAAAGTAAAGGACCTGGTCTACAGACGAGACGGCGGAAGGTGCAGCTTTGTAAGTAAGAATGGCAGAAGGTGCAATTCCACCTGGAACCTGCAGTACGATCATATAGTGCCCTTCGGCAAGGGCGGGGACAACTCCCCGGAGAACCTGCGGCTACTGTGCGGAAGGCATAACCAATTAATGGCAGAGAAAGAGTACGGGGCCGTTCATATGAAACAGTTTCGAGACGGCGAAAGCTGAATAACAGTTATACAGGAGTTTTCCCAAAAAATAAGCCAGAATGTCGGTAAGGTAATCTTTAACAACGACTTAGTTTTAATAGCAACTGGAATCGGCCTTAAGCGTTGATAGAAGCGGCTGAGTGATTAATTCAAAACCCTCCGGAGGGCGAGCGGGCATGGTTTTCTGCCCCGTCAGGGGCAGAAAGAGCGATGTGCGAGGCGGGAGTTGCGGTTTCCTCGCCGGGGAAACCGACCGCGGCTTTGACAAATTCAATCTACTGGAAGCTGTCAGAGATGCCTTAAAAATAAAACCGGTTTAAAATTCGGGGAAACTCCAATTCCGCTTATCCGTTGACATTCTGCCTGATGCTGTAATAGTATAGCCTGTTGTACCCATCAGGTCCGAACATTTTAGATAGAAGGAGAAAATGATGTTCAGCCCGGAAACATATCAGAAAAGACGAGAACAGCTCAAGAAGCTCATGGGAACCGGCGTACTGCTGTTCCCCGGAAATAATGAAACACCGATGAACTACCCGGCGAATCCCTATCACTTCCGTCAGGACAGCTCTTTCCTCTATTATTTCGGGATTGATGAACCGGGGCTTACCGGAATTATAGATGTAGATAACGACAGCGAGGTCCTCTTCGGCGATGACGTGGCCATGGAAGATATTATCTGGACCGGCCCCCTGCCCGGGCTGGCCGAAAAAGCGAAGAAGGTCAACATATCAGACACCAGGCCGGTTTCCCGGCTGCGGGAAGTAATAGGACAGTATACTGACAATGACAGGCCGGTTCTATATCTGCCCCAGTACAGGCAGGACATCATCAACATGGTAGGAGATCTGACCGGAACGGAACATTCGGAGGTGAACAAATCGAGTTCTGAAAAGCTTGCCAGGGCGGTAATATCTCAAAGATCGATAAAGAGCGGCCAGGAGATTGCGGAGATAGAAAAAGCCCTGGATATCAGCTGGGAGATGAACAGGACGGCAATGAAGCTGATCCGGGACGGAGCCTATGAGTACGAGGTATGCGGCAGGGTTCAGGCGTCGGTGCTTGCCAGAAACAGCCACCTCTCCTTCCCTATAATATTCTCCATTCACGGGGAAACCCTTCATAACCATTCCCATGACAATATGATGAGCGAAGGCGATATCGTGATTATGGATTCAGGGGCTGAATCTCCCCTCCATTACGCCAGTGACATAACCAGGACCATCCCGGTGAGCGGCGAGTTCAGCGAGCGCCAGAAATTTATCTACGAAACCGTTCTCCGGGCCCAGCTGGACGCCATAGATATGATGAAACCGGGGGTTCGCAATCTGGACTGCCACCTGAAAGCCGCAGAGACCATGGCTTCCGGGCTTATCGAGATAGGGCTGATGAAGGGAGATACCGGGGAAGCCGTAGCAGCCGGCGCTCACGCCCTGTTCTTCCCTCACGGCCTGGGCCACATGCTGGGGCTGGATGTGCATGATATGGAGGGGCTTAACGAGGACCTGGTTGGGTACGATGAGAATATAAAGAGAAGCGATCAATTCGGCCTGGCGTATCTGAGGCTGGCCAGGGAACTGGAACCCGGCTTCGTGGTCACCGTCGAGCCCGGCATCTATTTTATACCCGAACTGATAGACCGATGGAAGGAAGACGATAAATTCACCGAGTTCATCAATTACGATGAGGTTGAGAAATACCGGAAATTCGGAGGCATAAGGATAGAAGATGATGTCCTGATCACCGAAAGTGGGCACCGGGTACTGGGAAACCCGATAGCAAAAACCGTCGAAGATGTTGAAGAGTGGTGCGCCGGCTGATATCGCAGGGCGCGTCGATTGCCGGTCTCTTATTCCTGAAGTTTAACAGCGGTGCCGTATACCAGGAGTTCCGCGGCGCTTCCGATGACGCTGGTGGTTGTATATCTTATATTTATGACTGCATCCGCTCCCAGTCCCACCGCTTCGGATATCATCCTTTCAGTAGCTACTCGCCTCGCCTCGCCCATCATCTCGGTATATTCGGTGAGCTCGCCCCCCAGGACCAGGCGCACCAGGGCGGACAGATCACGGCCCAGCCAGATAGCGAAAACGGTATGCCCCTGCACCACGCCCAATTCCTCCTCTATATTACCCGTGTGCATCTCTTCGGAGTTGAGAAGCAGAATACCTGAATCACCGCTACCGGTTTCAGCTGGAGCAGGTAAAGACCTGAACTTTCTTCTCTCAGAGGCCACCGTTGACATCACTATCAGGAATCCCCCCAGCATCAGGTAAACAGATACCTGAAGCCACGCGGGAACCCCTTCCGAATAAAGATGCCACGGAATTCCTGCGAAAACAGTCAGGAACAAGCCGGATACAAAGACAACCGAACCGACCCGTTGTAATGATTTCATAAGAGTTCCTTTCATCCGCTGACATTCGGGACCGGTACGTTCCAGTCAATATTTACCGGCCCTCATCTTCTCCCATTCCTGCCTCATGATAATATTATTGCCGATCAGACGGTCGATGAAAAGTATCCCCTCCAGATGATCGATCTCGTGCTGAAATAGCTCTGACATACCGTAATCGAATTCCTCTACCAGGCGCTCTCCCCTCTCATTCAGATATGAAACCGCGATCTTTCTGTGGCGGGTGACCTTACCGAAAAAGGCCAGATCAGCGCTGAAACAACTATCCCAGACTTCCATGAAGTCGGAGGAGCGGGCCAGGAGCAGGGGATTGATCATCGATATCTGCCTGTCCCCGGTATCCATATAGATGACCCTCTTCAGGCAACCTATCTGGGGCGCCGCCAGCGCCCGCCCCAGCCCCTTTTCCTTCTGCAGCGCATGAAGTGTATCCCTCAGGTCCCGAATGCATTCGGATGGATCCTCGTTGCTGAAATCGATCGGCTTTGATTCTGACCTCAGCAGTTCATTACCGAAAAACAGAACCGGTTTCACTGCCACGGCTTATCCTCCATCCGGAGATTGCTCAGGGCAAAGCTTCTTTCCGGCCGAATATGGATCGCCGACCAGCCCGTTAATGGACCGGTAGCCGTTGAACAGCACGAAAAAACCTGTTTTTTCAGCTTCAACTTCTCCATCCGGATTCAGGTAACTCTCATCAATCCTGATGTCGAGGATCTCTCCGATGAATTCGGTGTGGGACCCTATCTTTACCTGCTTTTTCAGCCGGCACTCCATTATCAGAGGAAATTCCTCAATTACGGGAGCGTTTACCAGCTTGCCCCTGACCGCGGTAAGCTGTGCTGCGGCAACCTTATCAATTTCTCTACCGGAAGTCAGCCCGAAATAGTCTGTTTCATTTACATACTCAGATGGGGGCAGATTCACGGTAAAGCATTTCTGCAGAGTTATATTGTCATATGTATACCTGGAGGGGCGGACCGACACCGAAACGCAGGGAGGATCCGAACAGCATACTCCAGCCCAGGCGGCTGTCATCATGTCCGGCCGGCCATCCCTGTCATACGTACCCACAACCCATACCGGGGCGGGAAACGCCAAGGGGTGCAGTCCTATTGACTTTTTCATAAGTAACCTCCTGATGCTGGAAACAGAATTTCCTTTCCCGCCGTCCGCCGGACTTATTCCTGGTACTTGAAAGACACCTTAACCTTGGCGCGGTACTGGGCTATTTTACCTTCCTCAAGGTGCATATCCAGCTTGACGATCTCCGCGATCCTGAGATCCCGCAGGCTTTCGGAAGCCTTATTGACCGCGGCAGCCGCCGCTTTTTCCCATGATTCGGTGCTGGTTCCCACCAGCTCGATTATCTTATATACACTCTCTCCCATTCGTGTCACTCCTTTCTTATTTCAGCGCTTCTGAACACGTTCTTCTGTGCTTCAGACTAAACGATTTAACAAATTAATAACAGAAGAAATTTAACAAATATTCACACGCCGGATTCAAATACAGATCATATGCAAACCTGCGATTGACCGGTTGACTGATATCTTTTATTATCTGAACGTAATTAATCTCATCTTACCCACGAAAGGAAGGGCAGATGGCTGATAAGACGAGACTCGGGCGTTACAGCAGAATACACCGTCAGCTTGAGGAGCTGATAAAGGATAAATCACCGGGGCTTGTCCCGGCGATGGCTACCATATGCGCTCTTCTTCATGCCAAGATGCCACACCATTTCTGGACCGGTTTCTATTTCGTAGTTTCAGAAGACGAGCTTCATGTGGGCCCGTACCAGGGCCCGCCGGCCTGTCAGGTGCTCCAGGGAAGAGGTGTCTGCCTTCACTGCGCGAGGACAGCGAAGCCGGTGGTGGTTCCCGATGTGAAAAAGTTCCCCGGGCACATCGATTGTGATCCGCGCTCCAGGAGCGAAATAGCGATCCCGGTGATAAAGGAAGGAAAGGTGATTGCGGTTCTGGATATAGACTCGGATAGCCTGGAACAGTTCGATGAGAATGATGCAGGGCCTCTGGAAAACATTCTCAGCCTGCTGGGTCCATTTCTTTAATTCTCATTTACACTGTAACGCGGCATTCGCTTCTCAATGCCCTCCTCCGGGATACTTCTTTTCGCCTGCTTCTATCCTGACAGGCAGAATATTTTCCGGCGGCGGGAGCGGGCAGGTGGCATAAGGCGTATAGGCACAGGGAGGATTAACCGCGTGGTTAAAATTCAATTCTACCTTCCGTTCTCCAGATTTTCCGGCGCTCATATACCTGCAGGCCCCGTAGGTTTCATTCCCGCTGGTTTCGTCCCTGAATATGATGAAATAACTCTTCTCTGCTCCTTCCAGAAGAACCAGGGCAAGCTCCTTGTTCTTCAGACTGAAAATGACCTTTCCGGGAGAAGCGATTTCCGTTTCGGTGCCGGCTACCGTCGAAAGCATGATTGACTTCGCCGTATCATGGGGAACAAACCTGCCTGTCACTCTGTAATCGGGATCGGGCGGATAAAAAGAGAGTTTTTCGAATTCACTGAACCGCTTCGCTCTGAAGTCCCTTACCCTGAGCGCCTTTCTCCCTCCTCTATCAATAATCCACATCCGGAGCCCCCCCATCTGAAACCGGTCAGGTTCACCCCCGGCGTCCGATATCAGATCCGCGGAACTCACCGGCTTTCCCCGCAGGGTAATTCCGGCACCCCCGGCAGCCTTCAAATGAACCCGGCCATTCTGCAATATCAACTCTCCGGCATAAGCGGGCGCCGAGTGCCGGGGAAGGGTGATCTGATTATCCCCGGAGGAACCGAAACTGTTGCGGCCCTGCTCCAGCCAGAACAGGCCCGCTATGGTAAGCCAGCTGGTTGAGTCCCGCATTGCGCTTTCCCTGCTCTTCCTCCAGGACATTTCCCTTCTCTCAAATTCATTGGAACTTCCATCAGAACCTCCTGGGCCGCATGCGGAAATAAGCAGGGTTAAAGATAGAAGAAAAGCGGCAAATATCCTGTTAATACCTGATAATATCGTCATGCTGTCTCCCGCAGAACGGAACGCAGGCCTTCGGGGCCGGGCCCATAACTGTTATTTAATCGATTGGCGGGGCTCTCACAGCCCCTCAGACGGTAATTATACTCTATCAGAAACGGATTGGCAATAATATCGCCGGGCAGGATCTATTGAATCTCCCAGTGGAGCTCCCTGATTTTCCAGGTCTCCCCTCCGTCGGTGGTGCTGATCAGCACCGAATTCCTGGAGGATATTCCGCCGATTACCTGTTCACGTCCTCTTCCGGTTACCCAGCCGTAATTCTCATCGAGAAAATGAATCCCTCTCAGGTCGACTATTCTTTCATCATTTTCAAGTATTCCAGCCCAGGTTTCCCCTCCGTCGAAAGTGGCGCAGATCTTATTGCTTCCCACCGCGAATCCCCTGTTCTCATCTATGAAAGCAATCTCTCTTACAGTGGCGGATTCTTTCTGGGTAGTCCAGCTCCTGCCCCCGTCTTCGGTTTTCATTATCAGGGAGCCCGCTCCCCAGCCGGTATTCTCATTTACGAAGCATATGGTCATTATACCTTCAAGAACTGAATAATTTGTTCCTTCTATCTTTTCCCAGCTTTCCGCCCCGTCGCCGGAAGTATAAAGCAGTTCGGGATCGGGCAGATTCCATCTCGACCCCAGCAGAAACATCATTTCCGGATCGACCATGGAAAAATCCCAGGCCCCCTTGCTCTGATCAATGGGGAGCCAGTTATTATGCCAGTTCAAACCGCCGTCAACTGTCTTGTAAAGGCCCTGCCGTCCCAGTATATAGCCGGTCATTTCATCGAAGAAATGAACTTCGGCCAGGAAATCCCCTCCGGGCAGGCCGTTGGGACTGAGTTTCTGCCAGCTGGTTCCCCCATCAGTACTCCGGTACACTGAACTGTTCTCGCCAACCACCCATCCGTTCATACTGTCCACGAAATAAACACTGTTCAGGTTCACGCTATCTATCACCTCTGGTTCCCAGCTGTCACCGCCATCGGTCGTCCTGGCAACAGTTCCCTCCTGGCCCACTATCCAACCCTCGCTGGAACTTATAAAATACAGGTCATTGGCGTTCAGTACGCAGTTCTGGATTGACTCCGGTCCGGGCATTACCACGTTATCCTCTGAACAGGAATGTATCTCGAAATAAATAATAAACACTATCATAAGGGCCAGCAGAATATTTCTCACTTTGCTGCTCATAAAAACCTCCAAATATGCAATATCCTCTTTATATGTTGCAATACAGCGAGTTGCGCGATAATGGCGATTTCCCTGTATATGCTCCCATACTCCGGGAATATGCGGTTCCTGCCCCGGAATTTGTATACCGTTGCATATTAGAACAGCAATCTTCAAGCCGAAATTATTATCTTTATTAAAGCCCTTTGGGGGAAAGAGTATGGTGGGCCCAATAGGATTCGAACCTATGACCGACCGGTTATGAGCCGGGAGCTCTACCACTGAGCTATGGGCCCTGATTTAATCAGAAATTAATCTAACACCTGTCCCGGAATTAATCAACCTATTTATTACAGAGAGGTCAGACATCTATATAACCCTGCAGCTTCCTGCTTCTGCTGGGGTGCATCAGCTTTCGAAGCGCCTTGGCCTCGATCTGCCTGACCCTCTCCCTGGTGACCTTGAATATCTTGCCGACCTCTTCGAGGGTGCGGGGTGTGCCGTCGCCCAGCCCGAACCTGAGCCTGATCACCTTCTCTTCACGGGGAGTCAGGGTTGCCAGCACTTTGGCCACCCGGTCACTCAGCATGGAGTGAGCGGCGCTGCGGTCCGGGGAGATCGATTCCGAATCTTCAAGGAAGTCGCTTAACTTGCTGTCGTCATCGTCGCCGACCGGCCTGTCCAGAGATATGGGCTCCTTGCTCGCTTTGATAATACTTTTTACCTTCTTGACCGGGAAACGCAGCTCCTTTGCAACTTCTTCGGGTGTCGGAATCCGGCCGTAAGTCTGCTGCAGTTCCCTCCGGGTGCGAGAAACCTTGTTAATCGCCTCTATCATGTGAACCGGCACCCTGATGGTTCTTGCCTGGTCAGCAATAGCCCTGGTAATGGCCTGCCTGATCCACCAGGTCGCGTAGGTACTGAATTTGTAACCCTTGCGGTAATTAAACTTTTCCACCGCCCTCATCAGGCCGCTGTTCCCCTCCTGTATCAGGTCGAGAAATTCAAGGCCCCGGTTGGTGTATCTCTTGGCTATGGAGATAACCAGCCGGACGTTCGCTTCTATCATTTCCTGTCTGGCTCTTTCGGCGATCATCTCTCCTTTTCTGATCTTCTTTACCGCATCGCTGAGAGGTTCGCATTCCACGCAGTGCTCATTCTCTATCTGCCGTATCTCGCTTCTCAGATCCCTTATTTTTTTCTGGAAATCCTTGAGATTCTCCAGATTCCAGTTTATTTTCTTCTTGAGTTGCTGCTTCTTTTTCCCCTTACCCTTGAGAATCTTCACCGCGGAATTTATCTCGGTGTAATCCATTCCGGCAAATTTTTCATATTCTTCTATCTGCCTGTTAAGAGTCTTCAGATGCTTATTAACTTCTCTCAGCCGTTCAACTATTCTCTCCACCTGATCCTT
The DNA here is from genome assembly GCA_046483305.1 of Candidatus Krumholzibacteriales bacterium. GTDB lineage: Bacteria > Krumholzibacteriota > Krumholzibacteriia > Krumholzibacteriales > WJIX01 > WJIX01. The sequence continues at coordinate 34,574 of JAWODM010000025.1, read as the reverse complement.
ATGCAGATTCAGCTTCTTATGGTTGGCCTTCAGCCGTTTATTTATACTTTCCAGTTTCTTCTCGGCCTCTTCTTTCTTCTTCCTGGTGAGCCTCTTCTTCAGCCGTCCCTGCAGATCCTCTCTCTTCTTTCGAAGCTTGATGGTTTCTTTCATTAACTTGAGATATTTATCCTTCTTCCGTTTGCCGATTACATGCGGGTGAAGCCCCCCTGTATCCATCTTTATTATCTTATTGAGTTTCATCTCTTCTGTTTCGAGCTTTTCCACAAATCTTTCAAGTTCCACGGTAAGCATGGGCATGCTGAAAAGGGTGTTTAGAACCATGTTATTACCTGATTCTATCTGTTTTGCAATCCTTATCTCACCCTCCCTGTCCAGGAGTGAAACCTTGCCCATCTCACGAAGGTACATCCTGACAGGATCGTCGTACTTCACCTTGCTCTTGAATAATTTCTTCTTTTTATCATCTTCTTTCTTCTTCCTCTTATCCTTGGCCTTAAGTTTCAGAGCAGCCTTCTTCCTGCTCTCAAAGAATTCCATCCCGTCTTCGCTCAGACGTTCATAAAGCATCACAATTTCATCCACACCAAGCCCTCCGCCTATGATTTCATTAATCTCTTCGTTGAGGATAAAACCCTTCTTTTCATGGATTTCCTCTATTTTTCTGATTGCTTTATTCAGTCTGGTTTTACTCATCGAAGTGATTTCCCTCCTTGCAACCCTAGGTTCTTCAGTTCACTGGCAACTCTGCGGTACGCCTCGGCGATTTCGATGGATTCGCGGCTGTCCCCGGCACCGGGATCGTCCTTCAGCGACTCGATCCTCTCCTTCATCATCTCCATCTCTTTTCTCAAAGCGTGCCTCTTAACCCACAGCAGCGTATCTTCAAGAAGTTTAGCTCCCGGGTCCGGCGGTATATCCATAAAGGCAATCTCAGCGGCGAGTTCGGCAACTTCCGAATCACTGATTCTGCCGAAGAATTCAGCGTTCTTGACTTCGATACCATCTTCGACCGCCTCTCTGAAAATATGGAAATACTTTCGCAAAAGCTCCCCCTCCAGGTCATCTTCCAGGAGGTTTTCCAGTATCTTCTCCGCAAACTCGCTTCTCTCCAGTCCCAACCGGAAAAGGAGTTTTTCGTTCTCTCCAGCTTTATCGCGAAAATTGGTATGTAGCTGCTCTCTGTTCCTGCCCTTTTTGCCTTTCCTGACCTGATCACGAAGATTCTTTACCGGTATGTCGAATAGCTCTGATATATCCTGAAGGCAAAGGTCCCTGTCTACACTGTTCTCAATCCCGGAAACAGTACTGACCAGGTGCTTTATAACCTGCCCTCTCCGGAACCTGTTCTCATCACCGTCACCAGCCACTGAGCGCATGTATCTGAAATAATCCGACGATGACCGGATGAGATCCTTTAACTGCTCGGCCCCTCTGCTCTTAACAAAACTATCCGGGTCCTCTCCCTCCGGTAAAACAACTATTCTGGGCTCCAGGCCCTCGATTAACAATTGGTCCGCAGCTCTCACCGCAGCTTTCACACCCGCTCTGTCTCCATCATTAATAATATATATACGTTTTGCGTATCTCGCAAGTAATCGTGACTGCTCCGGGGTAAAAGATGTGCCGCAAACCGCGCAAACGTTCCTGAAACCGGCCTTCCACAGCATCAGTAGATCCATGTAACCCTCTACCAGAATAGCACTTTTACTTTTTCTTATATAGTCTCTGGAAAAATTCAGGCCGTAGAGAATCCTGCCCTTTGAGTATACGGGACTTTCCACGGTGTTCAGGTATTTAGGTTCGGAGCTGTCCAGCACGCGTCCGGCCAGGCCCACTATTCTTCCGGTTACATTAAATACCGGGAATATCAAACGGTTTCTGAAGTAATCGCGGTAACCGCTTCCCCCTCTGCTTCTTAGGACCAGTTTGAGTTTCATCATAATCTCTCTGTCGATCCCCGCCCCGGCCGCCGCCCGGTAGAGATTATCCCAGCCCGGAGGAGCCAGGCCGAGCTTGAAATAGTCAATTATTTCCCTGTCCAGGCCCCTCTTCCTGAGGTAATCAAGCGCATGCCTGCTCAGCTTGCTCTTCTTCAGGTTTTTCCGGTAATAATCTCCCGCAAATTCCATGGCATGATAGAACGGGTCCAGTTTCCTCCGGCTCCCCCCCCTGCCGATATATTTCTCTATATTTATACCCGCCTTATCGGCCAGCCTCTTAACCGCCTCTACGAAGCTGATTCCTTCGTACTCCATCAGGAACCCGAAAACATTCCCCCCCTTGCCGCACCCGAAGCAGCGGTATATCTGCTTCTCGGGGCTGACTACGAAACTGGGTGTTTTTTCATGGTGAAACGGGCACAGGGCCTTGAAATTCCTGCCCGCCTTCTTCAGATCGATCAGGGAGTCAACCAACTCGATTATATCTGTTTTCTCCCTTATTTCATCAATTTTTTCTGGAGGTATCATTCGAAAATATCACCTGTCAGCATAAACCTGAATAGCGGTACAAGCCCTGCGGATTAATATAACAGTTATTTATCAAGATACAAATAATCCGGGCCCGGACAAACAGAATTTATTTTAATTTCACTACCGCCACCCCGTCCCCGCCGAACGCAGGTTCACCGGGATTTATATCCGCTATTCTTGGATCATCCTTCAAGTTTTCGTAAATAGCTTTCCTCAGCACTCCCTCGCCTATGCCGTGAATAATCCTTACAGTCTCCACCCCCTGAAGCACCGCCTGGTCGATATACCGGTCTATCAGCTCCAGGGCGTCCGCCTTAACCATCCCCCTGACCATTATCTCAGGCTTCACAGGCTCGGCAACTGAGGCAGTCCAGCTGACCTTTCTCCTCTTCTTCTTATGGCCGGGAGCTGCCGTAAGGTTCTCCCTGTCTGTTTCTACCTTGATCCCGCCCTCAAGTTCCACAAAAATACGTTCCGGGCCGTCCACAGAAACAACTTTCCCAGTCTTGCCCAGGCTTGAAATCCTGACCCGCATCCCCGGTTCAACCCGTTCCGGAACGGGCCGCCGGTCCCGCTTCTCACTCTCTCTTATCTTCCTTTCCAGCTCCTCTTTCCTGTCCCTCAGACTGGACCGGGCCTCTTTTATGGAATCAGCGGATGCCTGTGAAGACTTTATCGAACTGACCAGTTTTTCGATCTCAGCCCCGGCTCCCGAAATAATCTCCAGGGCTTCCTTTCTGGCCTGATCTTCCAGCTCTCTTCTGTTCTCTTCGAACTCCTCAAGTTTCTCTCTGTATTCAGCTGCCAGGCCGGCCATCCTCTCCCTCTCACTCTCAGCTGTCTCCAGCTGCCTGTCCAGCTGTTCTCTCTTCTTTTCCAGTTCGGCAAGAAGCCCTTCCAGGCTGCGGGATCCGCTCTTCAGCCTCTTCCTGGCGCTTCGGACCAGGTCTTGGCCGATTCCAAGCCTGGCGGCTGTCTCTATCCCCCAGCTGCGGCCGGGGATGCCCAGCTTCATCCTGTACAGAGGCTTCAGGTTATCCGGATCGAACTCCAGAGTGGCGTTTTCCGCTTCTTCTCTCTCGTAAGCCCAGCTCTTCAGAGAGGTAAAGTGAGTGGTGACAAATATCCTTCCTGATATGCCGGTAAGCTTTTCCAGGACCGCCTCCGCCAGAACCTCCCCTTCCTCATGGGAAGTGCCGTCTCCGATTTCATCGATCAGCACCACCGAACTGGGGTCGGCGCAGCTGATTATGCTCTTTATCCTTACTATTCTGGAGGAGAATGTGCTGAGAGACTTCTTTATCGACTGATCGTCGCCAATATCGACCAGGACTCCGCTGCATTCAGGAATGACCGTGCCTGGCCTGGCCGGTACCGGAAGGCCGGACTGATCCATCAGGATAAGAAGCCCTATGGTTTTAAGCGATACGCTCTTGCCGCCAGCGTTGGGGCCGGAGATTACCACTACTCTCAGATCATCTCCGCATTCCATATTAAGCCCCACCAGATCGTCACTCCTGTTTTCAAGCTTAAGTTCCATCTCCAGAAGAGGGTGCCTCGCATTCTTAAGCACCATCCTTCCTCCGGATGAATGATCCGGTATGCAGCACTCGAACTCCAGGGCAAAAGAGGCCGCGGCATTCATAATATCCAGCATAAAGAGAGTATCCTGGTTGACCAGCATCGCCTCTCTGTTTTCATAAACCGCCCGGGTGATATCCCTTAATATCCTGTGAATCTCCTTGCGTTCCTCCTGCAGAAGCGATTCCATCTCGTTATTTTCCCCGATAAGTTCCAGTGGTTCGATGAAGACTGACTGGCCGCTCCCGCTCTGGTGGTGAACTATCCCCCGGAAGGTTTTGCCTCCCCCCTTCTGAACCGATACCACGTACCTTCCGCCCCTCACTGTCACAAAATCGGCGCCGCCGGAGCTTCCACTGCGTTCAGCGAATTCGTCGAACTTCTTTCGCAGAGAGCTTCTTTTCCCTGTTATTCTGCGCCTGAGCTCTCTCAGCTTCGGGCTGGCGTTATCCAACAGCTGATAATCTTCATCTATTATCGACAGGATACGGGCGGACAGCTCGCTGCTCACCTTCATCCGGGAAGTACGCCCGGTTGCAATCGGAAGCAGTTCACGGTTGCTCTCTATAAACTTCCTGACCTTTCCGGCATACTGCTCACCCCTGGCTATTATGACCAGCTGCTCGCAGTCGAGAATCTGCCCTTCAGATATTACCGCCTCCAGAATATCCCGGGTATCCTCCCACCCCGATACCGGAAGCTTATCCCCGCCCCGGGTCCTGAAGTCAACAAGTTCCATGATCTCACGCTGTCTCCTGAGAGCGTCATCCCTGGAATCCAGCGGATGTATATCTTTTATGAATTCGGCCGCCCTGGCCGAAGCAGCCCTTCCTGAAATAATCTCCAGAACGGCGCCGAACTCAAGCTTCCTGAGGGTATGAGACAGTTCGCTTTTTACAGGTTTATTCATAGAGAGCCTTCTGATTCTGGTTGATAATCAGGGGTCAGATCCTATCGGTTTTATCCTCGATATTATCTTTTATTTCCCTGCTCCTGTCCCTGAGCTCCCTGGATTTTTCTCTGGCCTTTTCCATCAGGTTATCACCGGATTCGATTACATCATGAAACTTCAAATCGGTGGAGAATAAGAAGCTATTGAACAGCACCGGGAGCAGAGGCCTCACGTATGTTACCACCGGGTCGTTTCGTAACTTGTTCCTGAAATTCTGCGGAATGGGAAGGGCCATCAGTACTATCAGCAGCAGACTGCACAGCAGCAGCCCCTTTATCCCGCCGAAGATTCCACCCATAACCCTGTCGAAAGAGCCCAGCAGAGTAATACTCAGGAACTTCCTTATCGCCAGGCCCAGAAAGTGGAAGCCTGTAATCACCCCGGCGAAGATGATGACCGCGGAAATAACGGTGAGGATATTATGGGAGATATCCAGCCTGGGTCCCAGGTACGCCGCCAGATTATGGGCCAGGTAGAAAGCGCACACGAAAGCCGCAATTATACCTACCACCTCCAGGACCTGCCTTACCAGCCCCCTCCGGACACCCCCGATCAGAAAATAGACCACAATGATTAATATTATTATATCGATCGCTGTAACCATGGCGGCTCCTTACTCTTCCAGAAGATCCAGCGCTACCTGCCTTACCTCTCCGCCGTCAACCCTTCCCTTGAACTTACCCATCATAATCCCCATTACCTTACCCAGATCACGGGGTGAGGAAGCTCCCGTATCGGCGAGTACCTTTTTTAGTTCCTCCCTGATCTCATCCTCACCGAGCTGCTGAGGCATATATTCCATAACCACCTCCAGCTCATCTTCAGCCCTGGAGAGCAGGTCCTCCCGGCCTCCCCTGCGGAATTCGTCAATGGATTCCTTGCATTTACGAGCATAGCTGGATATGACCGCTATCTCCTGATCCCGGTCCAGCTCGTCGCCGGTTTCCAGCTGCTTATTCTTGAGAGCACTCTTCAGCATCCTGAGCGTATCTACCCTGAGCCGGTCTCTGCTCTTGAGCGCTTTGACCAGGTCCTGGTCGATTTTCGCAGTGATGGTGTCTTTGCTCATTTCGCCCCTTTCTCATCTGTGATATCATCTACAAACTGTTTATTATAATCGGATAATGCGGAAGTTGTCAACTTAACCCCGGGTACGGGCCCCCGTGCCGAGATAAACGACTCAGCCCTCTTCTCCTATCATTCTCAGATAAAATACCATACAGGCGGCGGCTGTTTCGGTTCTGAGCCGGGTGTCGCCGAGGCATACCGGAACCGCCCCCGCGGCCAGCGCCTGTTGCCTTTCACCGGCGGATAATCCTCCCTCCGGCCCCACTATCCCGACAGAACTCTCGGCGGCTGGCCCATCCAGTTTCTTTCCTGCCCGGTCGGCAAGATAAATACCATGATATGAGGAAGCGATCTCCAGCATTTCAGAGAAATCCACCACCTCCTCCACCTCCGGGAAGAATGGCTGGCCCGACTGCTTGCAGGCCGCCACAACCTTCCTGTGGAGCCTCTCTCTCTTCCTGCGGGCATCCTCACCCCCGCCCCGCCATACGGTCCGGGATGACCTGTAAGGGATAATCCTTCCCACCCCGATTTCAGCGCACTTTTCAACCGCGATATCCATCCTTCCACCCTTGATAACCGCAATCGCTATATCAGGCCTGAACCGTCTTTCCTCCATTCTCGATTCCAGCAGCCGGAACTCAACAGTGCCGCCGGCGAAATCAGTTATCACGGCCCTGTAGATACCCCCTTCCCCGTCCAGCAGGTCAACCGTATCTCCCTTACGGGCTCTGCATACCGACAGCAGGTGGTGAGCCTCATCCGGATCGATATGGCCGGTTTCCCCGGTTATATTATCATTTCTGACATAAAAATATCTTCGGTGAGCCATTGGTAACCAGCCAGAAACCAAATATCAATGAATAAATATCCTGATTGGCTTCGAGATCTGTTTTAAATTCCAGATACTTTAAGAATAAACGTTCTTTCCGCAGCCAGGAAGCCTGCAGTCTACCTTCTCTTCCAGCTTTCTGAAAGCTTCTTTCTCTTCGCTGCTCAAATTCTGGGGCGTCCATGCCACCACCCTCACCAGCTGGTCCCCCGCACCCTGGTAATTCAGGTGAGGCAGCCCCTTTCCTTTCAGCCTGAATATCTTATGAGAGTGAGTGCCCGCCGGTATCTTTATGGCCGCCTTTCCAAACAGTGTCGGCACCTCCACTCTGGCGCCGACGGCAAGCTGTGAGAACGAAACAGGCAGGTCGCACAGCACATCATAGCCATGCCTCTCAAATATATCATGTGGAAGTTCATTTATCATTATGTGCAGATCTCCCGCGGGCCCGCCCCTGGGCCCCGCATCCCCCTGCCCCCGCAGCTGAATATAATTTCCGGTGGTTACCCCGGCCGGGATCTTTACTTCAACTCTCTTGCTTCCCCTGACCCTGCCCTCGCCTCCGCATGCGCCGCACGGGTTATTTATTACGGTACCTTCGCCGTGACAGGCGGGGCAGACCGAAACATTCACCACCTGGCCGAATAATGAGCGGGAAGACTGCCTTATCTCACCTGTTCCCCCGCAGCGGCTGCAGGTCTCCCGTCCCCCCTCCTTCTCCGCTCCTGAACCGCCGCATTCAGAGCAGGGAACCATTTTCTTTACCTTGATCTTCTTCTTTACTCCTCTGGCCACCTCTTCCAGAGTGAGGTCTATGGAAATCTGCAGGTTCTTGCCCTTGCGCACCCGCCTGCCCCTGCTCCTTGAACTTCTGCCTCCGAAGAAATCATCGAATCCCCCGAAACTGCCGCCCACACCGAACCCGCCGCCGCCGAAATCCCTCATAAAGGCCCTCAGGGCGTCACTTATGTCGAAACCGCCGCTGAAACCGCCGAATCCGGCTCCGCCTCCGGCGCCGCCAACCCCGGCATGCCCGAACTGGTCATACTGAGCCCTGCTTTTGTCGTCCTTGAGCACTTCGTAAGCTTCAGTGGCTTCCTTGAACTTTTCCTCGGCTTCCTTATCTCCGGGATTCTTGTCCGGGTGGTATTTCAGCGCCAGCTTCCGGTACGCTTTCTTTATCTGATCCGCGTCGGCGTTCTTATCTACGCCCAGCACTTCGTAATAATCTCTTTTCGCCATGCCCCCGAATTTCTCTCCTCAAAATTTCTATCTCAACAATTATTTATCGCCCGAGCCGTCTTTCTCGGCGGCCGACTGATACATCTCCTCAGTCGCTCTGTATACCTTTCTGGATAGGTCCCCGGTCACCCTCCTGGCGGCTTCCGCATCAAAATTTTCCGAATCCGCAAGCTTGAGCAGTTCTTCCAGGGCTGATTCTATCTCGGACCTCTTCTGCGGATCCATATCCCCGCCGAACTCGGCAAGTGTTTTCTCCGTTGAATTTATCAGAATTCGCGCTTCATTGCGAACTTTTATCTTCTCTTTTTTCTCTTTATCCGCACCGGCGTACTTCCGGGCTTCCTCCACGATGCTGTCGATCTGGTCATCAGTGAGGCCGCTGGCAACTTTGACCTCCATCTTCTGTTCCTTCCCGGTACCCAGATCACGGGCTGAGACATGCACAATCCCGTTGACATCAATATCAAATCTTACTTCGATCTGCGGAATCCCTCTCTCCGCGGGGGGAATCCCCACCAGATCGAATCTGGTCAGCGTCGTATTGTCTTCGGCAAGCTCCCGCTCCCCCTGGAGTACATGAATGCTTACCGCCGGCTGATTGTCAGTGGCGGTACTGAAAACCTGCTTCTTGCTGCAAGGAATTGTGGTATTTCTTTCTATCAGAGTAGTCATCACTCCGCCCAGGGTCTCTATCCCCAGGCTGAGCGGGGTGACATCCAGGAGAATAACCTCATCGATATCCCCGCTGAGTATCCCGGCCTGAACGGCTGCTCCCATCGCTACTACCTCGTCCGGATTTATTCCCCGGCGAATCTCACAGTTGAACAGAGCGGATACCTCTCTCTTTACCGCGGGGATTCTGGTTGATCCTCCCACCAGAACCACTTCGTCTACATCATCTCTTCCCAGTCCGGCATCTTCCAGAGCTTTTCTGCACGGCTCCAGTGTTTTTCTTATCAGGGGAAGGATCAGCTTTTCCAGAGCGGCCCTGTCCAGGGTAACTTCAAGATGCCTGGGACCGTCATTATCGGCATAGATAAAGGGAAGATTAATGTTGGTCTGGTGAACCGAGCTCAATTCACACTTGGCCTTTTCCGACGCCTCCATTATGCGCTGCATCGCCATCCTGTCTCCGGAGAGGTCGATGCCCTCCAACTCCATGAACCTGTCAAGAATCCAGCGCGCGATAAGCCTGTCGAAATCATCTCCGCCCAGCATGGTATCGCCATTGGTCGATTTGACCTGATAGACGCCCTCGCTAAGCTCCAGTATCGAAATATCGAAAGTTCCTCCGCCCAGGTCGTAAACCGCGACTTTCCCGGTCCTGTCCATATCGAATCCGGAGGACATGGCTGCAGCGGTCGGTTCGTTGATTATCCTCAGAACATCAAGGCCGGCGATCCTTCCGGCATCCTTGGTGGCCTGCCTCTGGGCATCATTGAAATAAGCCGGCACGGTAATTACTGCTTCCTTCACCTCATCCGAGAGGAATTCCTCGGCGTCCCTCTTAAGACTCCGCAGGATCATGGCGGAGATCTCCTCCGGACGGTTTCTGCTTCCGCCCAGGTCCATCAGAATTTCGTCATTCCTGCCCCGGATTATCTCAAAATTCATCCCTTTTATTTCTTCCCCGGCATCCGGATATTTCCTGCCCATGAAACGTTTGACACTGTGAACGGTATTATCGGGATTGGTTACCGCCTGCCTCTTCGCAAACTGCCCCACCAGCCTTTCATTATTCCTGGCCAGAGCAACCACTGAGGGAGTAGTCCGCTCACCCTGTTCATTAGGAATGATGGAGGGCTCCCCACCCTCTATACATGCCATACAGGAATTGGTAGTACCGAGATCTATACCAATAATCTTACTCATGAATATACCTCTTCAAAATCATTATTCAGGGCTATCTTCATCCGTGCCGGCGCCCTGCGAGACCATAACCCTGGCCGGTCTGACAACCATATCATTGTATTTATAACCCTTTAAAATTACGTAAGCTATCCTGCCTTCCCCTTCATCGCTCTCCACCCTGCCCATCGCTTCATGGTAACGGGGATCAAAATCCTCCCCCTCTGCCTCTATTTCGGTGAGCCCCATCCTGTTAAGTATATCCCTGAAGCTCTGGTAAACCAGTCTTATACCCTCGAAAAAGGCATTTTCCCTTTCGATATCCATCTCCAGAGCCCTGTCAAAATCGTCCAGAACCGGCAGAAGCTCTCTCAGGATATCGGCATACATCTGATCCCTACGCAAATCCTGTTCCCTGCTGATTCTTTTTTTATAATTATCGAATTCCGCTACCATCCTCAGGATTCTGTCTTCTTTATTTTCAAGCTGTTTTTCCAGATGTTCGATCTTTTCTCTCATACTCTCAAGCATCTCATTCTTATGCTCCAGAAGATCCAACAGGCCCTTTTCGCTCTCTCCCTTCCCGCCCTTCTTCTTGCCCTTCTTCCCGCCTGCCCGTTTGCTCTTTTCCCGGTCAGACCCATCGCGCTTCTTCTTTCCGGCACCTTCTTCCCCGTCATGTCTGGTTTTTTCTCCTCTTTCTCTACTCTCTTCAGGCATGGTTTCCTCTTTCTTCACCTGACGCGACCTCCAATCTAAAGCCGGTTAATTGTTTTCCAGTTCCTGCGCCATCCTGTTCAGCAGCGGCAGTACAAGTTTATAGCTCATTCGCTTTGGTCCCAGAACTCCCAGAAGCCCCCGGCACCTATCTCCTCCCAGGGGATGGGTAACTATCGAAAAATCGTTCAGGCCGGCAATCCGGTTTTCTGTTCCTATGGTAACAGACAGGCCCTCCTCAACTCTTTTGCGGAGCAGTTCAAGCATGAGCTCCCGCTGTCCCATCACCGAAATCAGTTTTCTCAATATGTCGGGGTTGTTAAATTCCGGAACGCTCCGGTCAAAGGTATCGCTGCTTATATAATACTTCATCTCGAAAGGCCAGTTGAACAGGTTCGCCGCCCCGGTAATCAGGCAATCTGTGATTTCCCGCTCGATGCCGCTGCTCTCTCTCACAAAATTCTCCAGCCGCCTGACAGCTTCATCCAGATGGCATTCCACAATCCTCTCATTTATTATGCGGTTAGCCCTGTCCAGGATATGACGGCGGTACTTTTTGGGAAATTCCATATAGATGCTCCTGTTTATTCCGGAGGAGAGTTTCAGCACTACCAGCCCCTTTCTTCCCTGATCCTGTATTATCTCCAGCCCGGTCACGAACCCATAGGACCGGAATATCCCCATCATCAGCCCCATGTAGTCAGTAAGTTCCCCGAGAAGGCGGGAAGTGCTCAACATGATGTCGCGCAGGTCGCTTATATCCTTGCCTATCCTTCTGTTTATTCTCTTCAGCGTCTTACGGTCCAGGGAATCGTTGACCTCCATCGAATCCACGTACAGCCGGTACCCCCTGTCGGTGGGAACTCTTCCCGCCGAGACATGGGGTTTGCACAGGTATCCCTCTTCCTCCAGCTCATGCAGGATCATCCGGATACCGGCGGTACTGCTGTCCAATCCGAATATCCGTTTGAGCTTTCCGGAGCTGACAGGGGCGCCTGTTCTAATATACAGATCGATAACGTACTCCAGGATCCTGTTTTTTCTTCTTTCCCTTTCGTTCCTGCTGCTCATCTTTGGCACTCTCTGGTTAAGACTGCTAATTAAACAACGTAAATTTATCCAGTTCTGTCTCTTATGTCAAGTTCGATAAAAATTTACAACATCATAACAGATTCTGCAAATTTAATACCGCGCGAATTATAAGTTTAAACGGGGGAAAGTGTCGAATTAGCGACGGCAGTTTCCCGGATGCGGATCAATTTTAAAATGGCCTTTACCTTATTACATCCCCAATCCTGCTGAATCTCGGGAAATGGGTTTCGTAGTTTATGGAAAAATACAGGAACAGGGCTTTTCCCCTCAGGTACTTCTTATCAAGAGCGGCGCCGCAGGGCCAGTACCTGGAATCCTTGCTGTTATCCCGGTTATCCCCCATAACGAATATGCATCCTTTGGGAACCTTGTAGGGCCCGAAATCCCTCCGCCTCCACTCCGGCCCCTCGAATTTGGTATAATCCTCTTCCAGTTTTTCACCGTCGATATAAACAGTCTTGTTTCTTACTTCCACCACCTGCTCCTCCACTGCGATACATCTCTTTATATAATCTGTCTCCCCGTCGCAGGGGTATTTGAATATGACCACATCGCCCTGTTTCGGTTCACGGATAGCGGGGAGCTGCCAGTCCACGAAGGGAACCTTGGCGCCATATATAAACTTGTTGGCGAACAGGAAATCGCCTTTCAACAGAGTATCCTGCATTGACTCGGAAGGTATGTGGTAACTCTGGATAATAAATGTTCTTACTATCAGAGCAAGCACCACCGCAGTGACGATAATCTCGATATATTCTCTTAATTTCGATTTAACCTGCTTTTTGGGCTTTTTCTTTGCGGTCATTTACAATGCTCCTCCCGGTCATGAAAAACCGAACTATAATAAAAATATCTCTAAAAATCAAAGCCGAAAGCGAACCCTCCGTTTTCACCCGGCTGGAAATTCATATCGTGCAGATGGGCGTCAACATAGGCGTCGAATATCAGGGCCACCAGCAAACCGGCCGACCACCATATCCAGTCGATCTTCTGTTCCTTGTATTCATTGTACCAGATATCATGATAATACCAGTCGGGGTTGATATCATCCCCTTCGAGGTACCTGTCATAGCTGTCCCGGAGCTTCCTCTCCCTTACTTCAGCTCTGTATTTAAACAGTATCCGGCTCAGGTAAAATGTCTCCAGCCCCATCGCCAGAACCGCTTTATATGGTTTCTCATTGTACATCTGCCCGAGTCCCGGGAATACCAGGGCGCAAAGCATTGCCACTCTGGGGTTCTTTTTCTTCTTCCAGCCGGCATCTTCAGGAACAACTCCGGTCTCCCTGTTCAGGACTTCCTTCAGCTCGAGTATAGTCCAACTTTCCGTAGAATCTACAACCGTGCTGTCCATTTGTTCCATCGAAAGCGCCGAACAGGGGAAGGATATGGAAGCGGCTACCGCCCCGGTGGTCAGAACCAGAATCATAGCCGGCGGGAAAAAGGCGATAATTTTTAAGTATTGTTTCATAAGTTAAGTATTTTAAATTGCATATAAAGGACTGCCGGCGCGCTGAGATTTCCACGGGCCAGCTGATTAAGATGGCGGGAACGTGTGGGAATCGAACCCACCCCGGATGGTTTTAGCACCCGGCAAAAGGATTTGAAGTCCTCGGGGTCCACCAGAACCCATCCATTCCCTCCTTGATCACGGTTTCTCTCCAACTAATAAAATATCTGTTTAACCCAGGAATGCAACTGCCTGTATCTCGCAGAGAGCCCCCAGCGGCAAAGCGGCTACTTCATATGCCGCCCTGGCTGGAGGATCCGAAACAAAGAACTGCTGATAGATCTCATTCATCGCCTTGAAATCATCCATGGACTGAAGCATCACCGTGGTCTTTATTATCGACTTCATGGTTCCACCTGCAGCTTCAACTACGGCTTTCAGGTTGGTTAATACCTGCTTCACCTGGGCTTCCAGCCCTTCGGCCATACTCTTGTTTTCCGGGTTAATCCCTATCTGTCCCGATATAAACAGAAAATCGCCGGCTCTGACCGCCTGGCTGTAAGGCCCTACAGCCGCCGGGGCATTATCAGTATGTATAATCTCTTTCAAATCCCGCCCTCCTTGTGAAATCTAAATTAATCACAAACATCCTAAATCAATAAGATAAAAAAATCAACACAAAGGAAAACAAAGGCGATTACCCTGAAGAGCTCTTATTCCACGGTTACACTCTTGGCCAGATTCCTGGGCTGATCCACATGGCATCCCCTGAGCACCGCTATATGGTAAGCCATCAGCTGAAGGGGTATGCTGGCCAGTATCGGATAGAGGAAGTCCAGAGTCTGGGGTATGAAGATCACATGATCGGCCATATCTATGATCTCATTGTTATCCTCGCTGGTAATCGCAATGATTATCCCGTCCCTGGCCTTCACTTCGTTTATATTGCCCAGTATCTTCTGATAGGCGCTGTCCCTGGGGCAGATAATTACCACCGGCATATTCTTGTCTATGAGGGCGATCGGTCCGTGCTTCATCTCGGCTGCGGGGTAACCTTCGGCATGAACGTATGAGATCTCCTTGAGTTTCAATGCGCCCTCCAGCGCCACCGGGTAATTCGCTCCCCTGCCCAGATACAGGAAGTTATTGTGGCAGCTGGTCTTCTCCGATATCTTTCTGATTTCATCATTCTTCTCCAGTATCTTCCCGACCTGAGACGGAACCTTCCTGAGCGCCGCGATAATATCCTTACCCTCGGAAGAGGATATATTCCTCATCCTGCCCAGCATCAGGGCCAGCAGGCTCAGCACCGTTATCTGAGAGGTGAACGCCTTGGTGGAGGCCACCCCGATCTCGGGGCCAGCATGAATATAAACCCCACCCTGAGATTCCCTGGCTATGGTGCTTCCCACCACGTTGCATATACCCATGCACCTGGCGCCCTTTTCCATCGCCTCTCTCATGGCGGCCAGTGTATCCACTGTCTCCCCGGACTGGCTGATAGCCATTACCAGGGTATTGGGCTCTATTATCGGGTTGCGGTAACGGAATTCGCTGGCATATTCAACCTCCACCGGGATACGGGCCTTTTCCTCAATCATGTACTCTCCCAGCAGAGCGGCGTGCCAGCTGGTTCCGCAGGCGATCAGCACTATACGCTCGATCTGCCTGAGCTGATCCTCTGTCATATTCAGTCCGCCCAGTTTCGATATTCCGTATTCATCTATCAACCGCCCTCTCATGGCGTTCTTTATGGTCTCCGGTTGTTCGAATATCTCCTTGAGCATGAAGTGCTCAAATCCGCCCTTTTCAATCATCTCCAGGTCCCATTCCACCTCCTGGACGATATGCTCCACCCGTTCATTTCTGATGGTCATGGTGGAGAAATGATCCGGGGTCGCCACTACCATCTGCTGATCCTCAAGGTATATCACCTGGCGGGTGTGCTGGAGAATCGCCGCCACGTCGCTGGCTATGAATGTCTCGTTCTCACCCACTCCCACCACTACGGGAGAGCCGTTTCTGGCAGCGACCATCTTGCCTGGCTCTAACGCGGAAACTACTATAATACCGTAAGTTCCCTCAACCACTTTAAGCGCTTTCTGAACTGCGTCTTCCAGCCTTTCTCCGGTGTAGAACTCTTCGATCAGGTGAGCGAGGACCTCGGTATCCGTTTCGGTCTTGAATACATGCCCGTCCGCTTCCAGAGACTTCTTCAGGATCTGGTAGTTCTCGACTATGCCGTTATGTATAAGGATAATCTGGCCCTTGCAGTCTGAGTGCGGGTGTGCGTTCAGAGTTGTTGGTTTCCCGTGAGTGGCCCACCTGGTGTGGGCTATCCCCAGGCTGCCGGATATATCGAGATCCTTTACTTTTTCTTCCAGCTCGGTTATCTTCCCCGCCGTCTTTTCGAGAAGTACGGAGTTATCCCTTATTATGGCCAGCCCGGCGGAGTCGTATCCCCTGTATTCCAGGCGTTTCAACCCTTCAATCAGAATCTTACCCACCGAGTTCCTCTTGCCGATATATCCGATAATTCCGCACATTAATAATCTCCTCTTATCTAATATAAATTATAATACATTGCAATACCATGGCAATACGGTAATTATACTGTGAGTTTACCAGCCCTGTCCATGATATCGCGTGTTTCTCTTTCAGAACCTGCTTCTGCTATTACCCTCAGCACCGGTTCGGTATTTGACATCCTCAAATGTACCCACCCGCTCTCCATATCAATTCTTATGCCATCGGAGAGGTTAATCTCGCCCTTGAACATATTCCGGGCCTTCCCGGACAGTTCCTCAAAATCACCCTCAAAACTGAATTTTCCCTTTATAATATAATATTCCGGGAGCTCTGCGGCCATACCGCTCAGAGTTTTTCCGGTTTCGGCCAGGTACTGAAGAACGAGGGCGATGCCAACCATTGCGTCCCGGCCGTAATGAACCGCCGGGTAGATAACACCGCCGTTACCCTCCCCTCCTATTACTGCGCCGGTCTGCTTCATCTTTTCTATAACGTTCGCCTCTCCCACTTTCGAACGGTAATGCTCCACCCCGTTTGCGGCAGCTATATCATCGATCAGCCGGGTAGTGGAGAGATTCGAAACCACCGGGCCCTTGACCTTATCCAGGACGAATCCGGCGGCAATAGAAAGAGTCATTTCCTCGCTGCATACCGAGCCTGTTTCGTCAACCAGCACCAGCCGGTCCGCGTCCGGGTCGCAGGCAAAACCTATATCGGCTCCCTGGTCCCTGACCGCGGAGGCCAGTTCTCCAAGATTTTCCGGGCGCGGCTCGGGCACATGAGGAAAACCGGAGTTTATGTCAGTAAAAAGCTCTACGGTCTCCACACCCAGCTCTGAAAGAAGAAGGGGCACTATCCTGCTGCCGGCTCCGTTAACACAGTCCACCACCGCCTTGAAGCGTCTGGCGGCTATCTTCTCCGGTTCGATATGCTTAAGGGATATTATCTTATCGACATGTATGCGGTCCGCCCCGTCGTTAGCCGCCACCGATCCGAACCGGCCTGGCTCTTCGAAAAGATTCCCGTCGCCCCGGACCAGCGATTTTATCCGCTCCACTTCTGCCTCCCGGATGAATTCCCCGCTTCCGTCCAGGAACTTCAGGGCGTTCCATTCTGGCCCGTTGTGGCTTGCGGTTATGATTATTCCGCCCGACGCATTCAGCTGTTGAACCATTATTTCAACGGTAGGGGTGGACACCACTCCCAGGTCGACCACATCAAAACCGAGAAAGGTAAGCGCGGAAAACACCGCGGAAAGAAGAGGCGGGCCGGAATCCCTGGAATCCCGCCCCACCGCTACTGTGCCCCTCTCCAGCCCCAGGGCGTAAGCGGCGGTGAATCTCTGAGCCGATTCCGGGTTGATCCCTTTACCGACTATACCCCTCACTCCGGAAATACTTATCATCAGCGAACTATCCAGCTTCAAACCTTTCCTCCCGGTTATTCTTTCCAACATGAATTTTAGAGTTAATCGGTAACTTCAGCTTAATAAATCGCCTCACCGGTGTCAATCATAAGAGAACACCCGGCGCCAAACAAAGCGGGGAGGGAATCAGTAAATTCCCTCCCCGCTTATTATCAAAAACCTTTCTGTCGTATTATTTCCGCTCTTCGAGCAGGTGCTCTACAACAGAAGGATCGGCGAGTGTGGTGGTATTGCCGACATCGTCCCCGCCTTCGGCGATGACCTTGAGAATTCTTCTCATGATCTTGCCGCTTCTGGTCTTGGGAAGAGCGTCGGCGAACTGGATCTTGTCTGGTTTCGCGATCGGGCCGATCTCGTTGCTGACATGGTTTCTCAGCTCCTGTATCAGCTCGTCGCTCTTTTCGTAACCGCTGGCCAGGGTAACGAAAGCGTAGAGGCCCTGTCCCTTGATCTCATGAGGCATGGGAACCAGCGCCGCCTCGGCCACCGCGTCGTGGCTGACCAGGGCGCTCTCTACTTCCATGGTACCGATCCTGTGCCCGGAGACGTTGATAACGTCATCCACGCGGCCCATGATCCAGAAGTAACCGTCCTCGTCCTTACGCGCTCCATCGCCGGTAAAGTATACATCCTTGAACCGGGTGAAGTAGGTATCCTTGTAACGCTGTGGATCTCCCCAGATGGTCCTGAGCATGGCAGGCCACGGCTTCTCGATAATCAGGTACCCGCCTTCGTTGGCGTCGCACCCAGTCCCGTCTTCCCTTACCACCTTGGGGAAGACACCCGGGAAGGGCCTGGTAGCCGAACCCGGCTTGAGAGGGAAGGCGCCGGGCAGCGGCGTGATCATGATGCCGCCGGTCTCTGTCTGCCACCAGGTATCCACGATGGGGCAGCGCTCTCCGCCGATTACCTTATAGTACCACATCCATGCTTCGGGGTTGATGGGCTCGCCCACAGTGCCGAGCAGGCGCAGGGATGAGAGGTCATGCTTATTGGGCCATTCATCTCCATCCTTGGCGATAGCTCTGATCGCTGTGGGAGCGGTGTAGAAAATATTGACCTTGTACTTTTCCACTATATCCCAGAAACGGTCAGGTTCGGGATAGTTGGGAACACCCTCGAACATCAGAGTGGTCGCGCCCAGGCTGAGCGGTCCGT
Organism: Candidatus Krumholzibacteriales bacterium; assembly: GCA_046483305.1. Classification (GTDB taxonomy): domain Bacteria; phylum Krumholzibacteriota; class Krumholzibacteriia; order Krumholzibacteriales; family WJIX01; genus WJIX01. The sequence goes on along the minus strand of JAWODM010000025.1, from coordinate 16,206 downwards.
ATACGATGTACGAGTGCCCGGTGATCCAGCCGATATCGGCGGTGCACCAGTAAACATCGTCATCCTTGATATCGAATACCAGTTTGGATGTAAGAGTGGTGTAGAGCAGGTATCCGCCGGTGGTATGAACCACGCCCTTGGGCTTCCCGGTGGTTCCGCTGGTGTAGAGGATGAACGATACATCTTCGGCGTCCATCTCAACGGCCGGACATTCGTCGTCCGCGTCGGCCATCTCGTCGTGCCACCAGATATCTCTTTCATCGAACCAGTCGATATCCTGTCCGGTTCTCTTGACGACAATCACATTCTCCACTGTATCGGTTCCCTCGAGAGAGTCGTCAGCGTTCTTCTTCAGAGGGATCTGCTTGCCTCTTCTCAGTGAACCGTCGGAGGTTATGAGCATTTTGGCTTCCGCGTCGATGATCCTGTCTCTCAGCGACTCAGCGCTGAATCCACCGAACACGATACTGTGGATAGCGCCGATCCTGACACAGGCAAGCATGGCGATAGCCAGTTCCGGAATCATGGGAAGATAAAGACATACTCTGTCGCCCTTCTCTATTCCGTGCTTCTTGAGAACATTGGCGAACTTGCTTACTTCGGCATGAAGTTCCTTGAAGGTGAACTTCTTCTGATCCCCTTCGGGTTCGCCTTCCCAGATGATGGCGGTCTTGTCGGCGCGGCCATTTTCGAGATGCCGGTCCAGACAGTTATAAGCGATATTAGTCTTTCCGCCCTCAAACCACTTGGCATCGGGGGGATCCCACTGAAGGACCTTGTCCCAGGGCTTATACCAGTGAAGCAGCTCTTCGGCCTGCTCCGCCCAGAACCCTTCGAGATCTTCAGCCGACTTGTTGTACATAGCCATATACTCATCCAGGTTCTTCACATGAGCTTTTTTCGAAAACTCCTCAGGCGGAGCTATCTGCCTGTTTTCGTCCAGCATCGAAGTAAAGCTCTTCTTTTCTTCGTCTCCCATAAAAACCTCCTATTACATTTCAATGTTAAGGGATTTACGAACTACTGCATTCTTAATCAGAATCCTCGATCATATCCCCGCTTGGAATAAAAGTCAAGGTATAATCAAAATCCCGTTTCCCTGCGTACAAACTACCTATGTACCGATTAATAAAACAAATTTTGTTCTCTTTTTCAAGCTCTGAGGGAAAAAAAGATTTTACTTACGCCCGGAAAACTTTAACATAGGAAGGAAGGACACTATTTTACCTCGATTACGGAGGAGATAAAAATGGAATTCACGGAAAACGCGATCGGCAGAAAGGTGCCGCTGAAGGTCAACGGGAGGGAGAAAAAGCCCTACCGGCAGGCCTTTGACCCGGATTACAGCGACCCCCTTGCCGGACGCCCCGGCAAGGCTTCCATGCACAAGGGAGACAGCAAGGTAACCACGCTGGATGAAGTGATGAGCCTGATAGAGGACGGGGATACCATATCCTACCCTCATTACTACCGGCTAGGAGACGTCTGCCTGAAGATGATAGTGGAGAAGCTCCGGGAAATGGGAAAAAAGGATATAAAAATACTGGGCAACGCCTTCTTCGACAACTGCGTTCCCTGGCTGCCCGAGGCGATCATGGACGGCACGATCGGGGGTATATCTGGAAGCTGTTACGGCGGTATGGGCAAGTACGTGATGCGGGGCGATTTCCTCCCCTGGACCATCTTCAGGTTCGGGCACGGTAACCGGGTAAGAAGGTTTCACACCGGCGAAGAGAAGGTAAAGGTAGCTTTCGGGCCGGTGCCCATCGCCGACCAGTGGGGCAACGCCAACGGCCTGAAGGGCGATCCCTCCTCCTGGGTGGGGCCCCTGGGGCTGTTTCTGGCCGATACCCTCTGGGCCGAGAACGTATGCCTCCTGGCCGGAGAGATAAGCGAGAAGTACCTGTTCCCCCGCTCTCTATCCATGGTGGACGTGGATTTCGTGGTGAAGGTGGACAACCCCGGCGACAGCTCCGGAATAGGTTCCGGAACAATCGATATCGACAGGATCAGGGCCAACAAGTTCAACTCGGTGATTGCCCAGCAGGTTCTGGACGTGATGCTTGCCGGCGAGGCAATCAGGGACGATTTTACCTTCCAGGTTGGAGCGGGAGCCGGACTGATAGTCCTCGATGAGATAAGAAAGATACTCAAGGAAAAGAAGATCAGCTCGCACTTTTCCATAGGAGGATGCACTTCCCTGCACGTGGAGATGCTTCATGAGGGCCTGATCAGGAACCTGCTTCACGGGCAGTGCTTCCAGCCATCCGAACTGGTTATCAAATCGATGCTGAACGACCCGAACCATTACGAGATATCCACCGGCGAGTACGACGACATGGCCAACAAGGAGAACGCGGTCAACATGCTGGATGTCTCGGTCCTGACCGCTCTGGAGATGGATGTCAACTTCAACTGCAACTCCATCTGCGCCAACGGAAGGATCCTGGGAGGTATCGGAGGAGCCCAGGGAGTGGCAGCGGGGAGCGAGCTTACCATTATGTTCCTGCCGCTTGCCACCGGCAAGAAGGAGAAGAACCTGGGATTCCCCAGGATCGTGGAAGACGTATATACGGTATCCCTTCCCGGAGAGGTTATAGATGTGGTGGTAACGGACAGCCATGCGGCCATAAACCCGAACAGCAAGTCCAGGTACATAGACGACCTGAAGAAGAACGCGGGCAAGTTCGACCTGAACCTTGTCAGCATCGAAGAGCTTCACGACCTCTCGGTAAGGAAAGCCGCGGAGTTCGGCGAGCGCCCGCCGAGGCCGGAAGTCACCGACGAGCCGGTGGAGCTGATCGAATGGAGAGACGGCACCGCGCTGGATACCATTTTCAAGCTGGCCGAATAGAAAACCAGCATAATCAGGAGGGAGCCCGCTTACGCTTCCTCCTTTTATTATACGGCCCGCAAGGGCAGCGGACGGCCGGCATAACCCTTCAGAAACAGAAACGGAGCCGGAAGGATGCCATACATCGGAGAGATTGCAGCGGTGCTGACCGCCGGTTGCTGGGCGATCAACGCCATCATGTTCGCCGACGCGGGCAGGGTGATCGGCTCCAGGTCGGTAAACCACCTGCGGCTGTGGTTCGCCCTTCTTCTTCTGGGGGCGGCTCATATCATTGTCATAAGACAGCCTCTTCCCGGCCTTCTCTCTCCGGCCTTCATCTTTCTTGCTGTATCGGGAATAGTCGGTTTCTTCATGGGAGACTCCCTCCTGTTCGAGGCCTACGTCCGGATCGGCCCCAGGATGGGGATGCTGATGATGACCGCGGTTCCGATTTTCAGCGTCTTCCTGGGCAGGGCCTTTCTGGGAGAGAAACTTACCGTGCTGCAGCTGACCGCCATAGCAGTCACCACCGTATCTATCGCCTTTGTCACCAAGGACAAGAAGGATAACAGCACCTTCCAGCCGGGGCATCTGCTGAGCGGGGTCCTGCTGGGCCTGGGGGGAGCGATGGGCCAGGCAATCGGGCTGATGCTCTCCAAGAGAGGCCTCCAGGAGGGAATAAATCCGGTATCCGCCAATCTGATAAGGGTGATGGCGGCAACCGCCTCCATATCGATATTCCTGCTTTTTCACGGCAAATTCCTGAACGATTTCGGCAAGCTGCGGATCAGGGGGGTAACCCCCAGGGTTTTCGGGGGAGCGCTGTTCGGCCCGGTGATAGGGGTTGTCCTCTCACTGGTAGCCATCCTGTACGCCAAGCTCGGGGTCGCCTCCACTCTGATGGCCACCTCCCCGGTCATACTGATTCCCCTCTCCAGGATATTTTATAAAGAGCATATTACCGCCAGGACGGTGTTCTGGACAGTGATGGCTATAGCGGGCGCGGCCTGGCTGTTTTTTCTGTAGGGGGGGAATAATATTCCACTTAATCTATTGCGTTTAGAGCAATGCGGATTAAATATCCTATTAGAACCGAATAGCTGAAATTCACTGAAGTTCCACCTAAATCGATGTTTCCCATGACAATTGCAAAACGGAAAAAATAAGGACTTATCCTGTCATTCAGTAATTCGTATATTCTATAACTCATTTCCGGCCTTATTAAAACACCGGGCAGTTCATCCATACCTTTAGTAATGACCAGAGGAGCGTAGAATTCTTCATTAAATTGCCCGGAAATATCATTGATTGCCGAACGTACTTTTTCCGATAATTCCTTTACGTAGAGGGATTCTCCTTGATTTGACCAGATCGTCAATAATGACTGTAAGATATTTGTTATTTATATCCATACCAAAAAGTCTAACGGCATTTTTCAGTTACACAAACATTATCATCTACTGTTGATATTCAGCTCATATCCTGTTGGCCCGCTGCTAAGGGACTGGGCTCCACATTAAATCATTTGACATCCCCCTCCCCGCCCTGATAATCTTAATTCACCGTTAGGGGTGGTCCGTCGCGACCTGAAATCATACCCTGATGACCTGATCTGGATAATGCTAGCGTAGGGAAACGGTAATTTTCGGAGTTCTTTTAACCGTCAGCCCCTCCGCTGACGGTTTTTGTATGTGACTAAACAGGTGAGTGAAAAATGAAAGAAAGTGAAGCTGCAGAAAAGATATGGAAAGATCTCGAATCTATCAGAAGCAGGTCCCCCCTGGTTCATAATATCACCAACTACGTGGTTATGAACAACACCGCCAACGCCCTTCTGGCGCTGGGAGCTTCGCCGGTGATGGCTCACGCGGTGGAAGAGGTCGCCGGGATGGTCGGAATTGCGGAAGCTACCGGCGGATCGCTGGTAATCAACATCGGGACTTTGAGCGGGGAGTGGATTAAGGGGATGAGGACCGCAATGCGCGAGGCGGCATCCCGTTCCGTCCCGATAGTCTTCGACCCGGTGGGAGCCGGCGCTACATCTTTCAGAACAGAGACCTGCAAATCTCTGATCGCTGAGACTCCCCCATCCATAATCCGGGGTAACGCTTCTGAAATCATGGCTCTTCTGGATGAGGGGGTAAAAACCAGGGGGGTGGACAGCTCCCATTCCGCCGATTCGGCGGAAAAGAGCGCTCTGGAACTGGCTAAATCCAATAATTGCGTGGTAGTGGTAAGCGGAAGCACCGATATAATCACAGACGGCAGGAAGGTTCTCAAGGTGAACAACGGCCACCCCATTATGACCAGAATTACCGGGAGCGGGTGTACCGCCACCGCCCTGGTGGGGGCTTTCGCGGCGGTCAACCCCGATATGCTCACTGCCGCCTACAACGGCATGGCGGTAATGAGCATCTGCGGCGAGATAGCGGCAGGCAGGGCCGACGGCCCGGGCTCACTGCAGCTATATCTGTACGATGTAATTTACAACCTCACCGATGACCAGATAGAGGAGCGGCTGAGATGAGAAGAGAGTTCAGGCCGGACCTCTACCTGGTAACCGACCGGGTCCTCTCGCGCGGCCGGCCGGTAAGGGATATTGTATCCGCGGCTGTCAGGGGCGGAGTTACCATGGTTCAGCTCAGGGAGAAGGAGCTGCCCAGGAGCAGATTCATCACTCAAGCCGGAGAAATCAAAGAAATACTAGCCGGCTCCGGGATACCCCTGATTATAAACGACGATGTGGAAGTGGCGCTGGCGGTCGATGCCGACGGGGTTCACCTGGGCAGGGACGATATGCCCTGCTCCGGGGCAAGAAAGCTTCTGGGTGAGGATAAGATCATAGGGCTTTCCGTGGAGTCGGTTCAGGATGCCGGGAAGGCGGAAGAGACCGAGGCAGACTATCTCGGTATCAGCCCGGTCTTTCTCACCCCTACCAAGAGAGAGCTTACCCGCGAGCTGGGGCTTGAAGGGGTATCGGCCATAAGAGCGGCCTCCGGCAAACCTCTGGTCGGGATAGGCGGGCTTAACAATACCAACGCCGCGGAGGTAATAAAGGCCGGGGCGGACGGGGTGGCGGTGGTGTCGGCAATCTGCAGCGCGGAGGACCCCGAATATGCCGCCAGAGAGCTGTTTGAAATAATTCAAAGGGTTAAAAGGCAGGGTAAGAGATGAAGCTTGAAGATATCGGCGAATTCGGACTCATAGATAGGATAAGGCCGGGGTTTTCGGAGAATCTCCCCCCCTCCATAATGGGAATCGGAGACGACTGCGCGGTTATTAAACAAGAAGGGAATTCTTCCCTTCTTGTTACCGCTGACCTTCTGATCCAGGATGTTCACTTCCTGGTTGAGAGGATCTCGGCTTTCGAACTCGGTTACAAATCCCTGGCGGTAAACCTCAGTGATATCGCTGCGATGGGGGGAGAGCCGGAAAGCGCTTTTCTCTCCATAGGGCTGCCCGAAGAGATAGAGATTGAATGGCTGGATCAGTTCTTTTCCGGAATAAGAGACCTTTCGAAAAGCTCGGGTACCGCTGTCGCCGGCGGAGATACCACTCATTCCGGGCAGGGGATCATCATCAATTTCACCGTTATCGGGAATGCCGGCCCTGACAGGATAAAATACCGCTCCACCGCCGAACCGGGAGACCTGATCTGCGTTACCGGCAACCTGGGAGACTCGGGGGGCGGGCTCATCGCTCTTCTGGCCGATATGGATGAAAACTCCTCCTCAGAACTGAAAGCGCTTGTCAGGGCTCATCATATGCCGCGGCCCCACCTGGAAGAGGGTAAACTTCTGGCCTCCGAAGAGGGCGTTCATGCCATGCTGGACCTCTCTGACGGCGTGGATTCAGACATCCGGCGTATAATGGAAAGCTCCGGGGTGGGCGCCGGGATAGAGATCGAAAAACTGCCGGTCTCGACTGAATTAAGAGATGCCTGCAGCCGTTACGGCTGGAATCAGTACGAGCTGGCCGCTGCCGGAGGCGAGGATTACTGCCTGATGTGTACGGCAGCCCCGGAGTCTTATGAATCGATAAACAAACGGTTCAGGAAAGCATTCGGCAGGGATCTTCATAACATCGGGCGGATAACCGGTACCGGAGAGCTTGAATATACGGATAAGAAGGGGCGAGTTAAACTAACCAGGCGCGGATGGGATCATTTCAGGAAATAGATTACTCTTCTTTCTCGGAAGTTTCAGATACCGTTTTCCGCGGTACGGTATTAAGTCTCAGCACATGTACAGTTACCGATATCCCCACGATCAGAAGAAATATCCGGATGTAAATAGAGCTCACCGCCCATATTGCAGAGCAGCAGAGAGTAATCCATAGGATTACAAGGGTAACTGCCTTGGCTGTTCCTGTCACGGCGCTCTGCTCCCGGTAATTTCTGATGTGGGGGCCGAACCACCGGTGATTCATCAGCCAGTCGTACAACCTGTCTGAGCTCCGGATGAAACAGGCGGCTGCCAGCAGAAGAAACGGAGTGGTGGGAAGAAGGGGAAGAAAGATGCCCACGGTACCCAGTCCCACGGAAAGTATGCCCGCAGAGGCGAGAAGAATCTTTCTGACCGGCGAATCAGCCAATATTCATCACCTTCCGCTTAATAAAATAAAGGGGAGGCGCTTCCCGCGCCTCCCCTTATCACTCCATCAATCTATTCGACCATGATTACTCACCCTGAACTGCTTCTTCCTTCTCATCCATGCTCATGGAAGCCCAGTTGCTGTAAAGTTTCCAGCGGCGGTTGACATCTTCCTGAGCCAGTTTGAGGAGTTTCTGGGCCACTTCGGGGCTGGCCTTCTTCAGCGACCTGTACCTGTTCTCATTGTAGATGTACTCTTCCAGGGGTATGCTTGGCTCCTTGGAATCGAGCTGGAGAGGATTCTCTCCCTTTTCCGCCAGCCTGGGGTCGTACCTGAGAAGAGGCCAGGCGCCCGATTTGACTGCCAGCTTCTGCTGATCGGGGCCGTTAATCAGGTTGAAGCCCTGTCCGATACAGTGCGAGTAAGCTATAATCAGCGAAGGCCCGTCATAGCTCTCCGCTTCTCTGAACGCTTTTATGGCCTGTGATTCGTTTGCTCCAATGGCGATCCTGGCCACGTATACATTGCCGTACACCATCGACATCATCGCCAGGTCCTTCTTGGGAGTCCTCTTTCCACCCGCGGCGAACTTCGCTATCGCGCCCATCGGGGTTGCCTTTGACATCTGGCCTCCGGTATTCGAGTAGGTCTCGGTATCCAGAACCAGTATGTTGACGTCCCTCTGCTGCGCTATCACGTGGTCCAGGCCTCCGTAACCGATATCGTAAGCCCAGCCGTCTCCGCCGAGGATCCAGACTGACTTCTCAGCCAGCACATCGGCCAGCCCCAGCAGGTCCTTCGCCTCGGAAGAATCCATACCGCCGAGCTTTTTCTTGAGTTCCCTGATATTCTCTCGCTGCTCGAAGATCCCGCTCTCGCCGGACTGGTCGCAGTTTTTAATCCTGCCTGCCAGATCCTTTCCGATCTCGTCGGAGAGCCGGTCCACCAGCTCCAGCGCGTAGGTACGCTGCTTGTCCAGAGCCAGACGGAATCCGAATCCGAATTCGGCATTGTCCTCGAAGAGGGAGTTGCTCCAGGTAACGCCCCTTCCATCGCTGTTGGTGGTGTAGGGGGTTGCCGGGAGGTTGCCTCCATATATGGAACTGCATCCGGTTGCGTTCCCTATCAGGGCCCGGTCTCCGAACAGCTGGGTAAGCAGCTTCACATAGGGGGTCTCTCCGCAGCCGGCGCAGGCTCCGGAGAACTCGAACAGAGGTTCCAGGAACTGAACTCCCCTGGTGTTCTTCTGATTGACCTCACCCCTGTCCATATAGGGTATATCCAGGAAGAATTCCCAGTTCTTCTTCTCCTTTTCCCTGATGGGGGGCTGCATCTCCATATTGATTGCTTTCCTGCCCTCTTCCTCCTTGTTCCTGGCGGGGCAGTACCTCACGCAGACCCCGCATCCGGTACAGTCTTCCGGGGCAATCTGAAGCGTGTACTTCATCCCCTTGAACTCCTTGGCCTTTGCATCGGCCGACTTGAAACCCTCGGGAGCGTCCGAAAGTAACCCGGGGTCGTAGACCTTGGACCTGATAGTCGCGTGGGGGCAGAGCAGTACGCATCTGCCGCACTGAACGCAGGTATCAGGGTCCCACACCGGTATCTCCAGCGCGATATTCCGCTTCTCCCATTTGGTGGTTCCGCTGGGGAACGAGCCGTCTTCGGCGAACGCGCTGGTAGGAAGGTAGTCTCCTTCCTTGGCGATCATCTTTCCGATGACTTCCTTCACGTATTCCGGCGCTTCATCCGGCACCGGCGGTACCATTTCCCTGTCGCTGGTGGCCTTCTCCGGGACCTCTATCCGGTGGAGATTCTCTGGCGCCTTGTCCACGGCGGCGAAGTTCATACTGACGATTTTCTCTCCCTTGCTGCCGTAGGTTTTCTTGATGAATTTCTTTATCAGGTCGTACGCTTCCTCCGGAGGGATCACCTCGCTCAGCTCGAAGAAGCAGGTCTGCATTATGGTATTGATCCTGGGTCCCAGCCCGATATCCTTGGCGATACTGTAGGCGTCTATCACATAGAACTCCAGTTTCTTGTCTATAATTGTCTGCTGTACCTCCCTGGGAAGCATGTCCCAGGTCTCATCCGCCGGGTGGGGGCTGTTCAGAAGGAATACCGCTCCCTCCTTGGCGCTCTTGAGAACGTCGATCCGTTCCATGAAGGCGAACTGGTGGCATCCCACGAAATCCGCCTTCTTGACCAGATAGGGCGAATGGATGGGATCCGGCCCGAATCTCAGGTGAGAGACGGTAAGAGAGCCGGCCTTCCGGGAATCGTAAACGAAATAACCCTGAGCGTAATTATCGGTACCCTCTCCGATGATCTTGATCGAGTTCTTGTTGGCTCCCACCGTTCCGTCGGAACCGAGGCCGTAGAAAACCGCCCTGGTCAGGCCCTCGTGTTCGATCACGAAATCATCGTCGTAATCCAGGCTGCTGTTTGTGACATCCTCTTCGATTCCGATAGTGTAATGGTTCTTGGGCTTATCCTTCTTCATCTCCTCGAATACACCCATTACCATACCGGGCGTAAACTCCTTGGAGGAGAGGCCGTACCTTCCGCCGGTAACCCTGGGAATCGACTCGAAACGCTCCGCAGCTCCGTTCTCTTCTTCGTGAAGAGCGGTTACCACATCTTCATACAGGGGCTCTCCCAGAGCTCCCGGTTCCTTGGTCCTGTCCAGAGCGGAGATGATCTTCGCCGTGGGCGGAAGGGCATTGACAAAGTGAACTCCTGAGAACGGCCTGTAAAGTCGGACCTTAAGAAGCCCCACCTTCTCGCCCTTATCTCTCAGGTAATCCACGGTCTCCTGAACCGTCTCCGCGCCGGAACCGATAATGGCAATTACCCTATCCGCTTCCGGGTCTCCGTAGTACTGGAATATTTCGTATTTCTTGCCCACTACCTCTTCGAACTTCTCCATTATCCTGATGACTATTTCCGGGCAGGCATCATAGTAGGGATTCACGGTCTCCCGGGCCTGGAAGAAGGTATCCGGGTTCTGGGCGGTACCCCTGATAAAGGGATTGTCAGGAGACAGAGCCCTCTCCCGGTGCTTTCTTACCAGCCCGTCATCAATCATTGCCCTGAAATCTTCGTCGCTCAGAAGCTCCACCTTGTTTATCTCGTGCGATGTTCTGAACCCTTCGAAGAAATGCAGGAAAGGCACCCTCGACTCCAGAGAGGCCGCCTGGGCTATAAGGGTCATGTGCATCGCTTCCTGGACCGAGTTGGAAGCGAGAAGGGCGAATCCGGTCGAACGGACCGCCATCACGTCGCTGTGGTCGCCGAATATGGAAAGAGCGTGTGTGGCGACCGTTCTCGCTGACACGTTGAGCAGGGCCGGAGTCAGCTCTCCGGCTATCTTGAACATATTCGGCATCATCAGCAGAAGTCCCTGCGATGCGGTAAAAGTGGTGGTCAGGGCCCCCCGCTGAGCGGATCCGTGTACCGCTCCCGACGCTCCCCCCTCGCTCTGCATCTCCACCACGTCCGGCACCGTCCCCCAGAGATTCTTTCTCCCTTCGGTCGACCACTTGTCGGCCAGCTCTCCCATCGGGGATGAGGGAGTAATCGGGTAGATCGCGATCACTTCGTTGACCTTGTGCGCAGAGTGCGTAGTAGCTTCATTTCCATCAATGGTAACTACTTTCCTGCTCATTAATATCACCAGTCCTTTAAGTAAAAACGTTCAGATACTATAGATTCCTTGATTACGGACAAAAAAGGGGAACGAATCAGTTCCTCTCACAGTTTACAATAATAATTATCTTCTGAAAGTCGAGAGAAAATTTCATTTTTCTACCGATTTGTTTAATCAGATTCTCAGATCTGTTCAGAGAAACGATGCAAAGACCTGCACTTTATTGATTCTCCATAAAAACGGGTCTCTACGGTTTAAATAATAGGAACGGTTACTCCGGGACAGCTCCCGCATTCGAGTCCACTTTCAGAACCCCCTCGTTCTCTCCCTCTCCCACGTAGAGTGTAATATGCGGGAACGGTATCTCGATGCCTTCCTGGTCAAATCTCCTCTTTACCCGCCTGCGGTATTCCCTGGCGGTATTCCACTGCTCTATCGGTTTGGTCTTGAACCTGACCTTGATATTCACAGAGGAGGAGCCGAAGCTGTCCAGGCCTATTACCTCCATCGGCTCCAGGATCTTGGGGCCGAACACTTCGTCCTGGCGGATATCTTCGCCAACCTCCTTGAGGACCTCAATCACCCTGTCCACATCCTCCTTGTAAGCCACCCCTATCTCGATCAAAGCACGTGAGTACTCCTTGGTGAAGTTGGTAACCACCGCAATCTCTCCGTTGGGGACTATATGAACCTTCCCCTCAAAATCCCTTATCACCGTGATCCTGAGATTCATCGATTCCACCAGTCCGGCCTTGCCGGCTATCTCCACCACATCCCCCACATTCAGATGGTTTTCCAGGAGCATGAAGAATCCGCTGATGATATCCTTTACCAGGCTCTGGGCGCCGAAGCCCACAGCCAGTCCCACGATACCGGCGCCTGCCAGGAAAGGTGTTATATCGATGCCAAACTCCTTAATCACCATCAGAATGGCGGCTATCAGAACGGCCACCCTGAGGGTGGTCTCTATCAGTCCAGAAAGGGTCTCGGCCCTCTTCAGGGCTTCCACGGTGTCTTCCCTGCGCGCCGTGTATCTCGATTTCGACCTGCCGATTAACATCCGGAAAATCCTGATCATTATAAAGGAAATAATGACAATGCCGACGATCCTTATACCGTTGCTGAGGGCGAATTCCTTGAGCGATTCCAGGAAACTTTCCATATCAATCCCTCCTTTATGTCTCTATCATCCCGAAACAATAATTATGAAAAACCATACAGAATATTTTATTCTAATTCATTTGCGGGTTCATCACCGCCCGGCATTGAACGGCTCTTGATCATGGTATAGAGTCCGCCCAGTCCGACGAAGAACATTATCCCGGCCTGAATCCAGGTCTTGGGCGTCACTTCAGTGACCAGAATCAGAATGGCTATCGAACATATAATCAGTAATATGTAGATGAAATACATAACCTTTCTGGCCCTGAGCCGTGTCGCGGGAGTGTCTTCGCCGAATACCCGGTTGTAAACCATCAGCCCGAACATGGTAACTACCCCCAGAAGGGAGAAAACCAGCCAGAAGTTCCTGAGAGTGCCTCCCACACCGGCCTGCCCGACCAGGGGATTGAGAAACGCCTTGTACATCTCTCCTCCCACATTAGATCCAACCAGGGAACCTATGACGCCGTAAAGAAAGGCATACCCCATGTATACCGCTTTCTTGTCCTCCGGGGCGACCAGCCCTATATAGCTGTAGTACTTCGGGTGGCAGGTCATCTCCCCGATCGAGAAAATCGCCATCCCCAGAATAAAGATCCAGGCATACTGGGAAAGGGCAAGGCAGAGAAATCCCATGGAGCCGATAAGTATCCCCACCACCATGGTAGGAAGCGCCTTGAATCTTTTCACTATTATATTCACGAATATCTGAAGAAGGACTATGGTGCCCGCGTTGATAACTGTGACATGTTCCGCGTCGAACCTGAAACCCTCAATTCCTATCCTGGCGAAGAAATTGTTAACCGGGGCAGGGTCTATGAAATCCCTGAGATACCACAGCACCGTGCCGAAGTTCTGGAAATAGATTATCCAGAAACATGAATAGACAAATATCAGGAGCATGAAACGGGCATCGGAAAGCACGGTGAGCGCCCCTGAAAGAACCTCCTTCAGCTTTTTGGTACTCTTTGGTTTGGGGGGGTCGCGGTAAAGGAAGATAGTCGGCAGTATCATAAGGGCGCAGTAGATGCCGCTGGCGATAAATACGTATCTCCAGGAAAATCCTCTCAGCCATCCGGCTACCAGGGGGGCCACCAGGGCCCCCAGGTTTATCATCCAGTAGTAAAGCCCGAATCCGAAACTGGAAGTCTCTTCGTCGGTGGTCCTGGCGATGGTGCCGGAGACTATCGGCTTGAACAGGCCGCTCCCTGTGGCCATCAGGAGCAGGGTGATAAATATCACCCCGTAACTGGTTACTTCTCCGGATATAAAATACCCGGCCGATAGAAGCGAAAATGCGGCCAGGAGCATTCTCCGGTACCCGTACCGGTCGGCCAGCGCTCCTCCCAGTATTGGAACCACGTAGGTTACGGCGTAGACAACCCCCTGAAGCAGCCCAACCCTGTCTTCGGCAAAACCCAGCCCGCCTCCCACCTTGTCAGTGAGGTAACGGGCGAGAAGGGCGTTAAGGCCGTAGTAGGCGCCCCTTTCGAACAGCTCCATCACATTGGCGAGCCAGAAGGTCCTGGGGAACGATTTAATAAATCCCAGCCGGGGAGTTTTCTCTTCCATATCCATCCCTCTTTCTCTCAGTTGTTATAATCGCCAGAATCCGGGCTGAATTTCATGAACGCCGCCGGTCCGATTTATGTACCGGCGGCCTGAATGATAATATCAGAACGAATGAAAATATTAAAAGGTAAATTACACTTGCCGGACGATTAATAATGATAACCGATATCGACTATCCCCGTATCGGGCCCCCCGTCAGTTCTGGTGGTGTAATCGACCATACCGAGCGCTTCCGCGGTGGTGCTTCCCGAGTTCAGGCAGGGGCTGTCGCTGGCCTGCCCGCCGGCGATCTGGCTGAGGTAATAGTTGCCGCCAGGGCCGGCGACCCACAGCGGGTCCTGGTTGATGTTGCCCGTACCTGTATAACCTCCCTGGACATCTGAGTAGGTTACAACGGGAATCGCACCCAGATAATCGTATATCTCCGGTCCGCTGGAAGCGTCATTTCCCCATGATATAACGTTGGTGATCACAGGAAAGCTGTTTCGGTTGAAAATGCTTCCACCGTGGTTTGAGGCAATATTACCCGTTACCGTGCAAAGAATTATATCGGGGTTATTCTCATGATTATAGATACCCCCTCCGTCAGAGGAAGCAGTGTTTCCCCTGATCAGGCAGTTTTTGATCTCGGGGGCGCTGTCGTGTTCTGAATAGGCGTAGGTAGCACCCCCCCCTCCGCTGTATTGTGCGCTGTTACCTGAAATAATACAGTCGGTCAGCCGCGAATTGGAAGAATCAAAGTATATTCCCCCACCGGTCTGCCTGGCCGTATTACCGCTGACAACGCAGTTTGAAATTAACAGATCGCTGAAATTGCTGGAGATACCACCCCCGTAATCGGCGGTGCAGTTTGTTATTGAACAGTTTGTAATATCCGGTTCGCGAAAGGTGCCGTAATCATCGACATCTCGGATATCGAGGTTGGCAACCTCAGCCCGGCGCATACCTGTCTGAGCCAAAGTTTTTATTAAGCACCGGTCTCGGAATGAATTAGCAGCATAAATAACCTTCTTTATTTCAGAAGGAGAGAGGTGATATTCTGAGTTTTTAAGTTGTGATTTGCGGGTCATTTTCACATTTGCTTTTAAAGGTGAAAAAAATCTCTCTACAGGGTCATACTACCTATGCTTAACAAGGCTGTCAAGCACGAGAATCTCTCACTTTAGACAAAGTGTGCAATTAGGGCAGGGGATTGAACCATTCGCTGTCCCATACTCTCGTATATCACAACAATGACATACCGCTTTAATAATGGCATTTGACATGTAGGAGAGGATTATTAAGAATTATTCTGTTTGTATCGTTACCAAAACTACCCGATGGGTCTTCAGGAACCGCCCTAAAAGAGAACCCTACTTCGTATTGCTCAAGCAGATCAAACGAATATGAGGGGATCGTGAACCTAAGCGTTTCAGCCCTACTTTCAGAGTCAATGCTTAAACCAATGAGTGCATCGTAGTGACCTTCATCCCAACCCGTACCAAAATCACCCAATGAATAGTAATCTTGCCAAGATAGTGTCCCAAGATGTTCTAGAGTAACAAAGGCAAGCAAATCGTTCCAAATTGATATGTCTTGCACGTCGACTGTTATATAAGCTTCGACGATTGTTCCGTTTCGTATATAAGAAGGAATGTTCCACCATACAAAACCACGATTAATGATATCGTTAACGGGATAGGGATTGTCCTCATAGCCAACTTCTATATTGGCAGCTTCCAACTCCCAACCTGTGCTCATAGCATACCCCCTACGGGTGCAGACGAAGGCATAGGACTCATAAGAAGACTGTGAGACGGTTATAGTCCTAGATGACAGACCGGAGGATGAAACTGTTATCGTACCCGTTCGAGTCGACCCCGTATTATTAGCTGTGGTCGTAATCGTAAAACTACCAGGGGTGCTACCACTCGTACGAGATAACGACATCCAGGAATAGCCTTCATAAGCATCCCATGATAAGTTGCTGCTGTTTCCACAATTCGTCACGCTAATCGGTGAACTCGTACTACCTCCAGACGGTGCCGACCAACTGCTTGAGGATACGCAAAGCTCCGGTGATGTAGAACCCTGTGTAACATTAACAATCTTTGAAGGAACCCCGGAAGCTGAGATCGTCACCGTGCAGGATCGAGACGAGCCGGTGTTGTTGGCTGTAGTCGTGAGCGTAAAGTTGCCAGGAGTAGTAGCATCCGGAACCGATCGCGTGAGCCAGTCACAGCTTTCCGAAACACTAAAGGTAAGCACGCTGCTGTTGCCGCAGTTGGTAACATTAAACTGCGAGCTCGTTCCTCCTCCAGACGGTGCCGCCCAACTGCTTGAGCTTACACAGAGCTCCGGAGATGTAGGATTCTGTGTAACAGCAACAGTCTTTGAAGGAACCCCGGACGCTGAGATC
>JAWODM010000050.1:0-5062 GCA_046483305.1 Candidatus Krumholzibacteriales bacterium | reverse complement strand
GGCGTTGACACCCACAAGCACACCCACATGGCGGTGGCCCTGGGGTTCCCCCGGTTTTGAGGACAGGCTGGCCGAGCACCACTCCGTCTCTTGGCTATGCCGGCAGCTGGGGGTGGCCCGCAGTGGCTTCTACGCCTGGCGGCAGCGGCAGGAGGCGCCATGAATCAGGGGGGCTGAGTGGTGGAAAAGGCCAGGGAACCGGGGGACCTGCTGAAGAGAGGATACGGCGTGAAGTTTTAAACGGAAATCGCGCCAGTATCGATTCGACTGGCGCTTCTGGAGATGATTTTATGCCGAAGCCCTCGCAAATCAAAGCCGGGGAAAAACTCCTCCAGTATCTCCGCGCCCGGAAAGGCGTGCTGACCATAGGCGACTTCTATGTCATGCACGGGTGATGACGCGCCGAAAAGAGACCGTCCGGTCGGACGGCACGTCCGGAAGATCTTCCCACGCCCGAAAGAAATGAAAGTTTCGAGGAGTTCAGAACGGGCGGAGTTACCATATTTATTCAGGAGGAACTGGCCGCGGATTCCGGGACGCTGAGATTCATTCTGCCCGATGGAGATGAATTCGAGCTGGAACTGGTTGAATAAGGGCGGGATTTTCATTGGATGAATCCGGCACTGAGCGGCTGGCCGTTCATCCCGGGATTATTTAACCGGTGTGTACCTCCACATATAGTCTTGTATTCGACAGTTAATGGGCATATTCGTCTGAACCAAAGCTCCTTGTTCAATAGTATCAATCCTTGTTGATCTGGAATCTGTGTGGTAATTTCAGCGGTGAAAATTTTTCTTATAATGCCGCTCCTTCGAAAGGCCACCAGGCGTAAAATGCCCACAATCAGCAAGAAAATCGTTAGAGGGTAAGGAAGATGCTCTGAGAGAAATATGATCTCCGCGCCGCCCTGGATGATCAGCATGACCCTTATCAATATAGATACGCTTCGCTGTAACCGCTTATGCAAAAGCCATGGATGACGGTTTTTGTTTGACAACAGGCAGAGGTTCCTGCATTATCGCACATACCGACCGTTCGGTATGTTATATTTTAAATGTATCTGAAAGAAGAAAGGCAATATTCATGGGAAACGAATACGATATCGCGGTTATCGGCCTGGGGCCCGCCGGAATGGCCGTCTCTATCATGGGCTCTGAGATGGGACTCAATGTTCTGGGAATAGAAAGGGAAGCGCTGGGAGGAGAATGCATGAACGTTGGCTGCATCCCCAGCAAATCGCTTCTGAAAATGGCAGCCGTCCGGCATAGCTTCGGGCAAGCTTCAGCCCTGGGCCTGAGCGGGGGCGAAAAACCCTTCCCGGACAAGCCTTTTGAGAAGATAAGGGATTACCTGAATTACATCGGAGAGCGCAAGACCAGGTCGATGTTCGAGAAGGTGGACCTGAAGCTGGGCGAAGGAAGCGCCTCTTTTCTGGACAGGAATACCATAAAGGTGGGAGAGAGTAAATACAGGGCCAGGCGGATATTCATATGCACCGGGACCAGGCCGGCCGTTCCCCCGATACCGGGGATAGAGGACACCGGCTACCTCACCAACGAGAACCTGTTCGACCTTGAAGAGGTGCCCGGGTCAATGGTCATCATCGGAGGGGGAGCGATCGGTTGCGAGATGGCCCAGGCGTTCTCCCGCCTTGGATGCAGAACCTCAGTGGTGCACATGGACCCCTATCTCCTGCCCCACGGAGACCCTGACGCTGGAGAACTCCTCCAGAAGGTCTTTGAAGAAGAGGGGATAGAGGTATATAACGGCCGGAAACTGGAAAAAGCGGAAATGAAGAACGGCATGGTAACACTTCACACCGATCATGGCGAAACCCTTGCCGGCGAAAGACTGCTGGTCGCCGCGGGCAGGATGCATGACTTCTCCTCTCTGAACCTGGAGGCTGCCGGAGTGAAATACGGGCCCCGGGGAATCCGGGTTTCCAGGCACCTGCAAACCAGCGCCCGGAATATATACGCCTGCGGGGACTGCAACGGTTACTTTCTGTTTTCACACGCGGCTATGCACCAGGGGATGATCGCCCTGATCAATTCGATGACCCCGGCCCCTTTCAGGAGAGATTTCCGTAAATACGTGGTTCCATGGACAGTATTCACAGAACCCCAGATCTCCCACGTGGGGAAAACGAAAGCCCGCCTGGACGCGGAAGGGACCGATTACGAAATAATAGAAGAGAAGTACGAGGATTACGGCGCCGCCATCGCCGAGGGGATCGCGGTCGGTTCGGTAAAGGCCTATGCGGGCAAATGGGGCAGGATATACGGAGTGCGTATCATAGGCGAGGGATCGGGGGAGATGATAAACGAATGGGGGCTGGCGATTCAGAACAGGCTCCGGATGCACAATCTGATGTTCCTGCAGCACTCCTTCCCCACCATGTCATTCCTGACCAAACGGGTATCGGAAGGATGGATGATGAACCGGATGAAGAGCAACTTCCTGAAAAAACTGATAAAATGGTGGTTCTGAGATGAACAAAGTTACTTCAACCAGGGATAAAATCCTAAGAACCGCCTATGAACTCTTTCTGAGGGAAGGTTACAGCGAAGTATCCCTGAACCGCCTGGTGAAATCGGCCGGAATTACCAAGGGCGGATTTTATCACCATTTTGCCAGCAAGGACGAGCTGTTCGCCGAGGTGGTGGACCGCTACCTGATAGCCTTCTATAAGAAGCTGAGAGAGGAAATGTTGGAGGCGGAGGGAAGCTCCAGGGAGAAGCTCAAAACCCTGTGCGGTCAGTTCTGCTCACTCCCGGCCCGGCTTCTGGAAGATCATCAGGAAGAACTGGAATTCGGATACTACATACTGATATTCCAGGGTGTTAAGCACTATCCCAGATTCGTGGAGAAGCTGGCCCGGGTTTACGGGAAGATGCGCTCGGCTGTGGCCGAAATTCTCAGCGAGGGGATAAAAATGGGGGAAATCCGCTCCGGTCTTGACTGCGAGGCAACAGCGTTTCAGATAGTTTCCCAGGCCGAGGGCGCCCTGCTGATGTGGACTCTGGATAAATCGATTGACCTGGCTGAATACAACCGGAGAGTTTTCGACAATATCTGGCTTTCGATAAGGGCCTGATGATTTAATTATAAACGGAAAGGATGCCGGCACCTGTCCGGCTTTCCATGTTTCCTGTATAATTTGAACCGGGCCGAAAATGGTTTCATTAATAGCGGAGGAGATTGAAAACAGCGCCGCTATCCCCATGACGGTAAAACCTGCCGAGCCCAGCAGCGGCCCTGCCGCTTCGGCCGGAACGTATTCCTTTGCCTGCATTATTCTGCTGACGGAAAGATTTCCTCATACCGCCACGCAGGCCCGGAAATCAGCTAACAGCACCCGGCCGCCCTGCATACAGCTTCTCTGATCAGAGAAACCGGGATTGATTCATAGGTCTTTCCACCGTATTCAACCGTGCGGCAGAATATATCTTCTTCTCCGGTGCAATCGCAGCATGACTGGCAATGGCTTTCCGAAACCCTCCCCCGTGGCAGAACATGTTCTATCGGCGTTCCATTGATCAGTATCATATTTGATTCCGGTATCTCGTCCCGGGTGAGCCCGGTCTCCCTGAAGACGATCTCCCATCCGGAAGGCCTGCACTCTTCGGCAAGCCGGTCAACGGCAACCTTCAGAGCTTCTCCCGTCTCCGAACATCTTTCACATGTATTGCCGTCAACATCCAGATGACGCCACTCTATTTCCAGTCTTTTCATTCATACCTCCCGTAAACATTCTCCACTTGATTTAAACCAATTCTATCCGCATATCAACTTCATGTAAAAGCATATATATTGAAATGGCTTTGCCCCAAGAGCCGGATATTCTTCCGGCCGTGTCCGTACCGTCCCAGGTCACCTGATGCCTGTCATGCGAAAAACGCCTGCCGGTGAGGGCCCTTACCAGTTTTCCGGAAGGGCCGAAGACAGCTATCCAGATATTCCGGCACCCGGAGCGGTTACGCCTCATCGGCGGAGATATCCGCCAGAGTGATCTCTCCCAGCGCTCCCTCCAGCGCCAGAGCCACAGTATGCCAGACATCTCTGGCCCTGCAGCTGCCGGCCCTTTCACACCCGGAGGGGTCTTCCAGGCATGGTATTATTTCAAGCCCCCTTTCGAGGACTGATACCACCTCATCGAGCCGGATTTCATCAGGCCGCCTGGCAAGGTAATAACCTCCGCCCTGCCCCCTTCGGCTCTCAATGAGAGAAGCACGCCTGAGAGCGGCCAGAATCCTGTCCAGGTACTTCTTTGATATATCTTCCTTCTCGGCTATTTCCTCGCAGGACAGGGTACCGCCATCCTGGCGCGACATCGCCACCAGGGCCCGCAGGCCGTATCTGGAACGTGTAGAGATCTGCAATAGTGCCTCCGTTGTTTAATATACTTATTCAGTATACTAAACTGCTCGCGGTAATTCAACTGATTATATTTATACCCGGAGTCATCCCCGGGCTTCAGGAAGGTTAAAATGTTGGGGACCACCTGCACGATTATAAGACATTCGATCATGAATGAAAACTGTTGTTTTAATGCGCCGGCCGGTTTTTACGACTGGATATTTCGGGAATAATCAGAAAATAAGACGGGTCGAATTACAAAGGAGCAGTTACTCTTCGCGTCCCGGCCGGATATTTCTGATCATTTATCTTCCTTTTCCGCTCCCGCCCCATCCTCGTAAAACCGGCTGTAGATCCTGGTGGTGGGGTAAGCCAGGACGATATCATCATGGGCGGCGAACTCCTTCAGGACATCTTCCCAGATATCCTGAGAACTTCCCCGCCTCTCCCTGGGTTCGCACAGGTAACGGATGGTAAGCATTACGCCGCTCTCTTTAACCGAGGTATATACTGTGGGGGTTAGAGCTTTATATATTATCAGGTACCTTCGCGCCGCAGCTTTTACTCTCTCCTGGGCAGATTCGCTGAGATGCTCGCTGTGTTTCCGGGCTATTCCGATCAGTATCTCTTTCGCCTTCTTCCAGTCACTCTCAAAGGTTATCAGCACAGGCATCTCGTTCCAGATGTACTGAAACCCCTTGCT
>JAWODM010000048.1:0-3538 GCA_046483305.1 Candidatus Krumholzibacteriales bacterium | reverse complement strand
GCGACCTGCCCCGGGTGCAGATGGACTTCGGCTCGGCCTCCGCCGATGGCTTTGCCGGAGCCGTCGAGCTTCGCGGCGGGGAGTCGGTCCGTGCGGTCACGATCGGCGGCACCGGCAGGCCGTATCTGGAACGTGTAGAGATCTGCAATAGTGCCTCCATTGTATAATATACTTATTAAGTATACTAAACTGCTCGCGGTAATTCAACTGATTATATTTATACCCGGAGTCATCCCCGGGCTTCAGGAAGGTTAATTGCTTCAGGGAATCAGATTGATTTCCAGGCTGCAGCCTACCCTTTCGGCCTTATCAGTTCGATATACGGCTGATAATCTCTCAAGGGCTCAAAATCGATTATCAGAAGTTCATCCATACCGTAGCCGTAACCCCGTCCGTACGCCTCCCGCAGAAGATCTACGGCGCGTCTTTTCTCTCCCAGAATCGAATATATTCTGGCGCACCAGTGGAGGTTGGCTCCGAACATGTACCGCTCTTTCCTGTTATAAAGCTGGTCGATGACCCGCCGGGCTTCGTCAACCTTCCCCACTCTCGCCGCCGCTGCCCCGGCATAACCGAGATAGTTGATATCATCCGGATATTCCCGGCGCAGCTCTTCGAAGAACCTGTCAGCTTCTTCCCAGTGCCCGTCCAGGTACAGAATCCTGGCCATGGAATAACGGTAATCACCGGCGGTTCTGGACCGCAGCCATTTCAGGGCGCGCTCACAAACCTGATCGGCTGCGTCATCATATCCATGCACTCTGAGAGCCGAAGCCGCGGCGATCAAAACCATTTCAGGGGCCGATTCGGAGAGCTGAAAGCTTTCATCAATAACCCGTTTTACTTCTTCGATCTCTCCGCGTACCGCCCTTAATACAGCTTCGAACTCGAGGTTTGAAACAAGATCCGGGTATTCACTCTTTCTCAGTTCAAGAACTTCCATCGCTTCTTCATAATCGCCAAGCATATAATGTGCTGACAATAATACTTCCAGCCACCACGTCACGCGGGCGTGTTTTTTAACCTCATGGAAGTTTACCTTTTCAAAGGTGCTTACGGTCAGCCGGGGCTGGTTCTGATCTCTGGCTGCCAGGCCTATGAGATATTTGTTATTCACGTTCTCCGGAGCAAGGGCTTCCGCCTGTTTTAGTATTTTCAGTTCTTTGAGAATATTACCCGAAACATTAGCCATCCCCCAGTCCAGAATCAGCCGCTCCCATTCTTTTAACTTTTCCCTCTGCCCGTTCAGAATCTGAAATATTGAATCAGCTTCCGCCCAACGGCCCTGATTGGCATATGAAGTTGCCACCCACAAATTAACGGCATGAAATGCTGAATCCATCTCCAGGGCTCTGAAGAAATGCTTTCTTGCCTTATCGTAATCCTTTCCGAAAGACTCAACCCCTATCATGAATTCCTTATAAGCATCGAACGAAGGTACATAAACATGAACTGTCGGCATCCCAGAACCAAATTCAACTGCCAGAACCCCCAGAATCCTGTTGCACAAAACTTCTACCGCATCCTGTGGATTTTCAGGCGAACCGGTCACCGGTGCGAGTCCCTGAATAAGCTTCTCCCCGGCCGCGTCCATAATGCTGCTTCGGAATATAAGCTCCCCCTCCTGCAGGTAGTAAGCTCCCGTTATAAGAACACCCGCTCTGTGCCGGGCGGCTATCGCCAGAGGCGAAGGATGGTTTTCACGGTTGGAGTATCCTTCTATCACTGATACGTGCGGTACAGTTTCAATATACCGGACCTGGGACATGCTGCTCGCCATCATATCGGCTGCCATCTCGCCGAGTATATCCAGGGACTCATCCCCTGTCCTGTTCTCCAGCGGGACCGCCACCACCCTGTTCTCAATATATCCGGGGCCGCTTCCCCTGAGCATGAAAAACGAAATCGCTGCCGCCGCCAGTACTATTGCGGCAATAATATATACAATGCCTTTTTTTCTTCTCCAGGTCCCGCCGTAATGAGATTTTTCCTGGTATCCGGAATCTGTTCCGGCCCGGGATACACTCCCTGTATCCCTCTTCATTCTCTTCAGGTCGATCATCATATCCGCAGCAGACTGATATCTCTGGCCCGGGTCTTTCTCCAGCGCACGGCCCAGCAGATGCAGCATCTCCGAGGATATACCGGTGCGGTATTTCTGAACCGGTTCCGGCTCTTCGTTGAGTATCGAATATATCATCGCAGAATCATACTCTCCGCTGAAGGGGAGCCTGCCGGTAAGCATCTCGTAGAGAAGGACCCCGAAAGAAAAGATATCGGCCCTGGCGTCGACTTCCTCTCCCGTAAGATGTTCCGGCGGCATGTAGGCTATGGTCCCCAGGGTGCTGGAGCTTCTGGTAATCCTCACAGCGCCGAGGATCTTGGCCAGCCCGAAGTCGGTCACCTTGATCCGGCCGCTGGAGGTTACCATGATATTCTCCGATTTGATATCCCTGTGGACGATACCCTTCTGGTGAGCGGCGTTCAGAGCCCCTGCTATCTGCAGTGAGTAATCCATAACGGTTTCTGTTTCCAGGGGACCTTCACGGAGCAATTCCCTCAGGGTTGTCCCTTCTATCAGCTCCATCGCGATAAAGGGATGCTCCCCCCGGTCATCTATCTCATAAATTACGCAGACATTCGGGTGGTTCAGGGCAGCGGCCGCACGGGCCTCCCGAAGGAACCTCTCCCTGTCGGTATCACCGGCGGCCAGGCCGGGTGGCAGAAATTTGAGGGCGACCTCGCGGTTCAGCTTGATGTCATGCGCCCGGTAGACCACACCCATCCCGCCTTCTCCCAGCTTTTCGGTGATTTTGTAATGTGAAACAGTTTTGCCGATCATGAGTCACCCGGCCGCTCTAACAGCCAGTCAAAACCTTCCCGCCTAATATTTATTATCAGGGCACAGTCGCCCCCGGCGAGCTTGTCTCTTTTTGCAGCCACAGCGCTAAGATGTATTAACAGCAATGTTGGGGACCGCCTGCACGATTATAAGACATTCGATCATGAATGAAAACTGTTGTTTTAATGCGCTGGCCGGTTTTTACGACTGGATATTTCGGGAATAATCAGAAAATAAGACGGGTCGAATTATAAAGGAGCAGTTACTCTTCGCGTCCCGGCCGGATATTTCTGATCATCTATCTTCTTTTTCCGCTCCCGCCCCATCCTCGTAAAACCGGCTGTAGATCCTGGTGGTTGGGTAAGCCAGGACGATATCATCATGGGCGGCGAACTCCTTCAGGACATCTTCCCAGATATCCTGAGAACTTTCCCGCCTCTCCCTGGGTTCGCACAGGTAACGGATGGTAAGCATTACGCCGCTCTCTTTAACCGAGGTATATACAGTGGGGGTTAGAGCTTTATATATTATCAGGTACCTTCGCGCCGCAGCTTTTACTCTCTCCTGGGCAGATTCGCTGAGATGCTCGCTGTGTTTCCGGGCTATTCCGATCAGTATCTCTTTCGCCTTCTTCCAGTCACTCTCAAAGGTTATCAGCACAGGCATCTCGTTCCAGATGTACTGAAACCCCTTGCT
>JAWODM010000019.1:0-26244 GCA_046483305.1 Candidatus Krumholzibacteriales bacterium | reverse complement strand
TGCCACTTCCATCCCTATAATCGGCTGGCCTGGGAGACGCACTGCCTCGATAGGAACCAGATCAACGAGGTGGCCGTGACTGTGAGGCTTGAGAGGTTATTGAGGAAGTACGGAGACGCGGAGCCGGGCAGCGCTGTTCCTGCCGGCAAGCGAACTCAGATGACGGCGGTCCTTCCCAGGGAGATGGAAGGCACCTACCAGTGGTCCACCCCCAGCGATAAGATCACCCTGGAAGACGCCGATCAGGAGACTGTCACCATAATTGCAGGGGAAGAGATCAGCGGGAGGGAGGGGGAGCGCATCAATCTCCGCTTCCGCTCCGATGACGGATCATTCGAGTCGAGAAGGCATGTGAATATCAATGTGATCAAGGTTGAATTCGAGAGGGCCACAAGCCCTGTGTACGGCCATGACAACATGGATAATGAGGCGGGCGAGAATCATCACCTCAGTATCAGGAAGAACGATTTCGGGTTTACCTGGATAAGAATAACCGGCGGAGCCAATGGCGGAATCCTGCGATTCACCTCAGAAGACAACTCTGTTGCGGAGGTAGATGAAGATGATATCCGAAGTAATGTGGGTAATTTTTTTCTGCAGGTGGTCAGGGGAAGAAACACCAATAAGGGAGAGACAGAGATAAAGGTCAGAACATTCAGGGATGACGGGCCGGTCGCGGCTACATTGAAGGTAAACGTTTACAGCCGGAAATCTGTAAGCGCGACCGTCGCAAAGGTAATTGACAGCCATTCGGATGACACCGCGCTGAGCCGCCCCAACTTCGATATAGGCGACGCGGAGGAAGCGATCAACGACTGGTACGATGAATGTGTGGGAGTAATAGAGCTTTCGGAGGAGTCCGATGAGGATTCGGAAACATTGGATATCCGGTACGACCTTAACGGAAACGGGGCGCTGGACCTGGAGCCCGGCGCGACCTCGCAGGAACAGCAGGCAATAATCAACGCTTTCAACCCGGCAGGCCAGAAGATAGTAATAGTAAAAA
The DNA here is from genome assembly GCA_046483305.1 of Candidatus Krumholzibacteriales bacterium. GTDB lineage: Bacteria > Krumholzibacteriota > Krumholzibacteriia > Krumholzibacteriales > WJIX01 > WJIX01. The sequence goes on along the minus strand of JAWODM010000019.1, from coordinate 25,238 downwards.
AGCTGAACTGGATTTACTATCTCCGGCAGGCGGCTTCGGAGGGGGATAATTCGATTAACCTGAAGACAGCCTATTCGAATATCCAGGGCGGGCAGGAGAAAGGTTATATGAGATTCATAGTGGCAGGAAACACCTACACGCTGGGAACCGGTGACACTGCCGAAGAAATTACCGTTAGAAGCCGCAACGGCGCCACCGTAAACCTGGAAGACGAGCTGGAGAACGATCATGGGACCGATGAGGGGATAATGTGGCCCCTGTCGGGATTGAGTGGCAACCCCATCTGGGTTATGGAGGGGGCCAAGACTGAAGGGAAAGTGCGCGAGACCATGGCCCACGAATGCGGCCATTCCCTTTTCAACTGGAGAGACGTCAATTCATCAACAAGCCTGATGCATTTTTCGTCGGGAAGGACCGATACCCTTCTCAGGTTCAAGGAACTGCCGAAAAAATATGAAGGAGGGAACGAAAACCAGTGGGATGTGGTTACAAGATAATAACGGCCGGCACATTAAGATTAATATTAACCGGAGTAATTCTGGTTTCCGGGCTGGTGATGAACTGCGGCGCAAATAAGGGAGATGAAACGGAGGTGGACCTCTTGGAGTATTTCAGGAAACGGATCGAGGAATTCAGGGAGGACGGCAAATTCAGAGGAAAGATTGATAGTGATGTTATTGCTGAGGAGCTGAACGAAGAGAATATAAGGCCGGCGGCGACGGCGATAAAATATGATACCGATCATGTGGCCATGCAGGCAGCGAAAATGCTGGTACAGTTTGGATTTCAACTGGACCCTCTCTATGATTCAGGGATCAAGATTCTGCGGGACGAACTTATCATCAGGACTCTTCTGGAGAAGGGGTTGAACGAGACTGGCCCCCTGGCTGATTACATACTGGAAACCATTCAGAAACACACTCCCCCGGAGCATATAGCCAAATTCGGTCCATTGTTTATTGACAGGCTGGAGTCAACCCCCGACCAGACCCTGCTGCTTATTATCGCAAAAGGAAAGGTACTTAAAGCCCGTAAAATACTTGAGCGGGAGGAGAACCAGAGCAGGATGTCCGGATGGGAGGAATATAAAATCGCGCTGGCCGCCCTGGGAGATGAAGAACTGGAAGCTCCTTATATAGACAGGTTTATGAAGACAGATGACCCTGAAACCAAAGCCGGGCTGGCAGCCAAATTAGGACTGATAGGGACCAGGAACGCCCTGGCCGCCCTGGCAGAAGAGGTCCGTACCGGCCTTGTCATAGAAATGACCAATGTGATGAGGAAATCTGTACGCCTGGATATAATTGCGGCTATGTCATACAATTATCCGGACAGGGAGTTTCTTTATGACAATGCCATAACCAGTGATGAGGGTTACCAGAGGGTAGAGGAGTTCTGCCGGGAGAAGTTCGGGGTCACCTGGGAAAAGGAGAGGCCCGATTTTCTGACCATTCAGGGATTTCCCTCCGAACCTGCCCCGGAATAGAGGTTGATTGATCTGGGATGAAGAAGGCCTCGGCGAGGGGTTCCGTTTTGAGCAAACTCTCTATCTATTTTGCACTTGACATTTTCGGGTTTCGAAAATAAGGTCGGTTCTGGAGGGGGTGAAACTTAACCCTTTTACGGATGCTGTGGTTTTTTCAATCAAAAAGGAGTAATTCTGCCTTATGGATATAGCGAGCTATTCGTACGACGCCCGCGCGGCCATAAAGAATGCTCGGGAGATAGCGGCCAGTTTCAAGCACGCCGAGATAGACGTGGAGCATCTTCTGATGGCTCTGGTTCGGCTGGAGAGTTCAGAGATCGAGTCCATACTGAATCAGCTCGGCAAATCCGCTTCCTTCGTGGAATCGATTGTTGAGATCTACCTGAAGGATCAGCCCTCCAAGTCCACCGGAAGAGAGAAGGTGCCGATGTCGCCGGCGGCGCAGAACGTCCTGACCGCCGCTCTGGACGAAAAGGAGAAACTGTACGATCCGCTGGTTGAGCCCGAGCACATTTTTATTGCCGCCTTTGATCCCCGTTCGGCCCTGTCGGGTTATGTCAGGGACAAGGTCGAGTTCAGGAAAGAGGATATTTACAGGGCAATCGCCGAAAACAAGGCCCTGGAGGAACTTACTGTTTCCTCCGCGGAGGGGGAGGAAAAGAAGGAGGGCGAGCCGGGCGCAAAGCCGGGGAAGGTATCCGGGACGCTGAAGTATACCAGTGATATGACCGCCCGGGCCGCAGCCGGCGAGTTCGATCCCATGATAGGCAGAGAGGACGAACTCCAGCAGACTGTCCAGATACTGATGCGGAGGCGGAAGAATTCACCGGTCCTGACCGGGGGAGCCGGGGTTGGTAAATCGGCCATCGTGGAAGGGTTCGCCCGCGCGGTGGTGGATGAGAGGGTGCCCAAGACCCTGAGGGGGGTCAAGGTGCTGGAAGTCGATATGGGGGCGATAATTGCGGGCGCCAAGTACAAGGGGGAGTTCGAGGAGCGGTTCAAGTCCCTGATCGGCGAAGTGGTAAAGGCTGCCGGCACGGTGATATTGTTCATAGACGAGATACATACAATTTGCGGGGCCGGTTCGGGGGGCGGGATGGATGCCGCCAATCTGCTCAAGCCAGCCCTTGCCAGGGGCCAGCTGAGGCTGATCGGAGCGACCACCGAAGAGGAATATACCAGATACCTGGAAAAGGACAAGGCGCTGGCCAGGAGGTTCGAAAAGGTGAGGATAGAGGAGCCGGATGTGGACGAAGCGGTGATGATAGTGGAGGGAGTGGCTGAAAAGTACCAGGAGCATCATGAGGTAAGCTATGACGAGGAAGCGAGGACCGCCTCGGTAAAGCTGTCCCGCCGCTACCTTTCCGAGAGGAACCTTCCCGATGTCGCCCTGGATGTCATAGACGAGGCCGGCTCTGAATTTTCGGTCAAGAAGGAGATGGCGGCGGAGAAGATAGAAGCCCTGGAGGAACATTTCAAGACTGCGGAGAAGGAGATTGCCGGAAAGGGAGATCAGCTCGAAGAGAGCTACAACGCCCTGATCAAGGACCTGGATACGCTCCAGAAGTACTGGGGGCACCGGCTGGACCGGGAATTCGAAAGCAGCCTGGAGTTCGAGAAGGTAAAGAGCGAGGACCTCAAGAAGCTGGTAGCGGATAAGAAGTCCCTGTTCAAGGAGCTCAGGGAGGTGGTGGATAATCTGGAGCCGGTGGTTCGGGACAGCGACATAGGCGCGGTGATAGCCCGCCGGACCGGGATCCCGGTATCCAGGATGATGACAGCCGAGAAGGACCGGCTGCTCAATATGGAGGATTACCTTTCCAGACAGATCATCGGCCAGGAAGAGGCGGTAAAGGTGGTCTGCAACGCCATCAGGAAATCACGGGCGGGGCTCAAGCTGCCCTACCGCCCGGTCGGCTCTTTCCTGTTCCTGGGCCCAACCGGAACCGGAAAGACCTATCTTCCCAAACTGCTGGCGGAGTTTCTGTTCGACGACAAGAACGCCATTGTCAGGATAGACATGTCGGAATTCATGGAGACTCACTCTGTGGCCAAGCTTATCGGGGCCCCGCCCGGCTACGTTGGTTACGAAGCGGGAGGGGTGCTGACCGAAGCGGTACGTAAGAAACCGTTCTCCATAGTCCTGATGGATGAGGTGGAGAAGGCGCATCCGGATGTGTTCAATATACTTCTTCAGCTGATGGATGACGGCCGGCTCACCGACGGCCAGGGCAGGACGGTGGATTTTTCCAACACCATCGTAGTGCTCACGTCCAACTACGGGGCTGAAAAGATTCTGGAAGCGGACCGCGCGGGCAGGGAGCTGGATATGGAAGAGGTCAGGGCCTTCCTGTTCAGCAAGTTCAGGCCCGAGCTTCTAAACCGCCTCAACGAAATAGTTATCTATCATTCCTTCAGCCAGGAGCAGGTCCGGAAGATAGTATCTCTGGAGTTCAGGCAGCTTCTCTCCCTGCTGGAGGATCTGAACATAGACGCTTCTCTTTCCGAGGATGCGGTCACCAGGCTGGCCGAAGAGGGGTATACCCCGGAACTGGGGGCCAGGCCGATCCAGAGAATCATCGAGAAGAAGATAATCAATAAACTTTCGGTCGATATCATAACCGGCGATGTCAAGCCGGGTGATAAGGTGCGGATAGACGTTAAGGGCGATGATTATGTTTTTTCAGTAGTCGAAAGTAATTAACCCGGATACGGAGAAAAGGAGGATGCAATGGCAAAATTCACTCTGGGAGCCAGGGAGCGCGAGGTAAAGGATGATTCCATACCTGTAGAGCTTCTCCCTTCCAACAAGCTCCTGTATATCGCGAAACTGAACAACGACGAGGACGCGGAGCCGGATCCGGTGAGGTGCAGCAACCTCAAGGAGGTCTTCGAGAAATTCCGGCCTTCCTTCGAATGCGAGCTGGAAAGCGCCGAGGGGGAGCCGGTGAACGCCAATTTCGAGGTCAGGCAGATGAAGGATTTCAAGTCCAAGGAACTGATCGAGAAGAATGATTACCTCTCGGAGACGTACTACAGCAAGGAGATACTTGCCGATCTGGACAAGCAGCTCAAGAAGAATAATACCCTTAAGAAGACACTTTCCGACGAAGAGAAGAAAGATGCTCTTATTAAGGCGATGAGATATTATATCGAATTACTGTCCGAATAGAAAGCGAGGTGAAATCAATGGGTGACGAAGAGAAAGAAATGCAGCCCCAGGAAGAAAAAACTGCTGAAGCCAGGCCGGCTGCGCCTGCCGGGGAGGTGCTGTCAGAGGATGAATTCGCCGAGCTTCTGGATGAAAAATTCGGCAAATTCAAGGAACTGGCCAAACTGCTTCCATCATTCAAGACCATCGACGGGGACCTGGTCAGGGGCGTGGAATGGCTTGACCCCAAGAAGGATTTTCAGAGAAAGGAGTTTCTGACCAAGGACAACTTTGCCAAGCAGAGGAAACTCCTGGCCGACAGGCTGAAACTCTGGATGGAGGCAATCTCTGAATCGGACGATCCCAATGAGATAAGAAAGACCATCAATGAGAAAATGACCAGGCTGGAGGCAAACCTGAACAAGAACATGAAGAGAGTTCACCGGGCCGGCAGGGAACTGGAAGAGACTTACCGCACCCTGGACAAGTTCTTTGCCAACGCCCAGCAGGAGCCTGACGAGAAGGTGAACGCGTGGTTCGCCAATATCAGCGCGGAAGAGCTGATGGACCCGGACGACAAGGAGAAGTTCGAACAGCTGGCCAAGGCGGTGTCGGACCTTTACCGCGAATGGTCCATAAAGGATTGTTTCTCGCTGGCGGTGCTCCCCGGATGGGCGGGATCGGTAGAGAATATCGACACTATTGCCCGCCAGATGGGCAAGCCGAACAAACTTCATGTAATGACAGACCTGCCCAACCTCGAAACGTTTGAGGAAGTTATGGACCTGCTTGAGGACCCGGCGTATGAAGGTATCACCGGGATCGATGATTTCAAGCAGTACGTTTCTCTGTTCGCCAACTACATCATGGCCAGGGGACAGAATCAGTACGAAGACCAGGATATGTGGGTCTCCCCCGCGGCCGCGGTGGCAGGCAAGATATATCAGGGAGATTCGGAGAACGGGATGCAGCAGCCTTCGGCAGGCTTCAAGTACGGCAAGATCGCTGATTCGAAGTACATCCGGTTCAGGGCGAACCAGGTGGACGCGGGAAAGATCAGCGACAAGGGCATCAACACCATGGTCAATTTCGAAGGCTCCGTGGTGGCTATGGGTTCTTCAACCCTTTCCAACAAGGAAACCTTCAATGTGTATTCCATCCGCAGAACCTATGATTACGTGTATAAGACTCTGCGTAACTACCTCAACAAGCAGACCTTCTCAGTGATCGACCAGAAGTTCATAGATACCCTGAGGAAGGATATCGACGTGTTCATGAAAGCGATCTCCGGCGAGGATAACATCCTGGAAGATTATAAGATCGACATCTTTGCCGACGAGGAGATGCGCAAGAGGCAGGAGGTGGATATCAAAGTAGCGCTCAACCCCAAATATCCCGCCCGGGCGTTCAATATCGAGTTCGAGGCGTGGAATGAGGGTGACCACACCAATGTAAAGGACAAATAGTGTATTCAGGCTCCTGATAACAGGAGAAAGGAGAAACCGAAATGGCGAGAAGACCAACCCTTGAGATCGATGGTGTCACCTATAAGAATGTGTACGAAGTTTCCTACGAGATAAATACCGCCAAGGATGAAACCGGCCGCCCCTCCGACACCGCGCGCGCCGGGGTAATCAAGATTACCAGGGAATCGGAAGGCAATACCGATCTCGCCCGCTGGGCGATGGACTCATCGGAGACGAACTGGAAGGGTGGAAGGGTAACCTTCATGACTCCCGACAACAAGATGATGAAGGAGCTGGTCTGGGAGAGCGGTTTTATCACCAAATATGAGGAACATGTTCCTCACACCAAGGAAAAACCCGACGAGCAGATGTTCGAATACTTTGAGATCTCGTGCAAGTTGCTGGCCATTGGCGACGCTCAGATCGACAATCTCTGGGATTAGCGGGAGCTGCCTGTTACCGGGTTGATTTTTTGTGAGCTGAAAATAATCGATATTCCGCCGGGCGCCGATTTCGAAGGGCCCCGGCGGAGTATGGAGGGGAGGTGAAAGATGGCAGTACTTGAAACACCGGCCGAATGCGCGGTCCGGATCGAGAACGAAGAGATAAAGTTCAATATCTCCGGCATACAGCTGGATCAGTTTATCGATGATCATCATCAGCTTACCATCCGGATACAGGAGGTGGCAAAGAAGGATGCGGATAGAGATTTCAGCGAACCTCAGAATTATACCAGATTTCTGGGAAGCAGCGTGTCTCTCAATCTCCGGGCCACCGGCGGCATGGTGGAGGAAGGAGCCGAACTGGAGTTCGTGGGCGTGGTAACCGATGTGCAGCTGGAGAATAGTATAGACGGGATGAACGTGGTCCTTCTGCACGCTTCCTCTCCTACCATAGCGATGGACGGTATCGCCAGGAATGCTCATTATCATGACCAGTCAATATCGGATATAGTATCTTCGCTGGTCGCTAAATACCCTCTGACCGTGGGAAGGATAGAGTCCACCGAGGGAACCCTGGAATTCAATACCCAGTACAGGGAGACTGACTACGATTATATAATGCGCCTGGCCGGGGCGGCCGGCAAATTCGCGTATTATAACGGCAGTGAATTCAATTTCACGGCTGCTGCCGGGAGCGAGACGGTTGCTCTGAGCTGGAGAGGGAATCTGGGAGTATTCAGGCTGGGGCTGGGGACCGCTCCGATGGAATTCAAAACGGATGTATATAACTACGAGCAGAAAAAGACCTATTCCCAGGACAGCAAATCAATATCTCAGCAGGCTTCCCTCTCGGAGATTTCCAGGGTCTCTCCGGAAGCTTCAAAGAAGATTTTCAAGGATTCCAGCTTTTCTCAGGCGGGCAGGGTCGGCGACGCGCAGGCGCTGGACAGAAAACTGGAGAACGAACGAGGGCGGGCGATGGGTTCGATGGTCCGGTGCACCGGCCAGTCTGTAGTTCCAGCGGTGGGAGTGGGAAAAGCCCTGGAAATAAGCGGGATGGAATCGCTGGACGGCCAGTACTGGGTAAAGGGAGTTCGCCATATCTTTGACGAGAGCGGAAAGTATCACAATATATTTATCTGCACCCCCATGGATATCGCCTACCCGGAGAGGAAACATGTGGAGCAGGAGCTGGAGGTTGAGGAAAAGCCTATTACCGCGGTGACCAGCAGCCAGACAGTCAGGCAGGTTAAGGAGCGGGAAATAAGGGGCCTTCAGGTAGCAAGGGTGATCAACCTGGAAGACCCGGAGAAACTGGGCCGGATAAAGGTAAGTTATCCCTGGCTGGATTCGGAGGAGACCGCCTGGGTAAGGATAGCGGTCCCACACGCCGGCAAAGACCGGGGATGGTATTCTCTTCCGGAGATAGATGACGAGGTGCTGGTCGGTTTCGAGAACGGGGACTCGGACTATCCGGTAGTGCTGGGAAGCCTGTACAACAAGGACAACTCTCCCATGGACGAAGCTTATTCCGCGGACAATAATATCAAAATGTTCATGACCCGGAGCGGGAACAGGATAGTCATGAATGACGAGGACGGCGGTGAGCAGATAGTGATTTCCCAGAAGGACGGCAAGAACCAGATAGTGCTGGACCTCTCCGGGCCCTCCATATCGATCAGCAGCGAGGGCGATATTTCCGTTTCCGGGAAAAATCTCAATGTGGAGGCCAACGAAGGGATTAACCTCAAGGCAGGCTCCGACATTAAGATGGAGGGAGTCAACATAGAGATAAAGGCCTCGGGGAATATGAAATCCGAAGCCGGGGCCAATAACGATATAAGCGGAAGCGCGCAGGTAAATGTGAAGGGTGGAATGATTAATCTCAATTAAGGATACCGATGGAGTATTTAACATTGCCCCTGATTCTGAAGAAGGGGCATTTTAAGAGAACAGACCTGAGAAGCTCGATCTCCAATTCGGTGGGGCTCATTCTGAGCACCCGGCCGGGATCGATTCCGTTTAATCCCGACTACGGCTGCGAGCTGTGGGACAGGGAATTCTCCGATTTCTACAGCGCCAACCGGTCTGATGTTCAGGGCTCGGTCCGCAAGGCCATCGCCGAGCACGAAAAGAGGCTGTTCAACGTTTCGGTATCGCTTCAGAACATCGAAACGGCGCCCGGCCATCCCCTGGGGATAGCGGTGAAGGTGATCGGGAATTATCAGGACGGAGAAGACAGGAAAAGATTCGAGGAAGTATTCAGGGTGGGATAGTATGAAAAGCGAAAAAGCAAGGACCGCCGATCAGATTTTCCAGGACATGCACCGGGAATTGAGGGCCTGGAGCGAAGATGTTCCGGAATCTCCCGACAGGCTGGATCCCCTTCTGCGGATACTGATGCAGCTTTATGCCGGCCAGCTTGCCTCCATTGACGGTATGATCAAGCACACCTGGGAGGCCGCTTCAGGCGCGCTGATCAGGTCGATATGCCCGGAAGGGATGCGATGGCCGGTTCCCGCCTATACCGTGATAAGGGCGGAGCCCTCAGATCCGGCGGTAACTGTCGATCCGGAAACCAGTTTCTTCTACAAGGAAGAGAGGGAGGGCGGAGACACCTTCTTCTTCTCTTCGCTTAAAGACGAAAAGATTCTCCAGGCCAGGGCCAGGAATATCTACTTCGTTTCAGGCGGCAGGGTGTATGATATCTCGCCGGCTGAGCCGGACAGTACCAGAGTTTCCGCCTCCCACCAGACCTCATCGTTTTCGGGAGCCGAGGCTTATATATATGCGGCTTTCGAATATGAGGGCCACGCCGACGATTTTCAGGGCAGTTCAATCTTTCTGAGGGGTGAAGAGGAGGCCCTGAAGCAGCTTCAGTTTTCCAAGTGGCTGCCATGCGTGGATGGCGGCTTCGACGGGGAAAGCGGTTTCTGCCCCGGCCTCTATGCCGCGGTGGGAGGAACCTTCGCCAATACGGACCGGGTCCTGAACTGGGGTGGTTTACGAAGAAGCAAGGACCTGTTCAAGCCGCTGGAGAATAATTTCGTTCCGATTACCGATGATTTCGCCACCGCCTGGCGTCCCGGAAACCCGGACAGTAGCTTCGTCGATATGATGAAAAGAGAAGGTGTCGAGATGCCCGCCGGCCCGGAGGGTTTATACTGGATCAGAATCATTCTTCCGAAGGGCGGAGACAAGTCAGTATTCCGCAAACCGTTCAATATTGATTTCAACTGCTTTATAGCGGTAAACAAACAGGAAAAGACGCTGTTCAAGCACACCGGAGGCAACCGGCTGGTGGAGATACAGATACCCGACCGGACAGAGGATATAGTGGAGATCGTCGCGGTCTCCGATTCTCAGGGCAATGCTTTTGTCCCCAGGCACCAGGCGCTCAGCGGAACAGGAGAAAATTTTTACACTCTGGTATCGGAGGATGGCCGGCTGAAACTGATCTTCGATTTCTCTTCGGGGATTGAGCTTCCCCCGGAATCGATTACGGTAAACTATACCGTTACCAATGGAACCGACGCCAACGGCATTTCCGCGGGCAAGATTGCCGAATTGTACGAAAATCATCCGGGTATCAGTTCTGTTCAGAATATAACGCCGGTAAGAGGAGCCATCCCCGCCAAAACGGACGAACAGATCCTCACGGAGGTTTCAAACCGGCTGCGGGGCCGGGACAGGGCGATGTCTCTGGATCAGATCGTCAACTGGGCCAGAACTTTCGACAGGCGGATAGTTGACGCGCACTGTGAAAAAGGAGTTATGCGGGCGGAGGGGGGTTTGAGGAAGTGCGTTATAGTCAACGTAGATGTTAAGGAGAAGGATTTCTATTCCGACGATGAAATAGATCTTATAAGGTGCAGGCTGGAGTCGTTTCTGAAAGGGAGAACGTCGATAAACAGCCAGTTCAAAGTAGAGGTAAATAAATCCTGATGAGCGGAAAAGAAAACAGAATGCCTGATTTCACCGGGCGCGATTTCAGATTCGGGTATATGACCGCTCTGAACATTCTTGCCGGGATGGGCATTGACATCAACAGTGTAAACATAAAAGCGGTAGGGACCTGCGAGAACTACCGGGGCCAGGTCCACGCTCAGAATCCCGAACCGGGCACCCCGGTTACCCCGGATACCGAGATCACCCTGGAGATAGGGACTCCCAGCGCGGTCGATTATATGCCGTACCAGTTTTTCTACGGGCTGGGGAGAAAGAGGGATACTGACAGGAGCTGGGAGGACAGAGCGCGCTCTCTGATGGCTCCCTTCGATTCCACGGTGATACGCCACCGGGCCTCCGTGAGGTTCAGCGCCCTGAAGTATGAGTTCGGCGTCATAGAGGAGGACCACCTCAAGAGATTTCTGTCCCTGTTTGATTTCGACGCTGAAAGTGAAGATTATGACAGGGAAGACATTCTCCTGTTCGTCTCGCTTCTTCCCTCCGTCTACCTGTGGGGGGGGAACCCGGAAATAGTCACCGATGTTCTTGGCAGGCTTTTCGGCTATCAGTTCAGGCTCACTGAAAATCTGAGGACAGAGACTGAGATACCGGACGCCCTCAGGTACAGGCTGGGAGAGAAAGTTGCCAGGCTGGGCAGGGAGACGGTTCTGGGAAGCTCGTTCAGTGAGTGCGATTCTACCTATCAGCTGACCGTCTGCGGAGTTCCGCCGGAGGAAATCTCCCGGTTTCTTCCAGGGGGCAAAACCAGGGAAAGGATAAAGAAAATACTGGATTACTGCATGCCGGGAGAGCTGGACTGCAGGATCACCGTGGAGGCTGAGAAGGAAAGGATGGGGCTGGGGAGCGGGACATATCTGGGATATGCCGCATTTGTTTGATAGAGGTATAACTTGACAACAACGGTTTATAAACATAAAGTCTACTAGTAGAATTCAGAGGTAAAATTATGGGCGACTTCGATTTAAATTCGGTAAACTGGCAGGACGGGATGCTCCTGTCCATGAAACACCTCAGGGACCAGGAGCGCTTTTTTGAGGAGCTGTCCCGCTGGCACGCCGCGTCGGCTGACGATGATTACGGACTGATAAAGAAGGCGGAAGATCAGCCGCCCATCAGAGTCAGCGCGTCTCTGAGCGGCAGCACCATGAAGGTGGAGTTGAGCAGGTGCCAGGCGATACTGCCGTGCGGGATGTACCTGGAATACAATCAAACGCTCAGCGGGGGGGATGTGCTCAAGGCCGAGGCGGAGGTTAAGGAGACCAGCGTTCCGGTTTTCCTGGGGGCTGCCGGCGGGGAGAAAATACCGACCGGCGAACCGGATCCCTCGGAAGAGATTCCCCGGATCCCCTACCGGATGCCTCAATATACTCTGACTCTGGCCGAGCCTCCCAATCTTCCGGAGTCAAGATACATCAAGGTGGAAGTTTTTAATGTCTCCGGTTCCGAGGTGGTCCCGGATCCCGGGTATTTCCCTCCTTCGGTCAGGGTAAACGCCGACAGCCGGCTGGCTTCCCGGGCGGTGGATTACCGCAACCGGATGGAGAATCTTCTCAAGCTCTCTACCAGGGCTTACATGACCGCTTCGTCTTCGAAAGGACTGGAGGGAGCCAGCACCAAACTGCAGAACGCCTTCCGGGAAACCATGTACTTCCTGGTATACCACATGGCGTCCCATCTGGATGATTTCAGGACCGGCAGAAACGCAGGGCATCCCCTGGAGATGATCACTCAGCTGAAGAAGCTGTTCAGGGTTATTTCATCGATGCTGAGTTCCAGGCCCGGCCTGACTGATTACCTCAACGAAAAGTTTTTCAGCAGGAGTAATTCCGAGGCCAGAACCTACATGTCCTCAGTTGACGGGTTTCTGATGTCTGAATATAACCACCGGGATATCGCCAAACAGGTAAGGATGGCTGACCAGATAATGGGAACTCTCGGAGAGATGATGGCTTTCCTGGCCCAGACCAGCCCGGACCAGCTTCTTGACCAGGAAGAAGCCGCTGAGACCATGACCTACCAGGGGAAAACCTACAAGGTAAACGAGCTGGCCGGCAGCCGCCTGGAGGAGGTTGGGGAGCTGGCCCATCTGGTGATGGATCCGGCTCAGGAAGGCCCGGTATCCGACGCCCTGATTCTTATCAACAAGTCGCTTTTTTCGGAAGCCGAATGGCGCAGCATGCAGGTGAGGCTGGGACTGAACAGGGCCAGGGGGCTGGGTGAGACTGACCCGGTTGAGATAGATGTCAATACCTACAGGAACAAGGTGGTGCTCCATCCCCTGGATATGCTGAAATCTCCGGCGGTCAATCAGGTTACCCTGATTTTCAGGGGTGTCTCAAGCCCCGGCAAGCTGAATGACCTTGGAAGTACGGATATGGTATTGTATATTCAGAGCTAAAAGGTGGAACAGGTGAATGAAGGAATAAAATCATATATCGCGGATCTGTTTAAATATATCGAGACATACGAGAAGAATTACGATTCCTTCGATATAGAGGCATTTCTGCAGACATATAACGGGATTTACGCCGTTTTCCAGGCTCTCAGGGAGCAGAGAGACCGGGCGGTGGAGGTGGACCAGCAGTTCCTGGAGAGGATCAAGCGGGAGCCTCTGAGCAGCTCGGACCTGCGGCAGATGACCATTCAGATACTGATCTCATTCTTCGAGTCTGTAGCCGATACAGACGGGCAGTCCAACCGGGCTTACCTTTACTGCCGGGAGAGGCGCGACTCCAAGAGGGATGTAAATTATTTTGAGAAATTCCTGGTTCCGATGCTGACTCAGCCGGGCGCCCTGAACAATAACTTCCGGCTGAATCAGTTCTTTCTCAAGGAAATAGCCAGATTTATAGACAAGTTCGGATCCGGCCCGGTCCGGGACCTCTCCCCTGAGGATTTCAACGGAATGAGCAGCGGGAGGAAGCTGCTGGAGCTCCAGATGCGGCGGTCGAAGATGGGTAGCGACCTGGCGGAGGACCGCAATTCTCTGGAATTTCACCTGCGGAGCGTGGGGACCTTCGAGAAGATGAAGAAGGCCGGCCCATTGTATGAGGGATACCTGCGGGAGTGGGGATACCTGGTGGAAGAAAGCTTCATGGACAGAGTGAAGGAGACCGCCCGGACAGTATGGAGCAGCATCAGGAGCCTTTTCTCCAACTACAGGTATTTCCATCTGGCTCTGACTCAGAGGAATTCGGCCTATATTTTTTACGGTCTGCTGATACTGCTGTTCATTTTCCTGGCCTTTTTTATACCGGCGAAATGGAACAGCTACTCCCGGAACCGGCTCACGGAAATGAATCATAGAGTGGAACAGACCAGGGAAGCTATTAATAAGTAATTAACCGGGGCATAACAAATGAAGATGGCGAAGATATTCAAATTTCTGAAGAAAGGCGCGAAAAAGGCAAAGAAGCCGGGAGGGGCTGCCGAGAAATCTCCCTGGCCGGAGGGGACCAGGATCGGAGTGTTCGGACACCGCAACAGCGGCAAGACGGTCTATTTTACCGTTCTGTACAACGAGGGAAAAGTTACCAGGAAGATTCAGATCTCGGTAACCGACAACGAGACTTCCGCGGAGCTTCTGTCGAACTTCAGGTCGATATGGGGTATTGCTCCCGCCGGGGGGGCAGGCACCATAGTGGACCAGCGGGGCGAAAGAGAATTCCCCGATCCGACCGCCGGTACCAGGGTCCTGCAGTTCAACGCCATTCTGGACCAGAAGAAGAAGATGCCGGTGGTGACCCTCGATTACGGCGGCGAGGCGGTATCTATTTCCGGAGAGTCCGATCAGGCTGAGAAAGTCAAATCGTTCATGGCTTCGGCGGACGGCATTCTATTCTTCTTCGATCCCAAGATAATGGGAGCGGAGATGGAGATACAGGCCAGGGCGTCCTCCTATGTTAATATGCTGGAGAAGATATCACCACTGAAGACCAGGCTTCCGTTGCCGGTGGGGCTGGTAATTACCAAATCGGATACTCTCCCGGGATACCGGGGGGAGGATCAGGCGGTGCTGATAGATCAGGAGGATGAGCAGTTCCTCTCCGAGAATTTCGACCTTTTCCTGGAGAAGGTGCTCGGGAGAGTGGAGGGCGACAGAGAGTGGGCGGGAACGGTGCGAGGGGTGCTGGTCAAACTTCGGGAATTCCTGAGAGTGGTAGTGGGCAGGACTCTCGATTTCCAGATATTCTTCATATCCAATACCGGAAATAAACCGGAGAAGATAGGCGCGGATGTGGGAAGGTCCATATACAAGCCGCCTGAGAAGATAAAGCCCAGCGGGGTTAAGGAGCCTTTCTACTGGATACTTAACGCCATAGACAGGAACAAGAAGCTGAATGTGATGCGCAGGGTGGTAAAATTCGTCGGTGTTATCTCAGTGATCTGGATACTGCTCTATTCCATACCCTTCCTCTTCAATTTTAATTTTCTTCTGCCCAGGGCCAGGAAGGTGGAAAGCAGCATAATGGAATCGGCGGATAATAACCTGATGAATACCTCGGGGGAGCAGAGGGGCAAGATATACCGCGCATATAACCGGTACGGCAGAAAATGGGTGGTCAGGGAATTTTTCTCCCGTCACGGTGCTGCAGCCAGGAATCTGGCCGATATCTACTACAACTTCGATGTGGGCAAGGCTATAAATCAGCTGGATAATATTATTAATGAGTTCGCCTATATTGTTGACAGCAGGGATCTCTGGCCTAAATACAACCCCGGCAAGGACAGCCTGATATACGATACGAATCATCAGGAGCTGCTGGCCGGTCTTGAGAGGATGCACGCCGGCGACGAGGAATCAATACTGTACCAGCGGTCCGACAGGGTGCTGAATTACTGGAACCTTTTTGCCAGGTTTATTAAGACCGCCAGGGATTCGGCGGTGGTTTCGGAGATCAACCGGCAGGTCGATTTTGATATGAACAATGCCGAGAAGTACAGCAGCTCCGAGAAGAAACTGGGAGAGGCCCTGCTGGGGCTTACCGCTGAAAAGAGGCAGGAAGTGGAGGCGGTAGCGGGGCTGGATGATTACGATAATATCAGAGATGCCATCAACGGCTCCAACGACCCCGCTTACCTTCTGGGAAAGGCTCCGGGGAAGCTGCAGGCCATCAGGGCAAAGCTGAATCTCTCCAGGCACAGCAAGCAGATTTCAGCTATCGATTCCTATCTGGCCGAGGTAAATAAGTGGAAGAGAAAGAGGACCTACACATGTATCCTGGAGTCAGTTCCGGACATGGGCCACCTTCATATAGAAGTTACCGGTTCGGGGCAGGGTCCCTCCTGGTCGAAGGAGACGCAGCTTCTTGAGGGCGAAGAGGTCCGGCTGAGCTGGAAGCTGGGGGATGATATCCATATCGCTTTCGACGAACTGAAATATCCCTGCACCTGGGGGGTAAAGTCCAGCGACAAGAGGGTGCTTCAGGGAAGGTACGCCCTGTTCGCACTGGAGGGAGAAGTCACCTTCCAGAATATAGGCAAAACGGTTACCATCAGATTCAAGAGACAGCTCACGGATATGCTCCCGGAGCTCAAGTAGAATAAAAGCGCGGCTGTGTCTGAAGCCGCTGAAAGCAGGATTCTGTCAATTATTCAGGAGAAAGGCGAAGGGATGAAAAAATTCAGGCTTACTGTTGTAGCTCTGGCAATACTCTCAATGATTCCGGTCGCGGCTTCGGCCGCCCTGGTTCTTCCCGAAGAGACTGAAGTCAAGGTCAGGTTCGACCCCTCCATTAAGGTCAACTCGGGAATGCTGCAGAAGGGGCTGGAGCTTCCGATAATTCTGGCCGAGGATATTACCATAGGGGGAAAGACTGTTGTGGAAGAGGGGGCGAAGGGGACCGCCGAAGTGGTGGAGATAGAGCAGGCTTCCAGGCCGGGAGATCCCGGCTATATCAAAATCTCCTTCACCGGGCTGCGCCCAGAAGGTGAATACAGAACAGCCGACGGAGGGATGATTAAACTGTCCGGGGCTATTGAAAATAAGGGAAAGGGAAGGAAGATACTTTCCTGGCTCTTCATTTTAGGGCTGATCATCAGCGGCAAAGAGGGGGAGATCGACACCTCCCAGGCCTATACCGCCCAGGTCGCCGAGACGGTTATCCTGAAGACCGGATAAAGGGTAGTTACCTGCTCTGAGCCGGCCTGTTGATAATACCTGTTTCTATCTCGGGAAAAAGATATACTGGAGCGCCTGCCACCCGAAGGACTGACTGTACAGCTCAAATTCATCCAGCCCTCCGGCCAGATAATATGGCTGATCGGTGTTATCCTGTTTTCCGAACAGGAGCTGTCCGTCGTTTACGGTGGCTTCCGCTCCTCCGCTGTCATCCAGCCAGCTGCCGCTGATTATCCTGCTGTAATCGATTACCAGTATCGCGGAAGAGGGCTTTCCGAAATCGTATGAGAAGATTACGTGCCTCCACTCATTGTTGGCGATGTCAGGCACCTCTGCGCTGTAGTACTGGTAGGGAGGATTGCCGTAACGGAATATGAATCTGCAGTTCCCCTGTTCCACCGCTCCGGGAAGCCAGGAGAACAGGATCTGGTAGTTAATCGGCCCGTCACCGGACATCTTGCTGATGACCGCCCCGGTATCCTCGTTGGCGTAGGGTACCGCCTTTATCCAGAATGAAACGGTTAAACCTTCGTCAAGATCAAGAAGTGGGTTGTCGGGGATGGTGATGAAATCGTCGTTCCCGTCGAAGGTCCTGGCGCTTCCCCACATCCCCTCGTCCCAGGTTGTCCCCGCCGCCGAGCCATCGAGGTTATTCCCGGAGCTGTCCAGCACGATGTTTGGATACTGCCCGTCCCAGTCCATCTTCCAGTAGCCGCTCCGCTGTTCGGTCGGCTCGAAGAGGAAAGCGTTTGAATTCTCGCTGTAGATCGCCTGGTCGAGGGTGTCTCCCTCGATCCCGACCATTGAGATAACCTGGGGCTCGAAAATGGCATTCAACAGCGTTGGGCCCAGATAGGGGGTATAGGTTCTTATCACCACTGTGGCAAGCTCCCGGTACCCGGAGGGGTCTATAATGCTGTTACCGGCATAACGGTGGGAAACATTCAGGACTACTCCGGGAGGGGCTTCCAGGTTATACCATGTCAGCGACGCGAAATCAGATATCATGGGGTTTATAACTACATCGTTGGCGTAGAATCCGTACTGGGTGCCATATTTTTCACTGTAATTATCTATCTGTATTGCGATACTCCGGAGCTGCGCCATATTATGAACCCTTACCCTGTACTGGAGGTAGGAACCGTAGGGCTCGAAGTAGTAGGAAGGCGATAGTTTCACCATCGGTATCCGGGGCTCGATATCTATGCTGAGCGAGGTTACCTCATCAGGATTTACGTCGGCCACGGTCCTTCCCGAGTAGATGAGCGCTCCCGCTTCGTCAAAGCCTTCGATCAGGAAAACTCTCTTCGGCCCGGCCGGCACCGTAACGGTTCCAATAAGTAGCCCGTTTTCGTAGATCAGGTCTGTTTTGATAGGATTGATGATACCGGGGCCGGTTATGGTCAGGGTGAATGATGATGCCCGGCTCAGCTCCGCCCCCGCTCCCCCGGCAGCAGATATCCGCAGCTCTGCTTCCCCGCCTGTTGTTTCGGTTATTCTCTCCGAGCATCCGGCGCAGAGTGCCAGAACAACCATAATTGACAATGCCGCAATTATCTCTCTGTATCGTTTATTCATTATCATCTCCCACTAATACGCCGCAGACAGGGAAGCGGTCATCTGGAACCCGCTGACACTTATATCGTCCCGGTCTGTCGACCCGGTATGATATATCCCCCCCAGGTTTGCCCTGTAATGATCTGACAGTTTTCTGGATGCGCTGAGTCCGATGCTGTATATGGAGGCCCGGTCCATCACTTCCTCCCCGGAAGAGATCTGCCGGGTGGCCAGGCGCGCTCCCAATAACCAGCGTTCAGCTGCTGAATAATCGAAATGCAGGAATAGATCGAATTCATCTCCGTACTTCTTCAGCTGGCTTTCGATAGCGCCGTCGGTAATGCTGTATCGGGTGTTTTTCCCCCGCAGGATTATTCTGGTGCCGGCGGTTACCATATATGGCTGTTCTCTGTACGAGACAGATAGAAGAGTAGTAAACCTGTCCGCCTGTTTATATATGTCATCGCCGTCCAGCTGGTCGGCCCCCGATATTGAATAACTGAGCCGCGCCGAGTAATGGATCCGGTCAGCGGTCAGTTCCGCGCTTCCCCCCAGCGAAAAGTTGTTTCCCGGATTGTAATCGCCGAAGTCGGCATACGGGGTGTATGTGCCTGTATAATAATAGGAAGCGGTAGCTCCGCACTTCACCGGGCCCACACTGGCAGCGCCTCCCGCAAGCAGGTTGAATCCGGCTCCTTCGCCGTAACGCCTTACCGGAAAGGAGAGGTAATCCCTTGAAAGAAATTCAATTACCTGAAGTTCTTCGCCGGTATCCAGTTCCTGCTTTCCGGTAGGAAGGTTAGCCCCCGCCGAGAGAAGCACCCTGTCGCTGTAGAAGGAGTGGGAAAACTGGACTCTCAGGTCCCCCAGCCCGGACAGCTCGTTATTGGTGTTGTTCATATCCAGGCTGTTGGAGGCCGTAACTATGGAGTATCTGGCCTCGAAATTATCCCTCAGCGGCACGAACCCGGAGAGAGAAAAGGTTTTCTGAGAGAAATCTTCTTTCCCCCCGGTCACCGGATTGTCCAGCGACCAGTTGTTGTAATAAAAGTTCAGGCTCGCTGAGTACGGCTGATTGTATATTATCTGTCCGAAAGAGGCTGACAGGGGCGGCACAGATATAATCAGGGCCAGTATGAATATCTTTTTAATCCGCATCGAGATTCCCTTCTATGACAATAACTCCGTAACCGGTGGAAATTTCTCCTCCTCCAGGCGGGGCCAGCGGATCGATTCCGAAGTAGTAACGGCCGTCGCCGGTTCTTATGAACCCGTTGTTGAAAAGGTTGGCGTTCTGAATATTACCCAGCCCTGCCTCCATTTCATCGGCCCTCACCGAGGTATCTATCATTTTTTTGAATTTTCCGGTATTCCCTTCCGCGCCAAAGTTGGCGGCCAGCTGCATCTTCCCGGCCAGGTTGGTCGCCCTGCTGAATCCGGGATCGTGATCCCCGGCCTCCCGGAACGACTTGACAGCCTCCCCCGGCATCCCCTCTTTCTGGTAATAGAGCCCCCGGCTGAACGCCATGAAGGCGAGGAAGGATTCGGTGGGAACTTCCTCTATGGCGTCCCTCTCCTCCCTGGTAAGCTGTATCCCCAGAGTGTCTATGACGCTGAAAACAAAGTTCTTCTGCACCTCGAAGAACTTCTTCAGTTTCCCCTCCGCCGCTCCGGTCCGAAGGGCATCTCCGCCAATAGTGTTTACCACCGCCCCGTCGATCCTCAGCTCTTCGTCGCCGGTTTCAACTATGTTCCCAAGCACCAGCCTGCGGCTGCCCAGCAGCTTTCCCACTCTCGGCGCCACTGCGGGGTCGGCGTACCTGGACTGGCTGAATTTCAGTTCGTCCAGAATGGTGTTTATCTTGATTCTTTCTATTACGTTGAGGCTGGAGATCTTGGCCAGGTCGTTGGCGGTAAGTTCCGCCAGTCCCAGCGCCAGAGGTTTCATATCCTGGTCCAGCGCCGAACCGTCGAAGTTGATTACAGCGATAGTGCTGTCAGGAATGAAGCTGGTCTCGATATCCGATTCATTCCGCACCGCTGCGACCGCCTCCCTCTCCAGCTTCCTGTCTATAAGAACATCCAGCCTTTCGCGCACCCTCTCCCTCATCCGGGCATCTCCCTCCAGGTTCACCGCGGAACCGTAAAGTTTGATAGCCCTGCCGAACTCGCCTCTTTCCTCCATTATCAGGCCCAGGTACAGGCTGGAAGGGGCGTTCGGCCTTATCCGGTTAGACATGGCAAACGCTTCTTCCGCCTTTCCGGGCTCCCCTCCCTCATAGTAAATAGTTCCGATTTCACGCCAGGCCCTGTAATTGTCGGGGTTTTCCTCAACAGCCATGTAAAGGAACTTCAGCGCGGTATCAATGTTCCCTTCCTCCGAGGCGGCCTTTCCCTTCATGTACAGCGACTGGGAACAGCCGGCGCTCAGCAGGATCGACAGAACGGCCAGGGACGCAATATATTTCTTCATATATCCTCTTATCCTCTCCCCGCTTTCCGGCCTGATCAGCTAACTGATAAGCGGCTTGTAAACTTCCATCTTCCTCTTCGCTTCGGCGAAGCTGCTGTCCTTTTCGTAAGCCTTCTTGAAGAAGTCATAGGCCTTCTTGTATTCGTACCTGTCCAGGTATTTCAGTCCCATGGAGTACAGGTTTGCGGCATCCATGTCTGTAGTGGCGGATTCGTCGATAAGTTCTCTGTTTTTGTCAGTCACCATGAGGTCGAGCTGTTCAGCCAGTTCCTTTACCAGCTCCTTCTCCATTTCCACGAAATTCGGCTTTCCTCTCTTTTCCGCGATGGTCATGACCTCGGAGGTCTCCACGTTGACTGCGCGCGCGAGCATCACCGCGTTGTCGTCGTCTATCTGGGTGATGCTTCCGAACACCATCATCTGCGCTCCAAGTATCTTGCCTGCTTTCACCGCGGTGGCCTTGTCGATTTTCCCCTCTTCCACCATCTTGAGCTCTTTGAGTATGTAATCTATCTTGTCTCTCTCCACCACTTTCAGATCGGAAAAGCGCGAAAAATCATATTCGAAGAAGTCGGCCAGCCCCTTGCTGAGGTCTCCCAGCTTCTCCTGGTACTTGCCCACTGAATAGTTGTCGAATTCCATGATGGCGATAGTCTGAATATTGGACTCCTCTTCCACCGGGCAGGTCAGTATGTTCTTCTGTTTCGATATGGCGTACCACCTGTCTCTGAGTTCAGTTGGCCATATCTCCCTGGGCAGGTGAATCAGGCAATGCCCTATTCTGGAGATGTTGGTAAGATAGTCGAACGCCTTGTTCCTGTACTGCTGTCCCTTGGCGTACGTGATTATACTCTTTACTTCGAAGATCGCGATACTGTCGTTCGGGGTAAGGTCATCCCTGGCCAGAAGCCGGTCGGTTATCTGCAGCCCCCTGTCAAACTCCAGCTCGGTGTAGAGATTTACCGCTTCAGCCAGCTGCTTGGCGATGGTGTCATCTTCGCCGGCGCGGGCCGGGCCGGCGAATGCCGGCAGAAGCAGGAAGATCATCGACAGAGATACGGCTGTACGCACAAAAAGTTTACCGCTCATAACGCCCCCCTGGATTGAATGGTTAAAAAGATATAGAAATTATATCCTATTATTCCGTGGGTTTAAAGTTAATTTTTTCAGTTTCGCCACTTTTTATTTCCACCCTGTACACCTTCTCATAACTCTTTCCGTCCTCAGTTATTACTACCCTGACCGTATATCTGCCGGGGGCGATACTGAAGGTATAGGGGGTTTTGTATTCCTGCAGAACGCCGTCAATGTAGATATCCCCGAACCTTGGCCTGGACCCTACCAGAAGCCTCCCCGGAGGCGATTCCTCGGAGGTTTGAGCTTCCCCGCCGCCGGTTCCGGAAGAGGCGGATTCTCTTTCTCCCTGGTCTTGATCCGCCGCCGGACCGGAGCGGATGTCGAAGGTGTAATCCTTCTCCAGCTTCATGTTTGCGGCCAGCTGAATGGTATCCGCGAATTCCTTTTTGCCGGAGGCCGCTTCGTTTCTGACCCTCAGGATATGCCTCCCGGGAGGAAGGGGAAGAAACTCTCCCGAGGTCGATTCTTCAACCAGGGTTTCACCTATGAATATCGATCCGGAAGGATTGATTCTGATATCGAGCCCTCCCATGAAGCTGTACTCTCTGTTAATGGCGCCGCCCGCCGGGATCATTACGGTATCCAGTATCTCCTTCTCGAACAGGGCTGACATGTTTTCGATTCTGATAGTGTGTTTCCCCTCCTCCAGGCTGGCGCTGTGAACGCTGGTGGAGCGGCCGGACAGACGGCCGTCTATGTATATGTTGCTGGCTGGAGTCACGGTTACGGTTATTTCGCCGGAAGGCGCCGGGGATGGCCGGAAGAACAGAAAGTAAACCGCCGCCGCGGCCACCAGAACCGCCGCGGATACGATGTACGTCAGTTTCCTGCTTCCCGCGCCCTCTCTTACACCGGCAGGCTCGCGTCTCTCCGGCTCTTTTATGGAGGCGATGGTTTCGGCGGTTTTATACGACCTGCAGATCTCCTGCAGCTTCTCCTTCAACTCTGTTACCGAACCGAATCTTTTTTCGGGGTCGCTCTGAATAGATTTGAGAATCGCCTGGTCCAGCTCCCTGCTTATTTCACTGTTCAGGCTGGAAGGTTTGGGCGGGTTTTCGAGCAGCTTGGCGTCTCTGAGCACAAATTCATTAGCCCCCTTGAAGGGCAGCTCCCCGGTAAGCATCTGGAACAGCATGGTACCCACCGCGTAGATATCCGATTTGGAGTAGTCGATATCCTCTGACGCGGCGAACTGCTCCGGAGCCATATAATCGGGAGTGCCGGCGCTGGTCCCCACCATGGTCAGGCTGGGGTCGGTTTTGGCCTTGGCTATCCCGAAGTCGATAATCTTAACCTGCCCTGATTCCTTGAACATGATATTCCCCGGTTTGATGTCCCGGTGGTAGATCCCCTGCTGGTGGGCCGGTTCCAGGGCTGAGATAATATCGCAGACGATGTTAAGAGCTTC
Organism: Candidatus Krumholzibacteriales bacterium; assembly: GCA_046483305.1. Classification (GTDB taxonomy): domain Bacteria; phylum Krumholzibacteriota; class Krumholzibacteriia; order Krumholzibacteriales; family WJIX01; genus WJIX01. Next base: position 2,027 of record JAWODM010000019.1, on the reverse strand, counting down.
AGGTATGGGAAGTTTTCCCTTCTCATCCAGCATCTCCTTCAGAGATTCCCCCTCGATATACTCCATTACTATGACCAGCTCTTCTCCGTGGTTGAAGAAATGCTTGATCTTGCAGATATGGGGGTGCCTGTCCAGAAGAGCCAGCTTGTCGGCTTCCTGCTTGAACCGCTCCGCCTGCCTGGGGTCGGAGAGGACCTTCAGAACCACTTTCAGGTTCGGTACATCCTTGTGAACCCCCAGGTAGACCCTGGCCATTCCTCCGGCCCCTATCTGTTTCAGGATTTTGTAGTCGCCGATCTGTTTTTCGTTCATCTGCGCTTATCCCCGGCGTAAAAAAATAGGTTTTCCCCGCTCATGCCGGATTATCCCACCGCCGTTGCCGATTCGTGATTAAGGCATGTACCGGCAACTAAAATCTACCCGAGCCCGGAAGATAAGTCAACTGTTTATGGATTTTACCGCTATTCTCCCGCCGGCAGATAATGATTTAAAATATCTCTTCTCTGTTGTAAGATCGAGGTTGTCAGCCGTGGATGAATTCTAACCGTGAAACCCAGATTAAAGGAGGAAGCTATGAAAGCAATGTCGGCAATCGGGCTCTTCTGCCTGCTGTTGATGGCATGGCCGGGCGGGGCGGCATCCCACTGCGAGATCCCCTGCGGGATATACGACGACGGGATGAGGATAAAACTCATCAGGGAGCACATAGAGACCATCGAAAAATCGATGAATATGATAAAGAAGCTGACCGGCCGGGATGAGAAGAATTACAATCAGATAGTGAGATGGATAAACAATAAGGAAGCGCATGCCGAAGAGCTGCAGCATATAGTATATCAGTACTTCATGACCCAGAGGATCAAGCCGGTCGCTGAGGATGACGCCGGATACGGCAATTACATGGAAAAACTGGCTCTGCTTCACCGGCTGCTGGCCGGGGCGATGAAATCGAAGCAGACTCTGGAGCTGGATCATATTGAGGAGATGAGGGGGCTGGTGGACAGGTTCGAGGAGGCATATTTCGGGCACAAGTAAGGTTGCATGGGAAGTCGCGGCGGCCTGAAATAGAATTCTTCCAGCGTAAGGACGCCCCCTTGCGGCCCTGACCGTTCCCGCCCCGGGTAGCCGCCGGCGCGATAGTTAAAATAAATGGACAGGCATCACCTCAGCAGGATCATCTTCTTCATGTCCCTGTAACTTCCCGCCTCCAACCTGTAGAAGTAGACCCCGCTTGAAACTTTTTCTCCCGCGGCGTTGGTCCCGGTCCAGCTGAGATCGTTGTAAATGCCGGGGCCCCTGACCTCGTCGATCAGCGTCTTTACCAGCCTCCCGCTGACATCGAATACCCTTACCGTAACCCTGCAGCGGTTCTTGAGGCTGAATTTGATCGCCGTCGAGGGATTGAAAGGGTTCGGATAATTCTGATGCAGCCTGTTTACGAACCTGCCGGCTTCGGGATTATCGTATGTTATATCGGGATTCACTCCGTTTTCAAAGAATTCCATGACCCTGGCGAAGAATTCATTCCTGGCCAGAGCGCCGCCGTCTTCGCAGTCCCTGACCTGCATCATGCTGAAGGCGCAGGTGACCGCCCTGGCCGGCTGGCCGTTCAGGGTGCTGGCGTCGTTGGCCACCGCCGCGTACTTGGTCTCGGATTCACAGCCGGCGCCGTACTGGAGGGCATAGCTGGAATTGGCGCCAAGAAGCGCCAGCATATCGAACTTATTGATATAGGGACAGCCGCCGTCAAGGCAGAAGCTGTCCAGCCCGTCCATGCACCCGCCGGAAACAGGCTCCAGCATCGGATACACTATCCCGCCGCCCAGTATACCTCCGGTACAATCATAGTAGCTGTATCCGTCCAGCTCGGCTCCCAGGACGTTGCTCTGGAACGAAACCGCGCCTTCGTAATAGAGGTCGGACATCAGGCGCTCTCCCATTACCAGCAGATTGGTCCTGTGATTATGGCCGTGAATATCGGTGAACCAGTCTTCCAGAAGTTGCGCGTCATTGGTCTCTTCGGTGCC
>JAWODM010000076.1:0-12790 GCA_046483305.1 Candidatus Krumholzibacteriales bacterium | reverse complement strand
GAAAAAGATTTCCTCGCCAGAAGCAATTTCAGCCTCAGTCTCTTCCCGGATCTCTATCTCTTTTATTAACTCTTCCTGTAGTTCTTCTTCTTTTTCTTCCCCGCCACCCCGCACAGACTCCACCGCCCCCCGAAGAGCCGCCCACTCCCCCTCCCCAAAACAAAGAAGCTTCCTTAGAGCAGGAGGTGGGTCATGATCTCTATTCCTATTCCCGAGAAAACGGATATGTGCAGTGACACATAATATATAGTATGATATAATGGACTTTGTACTTGGTAATATGTTTCATTATTACAAATAACCTTTGAATAATGACCCTAAATGGGTCTTGGGGGAACTTTATCTTTAGGGGAATAAATATCTTAAAGTTATTAAAACAATCATACGTATACGGAACCTTATTTTTAATAGCATTCATAATTTTGTTGGTGTCTTGTGAGGAAACCGTATATTCGCCAAGTTGTGGCGAAGTGGATCTTAATCCGAAATTAACTCGATTGATTTATCTGGGATATTCGGGACCTGATGATCGGGATGTTAATAAAGGGCAACCAGTTAGCTATCTTGAAAATCCGGTTTGGGTAGAACCGGGAAAACTATATACAACAACTGTAACTTATCTCGATGGACAATATTTCTCCGGTATATTTGAGGTCAATTTTGAAAGTAACAGTTTTGAATATCAATCATACTCCACTTTCAATTTTCCTCACTGTATTGGATCATTAAGGCTCGATTCTCAGAATGATAGATTACTGATCACTTACAGCGCGGACGGCGCTCAAAAGGCAGCCCGCATTATTTTATCAGATGAGAGAACTATTATTGATGAAGAACTGGTGGGGGAGAACTGGTCTCCACAAAGTATAGCGAGCTGGCCAGGTAAAGAGGGGATAATATTCTACGGCACCAATCCTGAAACAGGGATTAGTGGATTTTATTGGAGATATGCCGATAGTACACAGGCAATCGCTGACAGCCTTTTATATGCCATTAATTTAGAATCTTCAACGGAAAATCAATTTTCATTAAGTCATGACGGCAGTCTTATGTTTATGGGGCTCTGTTCGGGGAGGGGCCCACATGCAATTACCCGTTATTTGAAATTGAATTTAGAAAGCTCCGATAATGACCCAATTGTTATCGCTGAACGAAAGGGAGAATTTATATCTCTGAGTGCTCATCCAAAAAACAGGGAACTATTACTTATCAGCTATTTTTCATATGAGGGCACCTCCACCGGGGGTCATATAGAAATCCTGAATTTTAATACACAGGAATCCAAGGATCTCGATGTCAGAACTCACAAATCACTTTGCAGGTTTATATATAATGGCGATTTCAGTTTCAGCCCAAGTGGTGATAACTTTGTATTTTCTGCTGGAGCATTTACTGGTGAGGGAGATGTATACCCCTTTGAACTATGGATTTATAATAATGTTATAGATTGATTTACTATTTCTTTAGAAGAGGGAGCACTATCGGCAATGTTGAAAGTATTTAAATTTTCTATATTTGTCATTATTCTTGTTATGTCGACATTTCGGATGTTGATTGGTATATAATTGAATCTTATGCTGATATTATAGTAAACTCCTATGATGGAGGAGTTCAATGGGAAAACAATCGGTAAGAAAATTATGAAGATTCGTGTCATATCATTGGTCAATAAGAAAATTATTTTATGGAACTCTATTGAGCGTTCTTTGGGGTATGGCGCATAACTTGTTGAACTGGGCATCGGTTTTTGTCAATATTTCTTTCATCCTGACTGTCGAACATTCGGGATTGTCTCGCGGAAACTATTATTATTCATGAATAAGAAATTATTTATAAAAAATCGTATAATTAATTGGTCACATATAATCACTTTCTTATGTATTTCCTATGCGCTGTTTTGGATTCCATTTATACTAACGAAAGTCACCGTTTCAAAAGGAAATAATTATTGGAATGCAGTTTTGGGTATCCTTGGCCCATATAGTCCTTTGCTTGCTGCAGTAATTATTCGTTCTTTAATTTCAAAAGAAGGTTATAAGGACGCACACCTTGGAATAAGAAAAATAGCCTGGCGTTACTGGTTGTTAGCTATTTTATTGCCTTTCTTCTGGAACGGAGTTCAGGATATTCTTCATTTGATTTTCGGCTATTCGGCTATTAATCCTGACGAAATTACAGGTGGTCTTTATAGAATTCCCATAAACCTTTTTGGCGGTTTTTTCATATTCATTGGTGAAGAATTTGGGTGGCGAAGTTATTTAGTAGAAAAGTTACGTCCTTTAGGACGTTGGAAGGTTTTCTTAATAAGCGGGGGTTTCTGGTCATTATGGCATATGCCTTTTTTAATTTTTGCGGATGGTGGCAATAATTTTTATTTTACCCTGATTGGGATTTTAGTAACACTATTTATATATGTCTTGTTGGGTTTTATATTTGGATGGTTATATTTAGAATCAAAAAGTGTCTGGCCTTGTGTATTGATGCATTCGTATAATAATTTGATTACGATGAAGCTGTTAAATTGGGAAGTAAAAACAGAACCGGCACTAATGCAAAATTCGTTAATGGCTGCAATTCCGATTTTAATCGTGTGGTTGGTTCTTTATCATAAAGGTGAATTTAAAGGTGTTGCTTAAGTAAATATTGTAGTTGACTTAAGAAGTAAATTTAAATTAGTCAATGAAAGTAGCAGCTGCAGGGGACGGTAGTCGCCGAGAGCAAGCGTGCTGTTCCGCCCCCCGATGATCCGCAACCCTGTTAGTGCCACGGAGATGAGACGATGAACAAGTTAAGATGTCCCAATTGCGGGAATCCGGGAATTTCCATTCTACGCAAGATGTGCCTGGGGCCTGCCCTGCCTGCGACATGCAAGTCATGCGGCAAAAAGGTCGGAGTACCTTACACTGCGATGCTGGCTGTTATCCCATTCGTTGCAGCTATCCTGGGTGCAGCATTTGTAGAACCGCTCACGTTCAAAGCTGTACTCTGGGTCAGCGGATTCGTATTGATGAATATCATTCACATGCGCTGGGTTCCCCTGGTGCCCCGGTAGATGAAGGTGGCATCTGACCGGTTGCGCCGGGCAAGCCCTGCCGGGCTTGCCGGTGAACTTGTTATTGTTAAGCAATTTTCTTAAGGAAAATGGATATCGAGTAAGTTCAAACTATTGGGTTGTAGATTATCTTCCAGGAACTCTCGACTTTGACAGAAGAAACCACATTTCTTATAATTGTATTGATCTACACAACACTAACTCTGGAGCAAACGAAAGTCATCATGGATTCAACAACAAAGCGCTCTCTCACCGGTCTATTCATCGTCATGATCATATTCAGCGCCATGATGACGGCCGTTCTGCCCGCTCCGCTCTTTGCCCGGATAAGCTACCTCGACAACGGCGTCATTCGTGTGGGGATAGATCTTGAGCGCGGCGGAGCAATAAGCTACCTGAGCGAGAGCGGTGCGGATGCCAGTGTGGTAAACATCCGTGACCTCGGCCGGTATATCCAGCAGTCATACTACAGCGGTCCTGATCCATTCATCCCGGAAGGCGAGTACCAGCATCCGGCGTACCAGGGCTGGGGCTGGAATCCGGTCCAGGCAGGAGATGTCTATGGATACAGATCGTGGGCATTCGACGACCGCAACGACGGCGACTCGCTCTACGTCAAGTGCGTCCCCAAGCAGTGGGCCCTGCTCAACGTAGACTCGGAATGCACCATGGAGACCTGGATCACCCTGGAGGCGAACCGTGTCCACGTTCGAAGCCGCCTGATCAACGCGCGCGGCGATTCTGCCCTCTACAGCGGCAGACACCAGGAACTGCCTGCCGTATACACGGTCGGTACCCTGCACCGGCTGTTTACCTATACGGGGGATGAATCTTATACCGGCGCTGCGCTCACACAGATTAACAACAGCGGGCCTCCCTGGACCTACTGGAAAAGCACAGAGTGCTGGTCGGCTCTGGTAAACGACGATGACTGGGGCCTGGGAATATATAACCCCGGCACCATCCTGACCGTGGGAGGATTCCACGGCACTCCGGGCGGCGGTGGACCGAGGGATGATAACACCGGTTACATCGCTCCGCTGCATACAGATATTCTTGATCACGACATCGTCTACCAGTATGAGTACACCCTGATCCTCGGCGACCTTTTTGACGATATCCGGAGCTACGTATACAACCATGCCCCGGAGGCCGGTCCGGACTGCGTCTTCGACCGGGACCGGCAGCATTGCGCGCCTTATAACCTCAGCGACACCAGCCCGCCCTACAGCGGGTTCTGGAGGATGACTCTAGACTCTGCAGACCCGCGGGTTACCCTCCCGCACAGCATGTGGCAGGCTGAAGATGTGCCCATTATCTATATTACCTGCGCTCACCATACCGTCAGCGATCAGGCGGAACTCTTCTTTGCGGGAGCGGACGGCGTCTTCAGCAGCGAAAGGCGCCTGACAGTAACGGTCGTTCCAGACGGCGAGGTCCGTTCATATGAAGTCGATCTGGCCTCGCACCCGCTTTATGCCGGCGCGATAACACGTCTGCGGTTCGATCCGGTTATCACGCAGGCCCCCGGCGATATGGTTGACCTCTATGCGATTACCACAGATAAGATCACCTCTGCAGAGCCGGTGGACCGGACATCTTCTGCGCCCTCGATAGGGCCGGTGGTTCCCAATCCTTTCAACCCGGCGGCAACGATTTCGTTCTACGTTCCGAATGAATCACCGCTGCGTATGGCAATCTACGATACGGCAGGGAGGAAGGTCAGGACGCTGATCGGCGGCATGAAACATGTTGGACGGGGCGAAATCGTCTGGGATGGCCGAAGCGATACCGGCAGGCCGGTTGCTTCCGGGATCTACTACTGTTGTCTGAAGGCGGGCGGGGAAGTCCGGACCAGGAAACTTGTCCTGCTGAGGTGATATTGAGCCCAGGAACCCATATTTTCAGCTTTTACCGCTTAACAACCTGCCCATGAGAACAACCCCTGGTCCGGTTCCTGAGCGGAGCGGACAGTGGATACCCGGTTTAAAGCATAGCTCCGGGAGTGCCGCCCGGCTGCGAGGTAGCACACAACGCCGGGGCTGGAACCAATGCTTATATTGACAAAGTGCCCGTTTCCGCATAGAATTAAACTGGAGTAGCAATTTAAAACAAATATTGCCGAATGAAGGGGGTACTACCGTGAAGAAGCTGTTTTTCACATTATTAATAGGTGCACTGGTCTTTTCAATGGGCTGCGAGACTGATGACAAGGTCATGACGCCCGTGGATAAAACTACCGGAGCTATGGTGCTGAGAATAGACAGGGAGAATGCGCCGACTTCCGTCGTCTCAGTCGAGGCCACCCTTACCAGGAGCGGATTTGAGACGATATCTGCCGAGATGGACCTTCTCAGCGACTCCGCCGCGGAACTGACGCTGAACGATATTCCGCCGGGAGTCTGGCATCTGAAGGTGGATGCCAAGAACCAGGAAGGCGTGGTGGAGTATACGGGGGAGACCGAGGTCACTGTCATCGAAGGAATGATAACGGACATATCCCTTGTACTGTACCCGGTATCGGACGGAACGGGCGGAATCTATCTGTTTGTAACCTGGGGAGAAGAAATGCCGTTTTTCCTGATCATCGACGAGGATGGATTGGACAACGGGCTGTACTACAACAGCGCCGGCGGGCCAATAACTCCTGATGGACCCGATTTCTTCAGTGAGCAGGATGTAAACGACGACATGTCGGACGAGACCCAGAGGCAGGTGCTTCGTTACTTCCAGTCGAACACAGGACGGACCATCACCGTGATGACCGGCCAGACCGGCGATGAGGGATGGTTTGCTCCGAACTGCATCCCCGCGAAGTGGATTTGCGGTTACGGTTATGAAGACAATACCTGTCTTGACGGGCTCGAGATGCAGAAGGCTGTAAGAAACTATTTCGGTATCAATGGGACCGACTCGATCCCCTCCCAGGAGCGGCTTGACAAGATCCCCGATGTCAGACCGCTGCGGGCCCTCGGGATCAACCGGCTTATCGGCAGGATCGTTGTCGCGGTCGTATACGACAGCGATGTCAGCATCAACTACGATTTCGATTCACCACTGGGCGTGAACGGCAACCTTCAGGGCGAGACGCTCGGTATCGTCGCCTTCCGTGTCGAGGAGGCCCGTACGCTGAATGACTTCTCCGACAGCACACTGCCGGAGGTAGTGATCACGATACTGGATGTCTCGATGTACCGTAACGCCCCGCTGAAGCTTCTCGGAGCTCCCATACCGGCGAGCTCATCGGTGCCTAACGACAGGTACCCACCCGGATCGCCGGACGGGTATCACTCGCTCGGTTATTGATCTGCCGGTTATTTGAGCGGTGCCAGGCCCGCATCCCGATCCGGCGGGAGCCCTGCATTCCCGCGGCTGCTCCGGCGTCGCCCCTTGCGAAGTGCGGTCGGCTTTGTACGAGAGGGTGAATCAATCAGGGTGGTCTCTCAGGAAGATTTGATTCTGTCGAAGGGCCGGGGAGCTCGGAGTCCAGGAACTGCTTTTGGAGTTGAAAGAATAATGAAGGATACTTTTCTTCTTTCCGGATCGTTCTCTTCCAGGTAATTATCAAGCAATTCATCGAAGAGAAGCTCCAGATTGATCCCCTTCGGATATTTAGTAGAAAGAAGAGACTTCGCTCTGTTGATCTTATCCATTGTCTTCTCTTTTACCATGAACTGCAGCCGGTAATTCTTTTCGACATTTATATTCTTATCTTTATCCTCGTCCTCCTCAGGATTCCCGTTCATTTTATTCATATCAACTGACTTTTCTCCACTCCCAACGTCGGGAGTGGATGGCGTAATTTCCCTTTTTTCAGGTTTGTGGGTAAATACTGTCCTGATCCTCTCGGGGGTTCTTCTTACCGGCCTGTATCTGGAAAGTTCCTCTTCGGCTTCCCTGTATGACCTCCCCCTTATTCTGTTTAATAACTCCCGGCGGTTTTCCCGGTTGATTATACCCGAGATCATCGCCACAGTCGAAATGCTGACCTCTCCCGAATATAACATAACCGCTGTTTCCGGGTATCTCCCGGTACACCTGGCCGCTTTTATTCTCCTGCATGCGCTGGAGCGGGTATAACCCAGCCTCTCCGTGCAGAACTCGAACATCGAGGAATAGCCCAGCTCGAGGTAGAGCCGCCTTCTGTCGATTTCGCGAAGGTATAGTAATACTCTGACCTTCAGTTTTCTCTCCCTTTCGTTGAGAGATAATACCCCCTTCAGCAGCTTCCTGTCATCAATACACGACAGCTCTGCCCGAAGTAACTTTATACTTTCATCTTTCTTGAGACCTGCCTCTGAAATCCGGACGCTCACTGCGCACCTCCTCTTCACTAAAACCAATGCGTCCCCCCTGTACATATCAATATAACATACCTTTTCAGGGCCGCTGAGAATGGTCCCGGAGAGGTTAAAAGAGCTCAGGAAATGTAAAAATGCAGGACGCTGCCAGATAATGTCCGCAGGAGCATATAAGGGGCTATCTGCAGCATAATTAAAGGCATATACTATACTCAGGGAATTGCAGGCTGAAAATGATGTCAAGAAATAAATGCGGCAATTCCGCTGATTTTCAATTTTTCCGGTATTTATTATCGATTTATGACCGGGGCATTATACTATGGATTTGTCCGCAAATCTATAAGTTGATTAACGACTAAAGATTCACTTCAGATATATTATCTTCCTGGTATCCTCCAGCCCCGCTCCCTTGATCCGGCACAGGTACACACCCGGTGTGACGTAGCTGCCGGCCTCGTCGGTTCCGTCCCATTCCACGGTATGCTCGCCCGGCTGGACATCCCTGGCGATGGTTTTTACCAGCCTGCCCTCCGGCGAGAAGATTTTCAGCTCCACCCTGGAGGGTGTTGAGATTGAATAGGTTATGGAAGTCTTATCGGTGAAGGGGTTTGGAGCGTTGTCCAGGACCCTGGTCATGAATGTAACCCTGAGGTTTTCGATCTCGTCCCTGCCGCTGATATCGGAATCCTGCGAGCGGGCTTCTATTACTATCGAAGCGTCGGGGATAACCTCTTCCGGCAGTGTCCAGGTTATGGAATTGATACCGGTGGTATCATCCGCGATGACAAAGTAACGGAATTTATCATTGTTGTCGAAGAGGGTGATGTCTATATCGTAGGGGCCGGCACTTCCGGTCTCCCAGTTGAGGGTTATATCGTCTCCGCCGTAAAGCTCTCCGGAGGGGACCGTTCCGGTGAAACCGACGTTCCGGGTGTAATCGATCTGCCAGGATTCGACTTCCCCGATACTGCAGGTCCCGTACTTGATGGTGAAGTATCCGTCCATTCCCCATCCCTCTCCCCAGCTGTTCTTGCAGATCCAGGCGCCGTCGCCGCCGCAGGCGCTGTCGTCCCAGCCCAGAATGAGAACTGCATGGTCAACCTGGTTTGGGTAGTCGGTGTCGAAGCAGCCGCCGGAGTAGTTGAGGAAAGCTGTTGAGGTGCCGTATATTCCACTTACTACCGGTCCCTCCTGAAGGGCGCTCTTGATGGCGGCAACCGAATTGGCCACCCTGGTGTAGCCGTCTATATTCGCCCTGGGCAGATATGAATTCTGGGTGCATGAGTAAATATCATCCTCCAGGTAAGGCAGATCTAATTCCGATACAGAACCGTAATCCTGGAAAATCGAATATGCGGAGGTGAGCGTTCCTCCTGTACAGCTTCCCGGCCCGCAGTCTATCAGCTGCTGCTCGGATAGGTCCTCGTACCTGTGATCGTATATTCTGACGAAGCTCTCCAGCTGAGCGACCGTGGCGAAAGCCCAGCAGGAGCCGCAGCTGGCCTGATTCTTTATATCGGTCACTCCCGACATATCCTGCCAGTTGAAATAGGTGTCGTCAATCGCCGCCGGAACCTTTTCGAAGAGCGGAATCTGTTTCTTGATATCCTGCGGTACCGGAATAAAGCCGGTGCGCCGCCTTACCTCCTCCTCGCTCAGCCCGCTCATGGAGGTTATCCCCGCCTTCCAGTGGTAACCCTTTTCTCTGATCATCCGGTTCAGCCGTTCAATCTCCCGCTGAGCGTCTGAAGCGCCGAGGCCGAAAGAGGATAAAATTATTATTGAAATCAGCAGTCCCGCGGCGAAAATCCCTTTTCTCATTTTAAACCTTTCGGAAAATCGTTAAAAATATTATTGTTAATTTCCATTATTATTGTAAATATAAAGTAATCAGAAGGTAAAAACATTAAAAAAACTGCAGCCGGGAGCGGTGACAAGATGAATGTATTCGATGAGCTCAAAGAGCGCGGTTTCGTGGAGCAGTGCAGCAGTGAGGAAAATGTCGGGGAGCTTTTATCCGGCAGCGCCACCTGCTACATAGGTTTTGACCCCACCGCGGACAGCTTTCACTGCGGCAGCCTGGTTCCCATCATGGCCCTGGCCCACATGCAGAGATACGGCCACCGGGTTATCGCCCTGATGGGAGGCGGCACGGCGATGATAGGAGATCCCAGCGGCAAATCCGAGATGAGGCAGATTCTCTCTGCGGAGGAGATCGACAGCAACGGAAAGAAGCTGGCAAAGCAGATTGGAAGGTTTCTGGATTTCTCGAAGGACACCGCGGTGGTAATGGATAACGCCGAATGGCTGAGGCCGCTGAACTATATAGAGTTTCTCAGGGATATCGGCCGGCATTTCAGCGTAAACAAGATGCTGGCGGCCGAATCATACCGGCAGCGCCTGGAAACCGGGCTGAATTTCATAGAGTTTAATTACATGCTGCTTCAGTCCTACGATTTCCTTCACCTGTACAGGGAGTGCGATTGCAGGATTCAGATGGGCGGCAACGACCAGTGGGGGAACATCCTGGCCGGAGCGGACCTTATCAGAAGGGTGGAGGGAGGCCAGGCGGAAGCTCTCACCTTCCCGCTGCTGACCACCGCCACAGGCCAGAAGATGGGGAAGACCGAGGGGGGCGCCATATGGCTGGACGGCGCCAGAACCTCTCCTTATGAATATTACCAGTACTGGATAAATGCCGACGACCGTGATGTGGAGAGGTTCCTGCTTCTGTTTACATTCCTTCCACCGGATGAAATCCGAAAACTCTGCGATGTTGATGGAGCGGATATCCGCAATGCCAAGGAGACGCTGGCCTATGAGGCCACCGCCCTGCTGCACGGAAAAGATGAAGCGGAGAAAGCCCGCGGCGCCGCCAGAGCGCTGTTCGCCGGAGATGGCTCGGCGGATGAAGGAGTGCCGACTCACAGGGTCGAGCCGTCGGTTCTGGAGGGGGGGATTGCCGCTTTCGTGCTTCTGGCAGACTCGGGCCTGGTGGGTTCGCGCAGTGAGGCGAGAAGACTGATCAAACAGGGGGGCGCATACGTAAACGATGAACGTATTGAATCTTTCGATCGGAAAATAACATCTTCCGATATCAGGGAAGGGGCGATCCTGCTGAGGGCGGGAAAGAAAAGGTATATGAAAGTGGTCAGGGAGGAATAGGGCCTGTTAAATTTACCGAATCAGAGAAGCTCCGGTCCGCGGATGCTTCCTGGTGCAAAGGCTGGTGGTTAAAATGGCAAGATGGGATAAGAAATTCATGCAGGAGCGGGATAGACTCAATGAGATAGTCCTGTCGGGAAAGCATCTTGGAATAAAGAGATTCTTTGCCCTGGATGAACAGGCCTATCATGGCGCGGCCCTGGATGAGAAGACCAAGGAGCTGATGGGGCTGGTCGCCTCCATGGTCCTCAGGTGCGACGATTGCATCGAGTACCATCTGATAAAATCTCTGGAAGCGGAAGCAACCAAAGAGCAGATATATGAGGCCTTCAATGTGGCTCTGGTGGTGGGGGGCTCTATCGTAATTCCCCATCTGAGGAGCGCGGCGGAGAAACTGCAGGAGATGCTTTGACCAAATCCTGAATTAATCTTCAGGATTAGATGATTGTCCTATAGACGGAATATCGGAAGGGCAGGGTATGTTATGAAGAAGATTATTCTTATAATTGTGGTTATAATGCTTGGCGCCCCGGCCGGCGCAGTTTCGGCTGAGAAGGTTCTGCTGTTCAGGTTCAAATCGTCCGGGGTAGACGAACAGCTTCTGGATGCGGTGGACCAGGTATTCGGAGATGCCCTCAGCGATTACGGGGTTTATATTCCGGTAAGGGCCTATGAAATGATTGGCAATGTTCAGTGCCATACGCCTGTCTGCGCGGCCGGTTATGCCCAGGATGCAGGATATGAGAGGGCGCTGATAGGATCGCTGACCAGGTTCGGGGATAAGATAATAGCTAATGTAAGCCTGGTGGACGCGGGAAACAGCGAGGTGGTCCAGAGAGCGGAAGGTTCTTCGGAAACTGTCGAAGACCTGGATATAGTGGCAAAGCGCCTGGCCAAGAGTATTTCGACCGGAAGGTCGGTCTCCGAATCGGCAGAGGTGGGGATGATAACCGAAAAGGAGACTTCTCCGGACAGGCGAAGGAGCTCTTTTACCACCAAGGGGATCAGGGCCGGATTTCTCTGGGCTCTGGATAACTCCTTCGGCAAGCCGGACAGGATGCCGGCCATTGATTTTGTGGTTCAGCACGACATGCACGATTATTTTCTCTCCGGCAAATTCGGAATAAAGTGGGGAAGCGGTTCCTGGGCTTTCACCTGGCTACACACCAAGGTGGGAAAGTATTTTGGAAGGGGTGATTTCAGCCCGTTCATCAGCGCCGGTCTGGGGCTGGAATCTGTTAATACTGAGTATGAAATCGAAGACGCCGGATTTACCAGGCAGGAAAGCGAAAAAAGAACCGGATTCACCGTAAGCGCCGGAACAGGTTTCGCCCTTTTCAGAACCTATGATTTCCAGTTCCAGCTGGATGTCGATTATTATATGATTCTTGAAAAGATGGGGCCGGTGGGAGGAGAGGAGAAATTCCCGAAAGGGATTCTATTGACCTTCTGTATTAAATACTAGATATTGAAATTCCACGAAAGGTGATGGAATTTATTAATTATGATGATAATACTTCTGAATAAGCTGACAAAGAAGAGAAAGGCTGTCCTTGCTGCTGCCGCCCTTTTCGCCGTGGCGGCGGTTATCTACCTGCTTGTCTCGGACGCAAAGTACCAGAGCAGCGCGGTGATCATGCCGCCGGTGGAGGAGGGCCAGCAGAGTTTTCTGGAAGCCTGGATGAGCAATCTGAACCTTCCCTCCATGGTGGTTCCCATGTCGGCGGGAAGGACCAGGGCCCAGATACTTGCTGACATCCTGACCAGCAGAAGGCTGAGGACCATGGTGATAGATTCTCTCAGCCTGAAAAAGTGGTACGGGACATCCAGCATGGATGAGACTCTGGATAAACTCCGGGGAGCTACAGCCATTGCGGTCTCCCAGACCGGGCTTATCGATCTCAGAGTCAGGGACAGGGACCCGGTGAAGGCCTCTGAGATTGCGAATCTGTATATCAGCAGCCTGAATTCTCTTAACCAGTTGCTGGAGTTTACCAGGGCCGGGAATACCATGAAGTTCATCTCGGAACAGCTGGAAACTTACAGCCGGAAACTTGAAAGTATACAGGGAAGGATCGCCGATTTTCAGAGCCGGCATGGAATAGCGGATTTTACCGAGCAGACCGAAGGCGCCATCAAATTGGCGGTCAACCTGAAACTGAGGCAGGTTCTGGCGGGGATCGACCTGGAGCTTCTCAGGGAATATTCCAGCGACCGGACCGTGGCTCTGAAAAGCAAGCGGGCTGAGTATGAGAAACTGACTGAAAAGCTG